>PLSZ01000310.1 GCA_003164305.1 Acetobacteraceae bacterium
CCGAAGCGGTCGCGCAACGGCGTCGCCAGCAGGCCGGAGCGGGTCGTGGCGCCGACCAATGTGAACGGCTGCAAATCGATGCGGACGCTACGCGCCGCGGGGCCCTCACCGATGATCAGGTCGAGTTGAAAGTCCTCCATCGCCGGGTAGAGGATTTCCTCGATCGCCGGTTGCAGGCGATGGATTTCGTCGATGAACAGCACATCGCGCGGCTGCAGGTTGGTCAGGATCGCGGCGAGATCCCCTGCCCGCTGGATCACCGGCCCCGAGGTCGCGCGAAACCCAACACCCAGTTCGCGGGCGATGATCTGCGCGAGGGTGGTTTTGCCGAGGCCGGGCGGGCCATGCAGCAGGACATGGTCGAGGGCCTCGCCGCGGGCTTTCGCCGCCTCGATGAACACGGCGAGGTTTTCGCGGGAGGCTTTCTGGCCGGTGAAGTCAGCCAGGGTTTGCGGACGCAGCGATGCCTCGGCCGCGTCTTCTTCTCGCCGCACAGGAGAAACGGCGCGGGATTCGGCGTCGTCCGGCTCGGTCGGGCGCGGACGTTTCATACGCCGGTCCTGCTGGCGAGCTCTTTAAGCGAGTCACGGATGATCGCGTCCAGCGTGGCGCCGTCACCGAGTCGTTCAGTGACCCGGGCAACGGTCGCCTGCGCCTCCGGCCGCCGGTAGCCGAGATTGATCAGCGCCGACAACGCATCCCCGGCGGTGCCGGCGGGCCGCGCGACAGGTGTCTGGATGGCGATGCCCGGCGACGACGGCATGGCCCCGACCTTATCTTTCAGTTCCGTGAGCAACCGCGCCGCCAGCCGCGCGCCAACGCCCGGCGCCCGCGTCAGGCTACCCTGGTCGCGGCCCACGATGGCGCCGATCAGGTCGCGCGGGGCCAACGCGGACAGGATCGACAGCGCGACCCGTGGACCGACGCCCTGCACCGTGGTCAGCANNACCCGAACAACTGGATCGCGTCCTCCCGCACATGCGTCTCCACCAGCAGCTTTACGGATTCCGGCGGCCGCGGCAGGGCAGCGAGGGTCCGTGATGACGCATGGACGAGATAGCCCACGCCCGCCACGTCGATCACGCAGCGCCCATCCTCCAGAGCGTCTACCAGGCCCGTCAACTGGGCGATCATTTCGGTGCTCTCATGAATGCGAATCGGGTATCGAGCGCGGACCATACACTGTTGGCGACGGCTTCGCGCGCCCGGATTGACAAGAGTCGTCGCGGCCTGGACGATCCGCCGCAATAAAACGAGGAAACGAAAAATGCCAATCGCACGCCGCACCCTGCTGGCGGGAACCGCTCTGGGCCTCGCCACGCCGTTTGTCGCCCGCGCCGCCGAGAAAGAGCTGAACATCGGTGTCAGCATTCCCCTGACGGGACCCGGTGCCGCGACCGGCATCACCACGCAACGAACGCTGGAGCATGGCGCCGAGGTAATCAACGCCCAGGGCCTGGCGGTCGGCGACGATGTGTACAAGTTGAAGATGACGTTCTACGACAACAAATACGTGCCCGCCGAGGCGGTCACCATCGTCGAGAAAATGCTCGCCGACGGAACGCGGTTTCTGGTGTCTCTGGGATCCGGCAACTCGGTGCCAGTGGTCGCGAAAACGACCGCGGTGAAGTGCCTGCAAATGTCGTACGCTTCGGGCAAGACGCATCTGACGGCCCCCGAATTCCCCTTGAGCTTCCGCGTCGCCCCCACCAACGAGACCGCCTGGGCCGTCTACCCCTGGTTGCGCAAGACGTTCCCGGATGTGCACAAAATCGGCCACATGAACCCGTCGGATGAAGCTGGCTTCACCGAATCCGAAGATCGCCGCATGATCGCGGAGAAGAACGGCTTCACCAACATCGCCAACGAATTCTTCAAGCGTGGGGCGGCGGATTTCTATCCGGTGGCGACACGGCTGGCCAGCGCCAACCCCGATCTGATCGATTTCGGCGGCAGCATCGGCCGCGATCAGGCTCTGGGCTGCAAGGCGCTGCGAGAGTTGGGGTATAAGGGCATGATCATGCTCGGTTATTCCGATGTAAAATCGTTCGTCGAGGTCGCCACGCCTGAAGCGGCCGAGGGAACCCTGCTGTTCGATACGCTGGTCGATCCGCAGAACGATGCGCAGAAGGAATTGCAGACGTGGTGGCTGGCCAAGTACGGCCCGCCGTTTCCGACTTTCGCGTATTCGGTTTGGGATACACCGTTCATCCTGGCCAACGGCATTCGCAAGGCAAAGTCCGTCGATCCCGAGGCAATCGCCAACGCGATGCATGGCATGACCTGGACCGGGCTTTATGGTCCCGAGGCGTTTGGCATGAAGTCCGTTTACGGCATCGATTCAACCATAACGCGTGCGATTCCGATGGCCCAGGTGAAGGGAGGGAAACCAGTTCAGATCGCCATGGTCGCTTGGCCCGCGGACGTTTAATTCCGTGAACGGAACGCTGATCGCGCAGATCGTCACCAGCGGGCTGGTGACCGGTCTGATTTACATGCTCATCGCGTTGGGCGTCACCTTGCTGTTCGGCATCATGCGGGTCGTCAATTTCGTACATGGCGAACTGGTCATGCTGTCGGCGTTCGCGGTGTATTTCCTGGGCTCGGAGGCCGGGCTTCCGTTTTTCCTCGCGTTGCCGGGCGCGATCCTGATCAGCGCGGCGATCGCGGTGTTTTGCCAGTACGCTTTGTTCCGGCCATTGCAATACGAAATCCTGAACTGCTTCATCGTTGGGATCGGCGCGTCATTCGCGATCCGCTCGGCGTCATGGGCGATCTTCGGCCCGGAACCGATCGCGATCCCGGCGACGTTTCCCGGCGTATTGAAGATCGGCGGCGTGTTCATCGCCAAACAGCGGCTGTTCGCGGCGGCGTTGTGTATCGCTCTGGCGGTGCTGCTATATTTGTTTCTGCATTATACCAAACCCGGCAAGGCAATGCGCGCGGTTGAGCAGGATCGGGAGGCGGCGCTGCTGATGGGTATCAGCGTCGAGCGAGTATATCTCAGCGCGTTCGTCATCAGCGCGATTTTGGCGGCGGTGGGCGGCGCGATGTTGGGATCGCTGTTCGGCGTCGATCCGGAGATGGGCGCGGAGCCGCTGTTGAAATCGTTCATTATCGTGCAAATCGGCGGCATGGGCAGCATCGCGGGCACGGTGATCGCCGGGCTGTTCATTGGGTTGTCCGACAGCATCACCGGGACTCTGTTGGGTGGCGAACTGGCGTTTATCATCGACTTCGCGATTTTGATGCTGATCCTGATCGTTCGGCCGCGCGGGCTGTTTGGTTACGATGTCTAAGATTTTCACCGCGGTGCTGGTGGCGGTGCTTTTGCTGCTGCCGTTGGCTGTGCATGATACCTACTTTCTGCACGTGATGATCGTCATGGCGATCAACGTCATCATGGCGGTGTCGATGTGGCTGCTGGGAATCACCGGGCTGATCTCCTTTGGTCAGGCCGGGTTCATGTTCATCGGCGCGATGACGACCGCGTTGCTGACCAAGAACGCCGGCTGGCCGTTCTGGGTGGCGATGCCGCTGTCCGCGACCGTCGCCGGACTGGTCAGCGCGCCGGTCGGGCGGTTAAGTTTGCGGGTCAAAGGGGTTTACTTTTTTCTGGTGACTCTGGCGTTCGGTCAGGTCGTCAGTGGCATTTTCGCCTATTTTCAGGATCCGTTCGGCGGGTGGTACGGCATCCGAGATATCCCCCCGCCGCAACCGGTCAGCTTGTTCACCACGCTGAACAAGGTGCCGTTCTATTATCTGGCTCTGGGACTGTTGCTGATTACGTGTCTGGTGATTTACCGGGTGAGCCGTTCCTGGTTCGGCAACGTGCTCTGGAGCATCCGGGAAAGCGATCTGCTCGCGAGCTCGGTCGGCATCGACGTGCCCGGCAGCAAGTTGATCGCGTTCATTATATCGGCGTTCTTCGCCGGGCTGGCGGGAAGTTTGTACGCGACGTATTTCGGCTACATCAGTCCGCTGGTCTTCACGTTCGAATATTCGGTGAATGTTCTGGTCTACATTGTTGTCGGCGGCTTTGGTTCCTTCGCCGGTCCGATCCTGGGCGCCGTCGTTTTGACTGTGGTGCCGGAATTGTTTCGCGTGACGGGCAAATACCAGAACCTGTTCTTCGGTCTGGTGCTGATCGTCTCAATGCTGACGATGCCAAACGGGCTGATCGGCGCGTGGCACCGTCTGGTGCGAAAAGCATGAGCACGATACTGGAGGTCGATGGCCTGATCCGCCGCTTTGGCGGGCTGGTCGCGGTGAATGATGTGACGCTGTCGGTGGAACAAGGCGAAATCCGCGGCCTGATCGGACCCAATGGCGCGGGCAAAACCACGCTGTTCAATCTGATCAGCGGTACGCTGCGGCCCAGTGGCGGGCAGGTCAGGTTTGAGGGTGGGACGATCACGGGTGTGGCGATGCACGATCTCGTGCGCCGCGGTCTGGTTCGTACATTCCAACACGCGCAATTGTTTCCGACGTTCACGGTCTTGCGCAGTATTCTGGTCGGGCTGCACGTGCACGCCCGGTCCGGCTTCTGGGCCGGATTGCTCGATCCGCCATCGGTTCGTAACCATAATGAAGCGCTGACGGAACGCGCGCATGAGATCATCGCGTTCACTGGGTTGACGGGCCGGGAGAACGAACTCGCCGGCAGTTTGCCGCACGGATTCAAGCGCATCCTGCAGGTGGCGATCGGCCTGGCGCCGAAGCCGCGGCTGCTGTTGCTGGATGAACCGGTCGCCGGCATGAACCACGCGGACGTGGAACGTATGATGACACTGGTGCGGGACCTGCGCGACCGCCAGGGTATCACGGTCGTGCTGGTGGAGCACAACATCCGCGCCGTGATGAACGTTTGCGACCGGATCAGCGTCCTGAGCTTTGGGCGGCTGATCGCGGAGGGCTCGCCCGCCGAGGTCGCGGCCGATCCCGGCGTCATCGAGGCCTACCTGGGCGCGGCGGACGACGATGCTGCTTGAACTCCGCGGTTTGAGCGTCAGCTATGACACCGCCGAAGTGCTGCACGGCATTTCGTTACAGGTGGACATTGGCGAAACCGTGACGCTGATCGGGGCGAACGGCGCCGGCAAAACATCGTGCCTGCGCGCGGTCTCCGGTCTGGTGCCGTTGTCCTCGGGCGAGGTTTGGTTTGACGGACAGCGGATCGATACCGTCACGCCGCGGCGGCGGGTCGAGATGGGGCTGGTGCACGTGCCGGAAGGCAAACGCCTGTTTCCGCGCATGACGGTGCGGGAGAACCTCGAACTCGGGGCGTTCCAGCGGCGCGACGCGGCGTCGGTGCGGTCCGATCTGGACACGATGTTTTCCCGCTTTCCGATCCTTCAATCGCGCCAGAAGCAACACGCCGGCAGCCTGTCCGGTGGCGAACAACAAATCCTGGCTTTCGCACGCGGGTTGATGGCGAGGCCTCGGTTGTTGCTGGTGGATGAGCCGACGGTCGGGCTGTCGCCGATCATGGTGAAGTCACTGTCACAGGCCCTGCGCGCCATTCATGACGACGGCACGGCCATTCTGTTGGTGGAACAGAATGCCGCGATGGCGTTGCGACTGGCCAGCCGAGGCTATTTGCTGGAAACCGGCCAGTGCGTCGCCGAAGGACCCACCGGCGAATTGCTGGCGAACGACTATGTGCGCAAGGCGTATCTGGGCGTTTAGTCCAGCACCCATTGCGCCGCCGAGGCTTGCGCGATCTGCCGCACCTGGCTCAACAATCCCGGTCCGACGGGGATGCCTTCCGCCATGCGCTTCTTCGCGTAGTTCCATTGCGGATCGCCGGCGACCATCACCGGTTGCGCGGGATCCATCGGCGTCGTCGCGCGCAGATCGCCGCAGAATTGCGCGACGTCTTTCTCGAAGTCATCGCCATCGCGGAACAAGCCCGGATCGATCGCCATGAAGAAGTGGCCGATGTCCATGCCGGTCGGTTTTTTCGTGTGCATCGGATCGGTGATCAACGTCGCGCCCGACAGGCAAGAGCCCAGAATGTTCACCATGGCGGACAGGCCATAGCCTTTGTACGACGAATTTTCCGGGGAGCCGCCCAATGACGTCAGAAATCCTCCTTTTTGCCGCGCGACAAGGGGATCGTTGCTCGGCCGGCCCTCACTGTCGAGCACCCAACCGTCGGGAGTCGGCAGTCCTTCATTGGCTTTATTGCGAATCCGGCCGGCCGCCACGGTGGTGGTCGCCATGTCCAGCAGGAACGGAATGCCATCGGCGCTCGGCGCGGCGAACGACCACGGGTCAGTGCCGAGGCGCGCCTGCTTGCCAAACGTCGGTGCGACCTGAATGCCCGAGGCCGAGGTGCAGGCCATCCCGATCAATCCCGCCTTCGCCGCCATCAGCGTATAAAATCCCGTGGCACCAAAATGCGCCGAGTTGTTGACCGCGGCGATCGCCATGCCGACTTTCTTCGCTTTGTCGATCGCCACGTTCATCGCGAAATGCGAGGGGACATGGCCCAGTCCGCCACCGCCATCGACGAGGGCGGAAACCGGAGTCTCTTTCACGATCTTTGGCCGCGCGTCCATCTTCGCGCGACCGGAGCGGCGCAACCCATCATAGCCCGGAATCATCGACATCCCGTGACTGTCGACCCCGTGCAGATCGGCCCATGACAGGATTTCCGCGGTCGTCTCGGCATTCTCCTCGGGCATCCCCCAGGCCAGTAGAATCGCTTTCAACTGGGCGCGGTGCTTTTCATAGGTCGCGGGCATCGGGTTCCTCCATTTGTCCGCAACCTTGCGCGATCCGGGCGTTCCGGCAAGGGTGACCCAGCATCGCGGAAGGAGGACGGACAATGGCCGACGGCCAGGCACTGCTGAAAGCGCGCTTTGGGATGGAGTTGCCGGGCGTTGAAGTGCCGGACGCGATCGCCGGGTTGCTCGACCGTCGCGTGGTGCGCCGCTACACGGAACAGGCGGTACCCGATTCGCTGCTGGACGCGTTGCTGGCGGCGGCTCAATCGGCTCCCGCCAAATCGGATCTGCAACAATATTCCGTTGTGGTCATGCGCGACCCGCCGCGGATCAAACAGATCGCCGACTGGATCGGCACCATGGACTGGATCGCCACGGCGCCGGTGTTCCTGGTCTGGTGCGGCGACATGCGGCGTGGCCAGCGGTTGTGCGAATTGCACGACATGCCGCATGCCAACAACAACCTCGACACGTTCCTGAACACGGCGGTCGATTGCTCCCTGGCCATGGGGCAGTTCATGGCGGCAGCCGAGGCGGTCGGTCTCGGCACCTGCCCGATTTCGTATGTTCGCAGTCATATCGAGCGGGTTTCTCCGCTGCTCGGTTTGCCGTCCGGGGTTTATCCGGTCGCGGGACTGACGGTCGGCTGGCCGGTGTTCCGCCGACCGGTGTCGATGCGCCTGCCGCCCGCGATCGTCGTGCACCAGGAACGTTACGATGACAGCGCGCTGGAAAGCGACGTCGCCGGTTATGACAATCGGCGCCGGGAGCGCGAGCCGGTAGCGCCTGGCAGTCTGAAGAACAACGATGTCTGGCCGCCGCGCGAGGGCGTGGGCTGGAGCGAGAATGTCGCCCGGCAATTGTCGGTGCCGGAACGGTTCGGTTTCGCTGCTTACCTGAAGACGAAAGGGTTCGATCTTGCCTGAAGACCACCACCGTCATGTCACGATCCTGGATGCTCGGGAATCACCCCGGCCGAAGGCGGTCCGCGCGCGGCACGCGGCCAGTCTTTTGGTCTGGCGTCAGAATGGTGATGCGACGGAAATTCTGATGGGCATGCGCGGCGCCCGGCATCGTTTCATGCCGAACCGGCTGGTGTTTCCGGGCGGCGCGGTGGATCGGGCGGACCTGTCCGCGCCGGTTGCCTCCGGCTTGTCGAAGCGCACCGAAGCCGCGCTGCATCGCAACTCCAACGCGAAACTGGCGCATGGTCTGGGCTTCGCCGCCGCGCGCGAACTGCTGGAGGAAACAGGACTTTCGCTCGGCGTGCCGCCCGCGCTGGACGGCTTGGAGTACCTGGCGCGCGCCGTGACGCCGGCCGATAGTCCCATTCGTTTCAATGCACGGTTCTTCTGCATCCACGCCTCCCGCGTCGCCGGAGAGTTGGGCGGCGACGGCGAGTTGGACAATCTGCGATTCCACGACATGGCGGAGGCGTTGGCGCTTGAACTCGCCGCGCCGACGCGGCGGATGCTGGAGCAACTGCGAGGCTGGCTGGAGATGACCGAGGCGGAACGCGACGCGCGCGCGCAGTTCAAGGTGTTGAAGGATCGGGGCTGGAAGATGGAGTGACCGCTTAGGCGGCGCGCATCATGATGCTTCCCATACCGCCCCGCGTCATGACCCGGCTCGACCGGGTCGTCGCTGTCCACATCATGTTGATGCCGATAGCCCGGTCGAGCCGGGCCATGACGAGATTGAGACGACACGTTGTGTCAAACATCAAACAATCTGGTATCAGGCCGCGCGCCAGTTCTCTCCGTCGCGCACGACCTTGCCTTCAATCTCCATCTTCAACAGATGCGCCAGGACGTTGCGTTCGGCGGCGCGGCGCAGCCTGGGATTCACCTGCGAATACAGCGTGTCCATCAGCGTGTACGTGCTGACGGCGCCTTGCTTTAGCTTTTCCGCGATCGCGGCCTCCCGCATCACACGATGCGCGCGCATCGCACGCACCAGGTCGCGAGGCTCCCGCAGCGGCGGGCCGTGGCCAGACAGATAAATGTCGTCGTCGCGCTTCAACAAAATTTCCAGGCTGTTGAAGTAATCTTTCATATCGCCGCCCGGCGGGCTGACGATGCTGGTCGACCACGACATCACATGATCGGCGCTGAACAGCACTTTCTCCCCGTTCTTCGCCGGCAGCGCGAAGCACAGATGATCCGACGCGTGGCCTGGCGTATGGATCGCGGCCATGCCGGCGATCGTGTCGCCATCGTTCAGTTTGATATCGGCGTCGAAGCTGTCCAGGCCCGAGACCTTGAAACCAACGGTTGGAGAGCCGGTCTTCTGTTTCAGTTCCTCGGCCGCTCCGACGTGATCGTGATGCGTATGGCTGATCAGGATCAACGCGATCTGGCCGCCGGTGTGACGCATGATCGCCTCGACATGTTCCGGATGATCTTCCGGACCGGGATCGAGGATCACCAGACCCCGCGCCGTTTCAATCAGATACGTGTTCGTTCCGAAATACGTCATCGGGCCCGGATTGTTGGCGACGATGCGGCTGATGCCCGGCATGATCGGTAAATTCGCCCCGCGTTCGGGCTCGGGTTCGGTCAGGAAGGCCATGAGGATCCTCGGTTTCGTTGGGAAATGTCATGCCGCAAAGCAACACGGCTGGCAACCGAGACGCCCGCGTGGCAGAATTGTCCCAACCAGACCACGAGGGAGGCATCCATGGCCAAAGGACTGTTGTTCGCGTCGTTCGACACCTCGCCCGCTCAGGAGGACGAGTTCAACGATTGGTACGACCTGGAGCATGTACCGGAACGATTGCGCGTGCCAGGCTTCCTGAACGCGCAGCGCTGGGTTGGCGATGACAATCCAAAGTTCGCCGTCGCGACCTATGACCTTGAGAGCCACGCGGTGATGGGCAGTCCCGCGTATCAGGCGATCGGTGGGGCGAACGGTTCGGTGTGGACGAAGCGGATCACGGCGATCGCGAAGCGTCTGCTGCGGTTCGAGGGCACGCAGATCGTCCCCGGCGACGTGACGGGACCGGCGAACGCGAACGGTCTGCTGGTCGCCTCGATGAATGTCGATCCCGCGGCGGAGGCGGAGTTCAACGAGTGGTATAACACCGAGCACTTGCCCCAACTCGGCGCGGTGCCGGGAGTGCTGACGGCGCGGCGCTTTCAGTCAGCGGGCCCGGGGATCGAGAAGAAGTATCTGGCGTTGTATCATTTGACCTCGGTCGATGTGTCCCGGTCCGACGCGTGGTCGAACGCGGCCAACACGCCGTGGACCGAGAAGATGCGCGCCCATTTCCGCGATCCACTGGTTTTGCGCTGCAAGAAGTACGTTCGGAAAGGCTGAGATATGCGGCCGATTTCTCGACGTCGCGCGTTGGCTCTGGCGGGTTCGGCCGCGTTGGCAACGCCGGCCATCGCGCAGACCCCTCAGGCGCCGGGCGTCACCGCGACGGAAATCCTCATTGGGCAGACGATGCCGTACAGCGGCCCCGCCTCGGGTTACGCGCCGATCGGGCATGTCGAGGTCGCCTATACCAATTTCATCAACGATCAGGGCGGCATCAACGGACGGAAGATTAAACTTTTGTCGCTCGACGATGGATACACGCCACCAAAGACGCTGGAGCAAACACGCCGGCTGGTGGAAGAAGAGGGTGTCGCGTTTATTTTTCAACAGCTCGGCACGCCAACCGCGATGTCGGCACGGCGTTACCTGAACCAGAAGAAAGTGCCGCAGCTGTTCGTCGCGTCCGGTGCCACGCAGTTCGGCGACCGGGAGAATTTCCCGTGGACGATGGGCTGGCAGATCAGTTATCAAATTGAAGGCCACGTTTACGCGCGTTATGTGATGAACGAAAAGCCAGACGCGAAGATCGCGGTGCTCTACCAGAACGACGATTCCGGCAAGGATTTCCTGAAAGGGTTCAAGGACGGCCTGGGTGATCGCGCCAGCATGATTGTCGCCACGGTCAGCTACGAGCCGACCGATCCCACGGTGGATTCGCAGATCGTGCAGCTGCAAAGTTCGGGTGCCGACGCGTTGTTCGCCGCGAGCATTCCCAAGGTCACCGCGATGGCGTTGCGGAAAGTGCGCGAACTGGCCTGGAATCCGATGTATATCATCGCCAGCGTCGGTGCCTCGGTCGCGTCCGGCCTGGCGCCCGCGGGTCTGGACAAGGCGATCGGCCTGGTCACCGGGTCCTACCTGAAGGACCCGTCGGATCCGCAATGGGCCGACGACCAGGGGTTCAAGGACTGGCTGGCGTTCATGAAGAAGTATCAGCCGAACGGCGATCTCAGCGATGGCAGCAACGTCTATGGTTATAGCGCGACGCAGACCCTCGCGGTGATGCTGAAACAGTGTGGAGAAGACCTGTCGCGGGAAAATATCCTGCGCCAGGCGGCGAATTTGGATATCGAACTGCCGATGCTGCACAAGGGCATTCGCTTCCACACCACGCCCACCGATTATTACGGCATGAAAAAGATGCGGCTGCAGCGGTTCGACGGCAAAGCGTGGGTGCCGTTCGGGGAACCGATCGGCGTTTGACCGCCAGACTCGTCGCAGCGCGGTTGGATTTGACCGGATCATCGCGTCCAGGATGGTGCGGCGAGAGATGGCCGGGTCGGAGCCCGGCCATGACGGGGAACCGCGGTCCGGAGACCGTGGGTCCCTAAGCGACCCTTTTGATGAAAGCGGCCGCCTTGCTCATCGCGTCGCGCGCCTTGCCAACGAAGCCGGTGGCGCGGACGAAACCGTGCAGCACGCCGGGAAACGTTTCGGTCTCCACCGACACGCCCGAATCGCGCAACTTCCGCACCAGGCCCTCGCCTTCCGAGCGCAGCACGTCCAGTTCGGCCAGATGCACCAACACGGGCGGTAACCCGCGCAGATCGGCGCGCGCGACGGACGCCAGAGGATGCGAGCGGTCGCCTTCGTGCGTCGCGTAAACGCTCCAGTAGAATTCCATCCGCTGGCGGTTCAACCCATAACCGCCTTCGCCGAATTCCTCGTACGACGGCGTGTCAAACTTGCTGTCGCACACCGGATAATACGCGACGATGCCCTTCAATCCCGGTCCGCCGGAATCGCGTAGTAGCAGCGCGGTGGCGAGGCACAGATTGCCTCCCGCGGAGTCGCCGCCGACCAGGATGCGCGAACCGTCCAGTCCCCAGGCCGCGCCGTGTTCGGCGATGTGGCGGACGACCGCGGCGCACTCTTCCACCGCCTGCGGGAACTTCGCTTCTGGGGACAGCGCGTAATCGACACTCACCACGGCGACGTCGGCGGCGCTGGCGTATTCGCGGCACAGGCGGTCGTGCGTATCGACCGAAGCCCAGACCCAGCCGCCGCCATGGAACCAGACCAGAACCGGCAACTTCGCGTCCGTGCGCGGCCGGTAGACGCGGCAGTAAATGCGCCGGCCGCGGGCCGCGACCCAACGGTCGGTGATCTCGGCGACCTGGGGGCCGCCCTCGGCGGTGCGCAGGCTCAGCGCGTCATTGGTGCGGCGATGCGGCTCCAGCGGGATCTCCAGCCGGATCGGTGGATGGGATTTCGCCTCTTCATCACCGGCCGCCGCGAACGCGGCCATTTCCGGGTCCCACGTTGACCGGTCCACCATGCAACCTCCTCCCCTTTTAACGCGGCGTTATCCAAGCACGGCGATCACGCTGATGAGAAGACCAAGGATCAGATTGATCCCGATCAGCTTGCGAATGGTGTCCAGCGGCGCGGGGCCTGGCGCCGCGCGAAATGTTCGATACGGACCGAAAAAGATGGCGAGGAAGATCGCCGCCATGATCAGGCCCAGAAGCAGCATGACATGAACGTTCCAACGCACTCCGGCCATGCCGCCGAACACGGCGAAGATCATCGCGAAGCCGGTCAGCACGATCAGCGGCATGGCATGCCAGATGATCAGGAAGAACCGCCGGAACACCTGGCCATGCAAAGCGATGCGCTGCGCGGGCTCCAGCACGGAAAGGCTCGGCCGCAACACGACATAGGCGAAGAACATGCCGCCCACCCACACGACCGCGCACAACACGTGCAAGGCCTTCAGCACCCCATACAAACCCATCTGCCCCCGTCCCTTCCCTGGTTCGCCAGACGTGGCGGAACGCTCTATCCTGACGCCAGAATCGTGAAGAGGTCCAGGATGACGACTCCCTTGGCGGGCATCACCGTGCTCGATTTCGGCCAGATCTATCAAGGTCCCTACGCCACCATGCTGATGGCCAAGGCGGGCGCGACCGTGATCAAGATCGAGCCGCCCAGGGGCGAACCGTTACGGCGGCGCGTGATGGCGACTGGTGGCGACACCACGTTGCCGATGGCGATGCTGAACGCCAACAAGAAGGGCGTGACGCTCAATCTGAAGTCCGACCGCGGCAAGGAATTGTTGAAACTCATGGCCGCGCGCGCCGACGTGCTGCTGGAGAATTTCTCGCCCGGTACGATGGACGATCTCGGCGTCGGATATGATGTGTTGAAGGCGGTCAATCCGCGGTTGATTTACGCCACCGGCACGGGCTTCGGCATTTCGGGGCCGGACCGCGACAATCTGGCGATGGATTTCACCATCCAGGCGGCGTCGGGAATCATGAGTATCACGGGCGATCCGTCCGGGCCGCCGATGAAAGCCGGTCCAACATTGGTCGACTTCATGGGCGGCATTCATCTTTACGCCGGCGTGGTCACGGCTTTGTTCCAACGCATGGCGACCGGCGAGGGTCAGTTGGTCGAAGTCGCGATGCAGGAGACCGTGTATCCGACGCTCGCCTCCAGCTATGATTATTATCGCCGCACGGGCAAGGCGCCGCCGCGGGCGGGCAACCGGCAGGCGGGGTTGTCCGCCTCCCCGTACAACGCGTTCCAGACGTCCGACGGTCACGTCGCGATCCATGTCGTGACGGAGGAGCATTGGCCGAAGCTGCTGGCGGCGATGGGGCGGGAGGATCTGCTCGGCGATCCGCGATTTAATTCGCACCCGGAACGGGCGAAGCACATGGATGAGACGGAGGCGGTCGTGACCGCGTGGACCTCGACCCGCACCAAGGCCGACGTCGTCGCGACCTTGAAAAAGGCCCGCGTTCCGTGCGCGCCGGTGCGCAACGCGATAGAGGTGATGAACGATGCTCACATGCACGCCCGCGGCATGCTGCAACACGTCAACCATCCATCGTTGGGCGATGTGATCCTGCCCAACTCGCCGCTGCGGCTGCATGGGGCGGACCGGACGGAGGCGGTGCCGAGCGCGTTTCTCGGCCAGCACAACCAGGAAATCTACGGCGAATGGCTCGGACTGGGCGAGGACGGCGTGGCGGCGTTACAGCGCGACGGAGCGATCTGAACGGCGGGAAAGTTCGCGAATGAAGCCCAGGTTCCACCGCGCGTAACCGGGCTGGAGGAAGCCCAGACGCGCGCGGACGGCGGCGTGCGCCTCCGGCAGCCGGTGAAACGGGACCGACGGATACATGTGATGCTCCGCGTGATACGGCATGTTCCACATCAGTAACCGTATCGCTCCGTTGGTCAGCGTGGTGCGGGTGTTGGTCAGGCCATCGCGATCATGCGTGCAGCCGGTGTGCTCGCTCAGCAGATACGCCCGCAACGGCGGCTGGCCCAGAATCTGCGGGCCGATCCAGAACAGGAATGGCGTCTTCCAGCCGAACAGCAGCGCCGAGGCGACCGCTCCGCCAACCATCACCAAACTCATCAGCCGCACGCTGCGGATAATCGCGGGGGCCGCGGCGGTCGTGACATAAAGATAACGGCTCAGATCGCCGCGCCAACTGTCGAACACCACCAGNNCGGTGATGCGCCGCGTGAAACGCCGTGTAGAACCGGTCGTTCAGCAGCGACGGCGCCGACGTCAGCCAGCCGACGATCGCATTGGCCCGCCGCGAGGCGAAGGCGGTCTGATGCATCGTCTCATGCGCCGGCGCGAACAACGCGACCTGTACCAGGCCCAGTACGAAAACGGCGGGCAGTACGAGCCAGCCGGAGGCAATCGCGACCCACCAGCCGGCTGCCAGCAAACACACGACATGGATGGTCAGGCGCAGCGCTCCCGCGGCATCCGAGCGGATTTGCAGCGCGCGTAACGTTTCAAGGGTCAGAACCCGGTCGCTGGGAGCCGTCATGGCGGTCACTCCGTGCTGGCGTCATTGTCTCGCGAATCCCGGCCGCTGGGCAAGCGGGCGCGAACGCGACGATAACGGCGCCGCTCATGCCGCCTCCCACGGGTTGATGAGCGTGAGGCCACAGCCCTCGAAACCGCTGATATCACGGGTGACCATGCTTGCGCCGTTCGCGCGCGCAATCGCGGCGATCATGAGGTCGTGCGGCGCTGTGGCGCGGCCACTGCGTTTACGGGCGGCGAAGATATCGGCATAGGCAGCAGCGGCTTCGGTATCGAAGGGCAGAATGCGCCCATCGAAATCGTCCTCGAACATCGTGCGGGCGGCTTTCTCCAGGACGGCACGCCGCTGCCCGTCCGGCAGGATCTCGATGCCGGCGAGCACTTCCGCCTGGCAAACCGCGGTGGTGTAAAGCAACTCTTCCGGTTGCGCGGCGATCCAGGCCGCGACGTCCGGCACCAACTCGCCGCGCATCATGACGCAGAGAACATTCGTATCGAGCACGAACATCATTCGAACCGGGGCGGGTCACGCCCTGGCTCGCGCGGCGGGATCTCCAGATCGTCGGCGCCGCCCAAGGGCGCGAAGCGGGCGCGGATGCGCTCGTAAAGATTGAGAGCCGGCGGACGCACCGAGCCTTTGAGGGTGGTTTGCAGGATGCGCCGGGCCTCGGCTTCCATGGAGTGACCGTGCTCGGCCGCGCGCACGCGCAGCCGCTCTTTCACCGCCGGATCGAGGTTACGGATGGTGATGCTGCTCATCGGAATTGCTTCACCTGTTTGATTGATATCATCATCATCATTGATTGCGTTGATGTCAATGCGTGCGATATCCGTATCGACATCCAAAGAGCGCGAGCCGCTATCATACTCCACGCCGTGCCATGCGTGACACCCAATCGCCGTGCCGCTCGCTTCATCCGAAACCGATCCACGGAATTCACACAAAGGCGCGACAAAAAGCGTCATTCCCGCACGAAAAACCAGCCCGTCGATACTGATTTGTAAGACGCCCAGGAGAAGAGTCGGAGCTTGTTGAAGTGGCCCGAATTCATGGCACCCTCCTGGTTTTCACGGCAATTCTTTCTGACCATCCGCGGCAAGATCATGCTGGCATTCACGGTCCTGGCGATGATCACCGGGGCGTTGGGGCTGTTCGCCGTCAACAGCGTCGTCGAATCCGGCCGGCTCGTGGTGCGCACTTACGACAAGCCGCTGATGGCGATCAGCTACGCCCGCCTCGCGCAGGCCGATTTCAACGCGTTGGAACTGGCGATCGAGCGGCTCGCCCGTGATCCCTCCACCAAAGACGTGCCGGACAACCGCGTCGGGGATCTCGACCACGCGGTGCGGGCCGATATCAAGGTATCCGAGGAACGTTCCGCCACCCTCACCTCCGCCGCCGCCGCGCAGTCCGCCACGCAGGCCTTCGATGCCTGGCGCGCGACCCGTGACGCGCCCCCGTCGGTGAACCAGCGCGAGGCGTTGCGCGAACAAACCGCGCGGGTCCTCGAAAGCCTGGATCTTCTGGGCGAACTGACCTCCGATGACGGGTTCCGCGATCGTGAACGTTCGTTGGCGTTGATCGCGCGCTACCGGCAGCTGAGCATCCTCGCCACGATCCTGGTGCTGATGATCGGTTTTCTGGTGGCGCTGACCCTGGCGCGGAAAATGGTAACCCCGATCGCCGCGGCCTCGCATGCCGCGGGCCGGATCGCCGCCGGAGAACTGAACACCGTCATCCGGCCTGGCGGCAAGGATGAGCTTGGTCGGTTGCTCGCCTCGATGACCATGATGCGCGACAACATCCAGCAGATGATGGACCGCGAAATCGCGGCCCGCCGTTCGGCGCAAAGCCAGTTGGCGGACGCGATCGAGGGCGCCCCCAGCGGCGTCGCGCTGATCGGTCCAGAGGGCCGCGTATTGATCGCCAATACATTGATCCGGCGATTCTTTCCGGGCCGGCGCAACGCATTCGCGGCCGGCGAGCGGGTGCCGGTGGAAATCGACGAGGGACTGGCACATCCGACCGGAGAAATGCAACTGGACGACGGTCGCTGGATCCGCCTGACGCACAGCCCGTCGAAGGAAGGCGGCATGGTGCTGATCGCCAGCGACATTTCGTTCCTCAAGGAGCGCGAGGAAGCGTTGCGCGACGCCCGCGATGAGGCGGAGGCGGCCAACCGGGCGAAAACCGACTTCCTGACCAATATGAGCCACGAGCTGCGGACGCCGCTGTCGGCGGTGATCGGGTTCTCGGAAATGATCGTCAAGGAGACCTTCGGGCCGGTCGGGCAGCCGCAATACAAGGAGTTCGCCGACGACATCCTGCACGCCGGGCGGCATCTGATGGATGTCATCACGGACATCCTGGACATCGCCAAAGCGCAGTCCGGCACGATCGAATTGCAGAAGCGCACGGTCCGGCCGGAGGCGGTGATGCGCGCGGCGGTGCGGATCGTGCATGAAAAAGCGCGCGACGCGAACGTCACGCTGGTGACCCAGATCGAGGAACATCTGCCGACCGTCGAGGCCGATACCGTCCGGCTGCGGCAGATTCTGCTCAATCTGCTGTCCAACGCGATCAAGTTCACATCGGCGGGCGGCACCATCAACGCCGATGTGTGCCGCCATCCTGAAGGCGTCGCCTTGCGGGTCAGCGACAGCGGCAGCGGCATGGCGCCCGGTGACATTCCGCGTGCGTTACAACCTTTCATTCAGGTCGATACCAGCCTGGCACGGCGCCATGGCGGCACCGGCCTGGGTTTGCCGCTGACCAAGATCTTCGTCGAACTGCACGGCGGCCGGCTGGAGATCGACAGCACGATCAACGTGGGGACGACGGTGACCGTGATACTTCCGGCTTCCGCGGGCGCGACGCCGCTGTCGGACGTGCCGCCTGGTCTCCCGCCGGCGAAAGCCCCTTTGGCGCTCCCCTCGCCGGTGCCCACGCTGTTCGTGCCGTCCCGGCAACGCGGCAACGCGCGGTATGCATCGGCCGATACGGCGTTTGAAAAGCGCGGCGCCTGATGCGTCGTCTCGGACCCTGGCCTGGCATCGCGATGGCGGTGCTGATTTGCGCCGCGGCGGGATTGCCCCGGACGCATGCTCCCGGCGCTCGCCTGGGCATCCCCATGGCCGCCCCCATGGGCGCCGCGATGGCCGGCCCCCCGGATGGGCCGACCAGTTTGCCGAATTCGTCGGTGCGGCCGCCTTCGGTGCTGCCCGCGTCCATTCTGCTGCTGGCCGGTCCGGCTTTGGCGGAACTAAAGCAGCGTTACGAACGTCCCGAGGGCGTTCCGTTCCCGAACGATAACCCGTGGTCCGAAGCCAAGGAGAAGCTCGGCCGGATGCTGTTCTTCGATCCGATCCTGTCCGGCGGCCACACCATCTCCTGTGCCTCATGCCATAACCCCAGCCTTTCCTGGGCCGACAACCAAAAGCTGGCGAGCGGTTCCGGGCGGATGAAGCTCCATACGCCGACCATCATCGATGTCGCGTGGGTTCCAGTGCTCGGCTGGGACGGCAAGTTCCGCTCCCTGGAAAGTGTCGCGTTCGGACCGTTGCTCAATCCGGACAACATGAACAACACGGAAGCGGAAATCGTCAGCCGGCTGACGAAAATCCCCGGCTATGTCGAGGCGTTTTCGCGGGCGTTTCCCGGCGTGACACATGCCGGCGGACCATCGGGCGCCGTGGTGACCCGGCCACGGATCGAGCAGGCGATCGCGACGTTCGAGCGGACGGTCCTGGCGGCGCCGGCGCCATTCGACCGTTGGATCGACGGCGATGAAAACGCGATCGGCGTGTCGGCGAAGCGCGGGTTCATTTTGTTCAACGATAAAGCCGGGTGCGCCAACTGCCACGAAGGGCCGTCGCTCAGCGATTTTTCATTCCACGACATCGGTCTGGCGAAAGAGGACGATATCGGCCGCGGCCGATTGTTCCCCACATCGGTGAAACTGCGCCACGGTTTCAAGGTGCCGACCTTGCGCGATGTGGCGCGGCGCGCGCCGTACATGCACGACGGATCGATCCCCACGTTGGAAGCGGTGGTGGACGCTTACGACACCGGCGGCGTCGATCGTCCCAGCCGCTCTGAATTCATTCATCCTTTGGGCCTGAGCCTGGCGGAGAAACAGGACCTGGTCGCGTTCCTCAGGACGTTGACCGGCGATCCGGCGCCATTCGCGTTGCCCGCCCTGCCGCGGTGACCCGCGCGCGCGAATGCCATTCGATAAGTTCACGAAATTAAAACGCCGGCGTTGGGATCAGTTCGCGGGCGCGACCGTGACATCCAGATGCATCGTCGGATGAATGGCGCAGCGCACGGCGAAGGTCCCCTCGTGATCGAAGCGCAGGGTGACCTCTTTGCCGACGGCCTGCTCTCCGGAGTCGAACTTCATATCGGGTTGTTCGACATAAACGTGGTGCGTCACCCGGTCGTCGTTTTCGATTCGCACCATGGTTCCTGGCACGACTCGCAGCGTGTCCGGTGCGAATTTACGGCCTCGTTGACTGATCGTCACCGTATCCGCCGCCAGACCCGCGGCGGCGGCGGCGGCGCACGCGATCATCGCGGCCAGCAGCTGTTTCACTCGCACGTTGACAGCCCACCTGTTTGATCAGGGTGGATAATCTCAGATCATGATCGGAAACGCGAGACCCAACAGAACAAGGCCAAGAATAAAGGCGGCTCCGAGGGCGCGGCGCGACAAAAGGGATTCCCTTTTAGCCACGTTCGGATGCCATCGATAGCGTTCGTGCCAGCATATCGGACATCGGGAATCCGCTTTCAGTCAGTTTAAATCGATGATATATGAGCTTAAAATTGCAAGTCAGTTTCAGGTTAACCGAAACGGCCCGAGGTCAACCGGGGCCATCCGAGGGGGATGGCGCGCCTCGGGAAATAGCTGAGAATGGCGAATGTCACCAATAAAGTGCGGATATGCGGGACAATAAATCAGTTGAAGTAAAATGGGGCGGGTCGATCGCGTGCGGTTTGAGTTTGTTGGCATTCATCGTGCCGACGGCCGCGCGAGCCCATGTTAAATGGTTCGCGCCGTACGATGTCGCACAGGCGCCGATCGGTCTGACCGATGTGCTCAATCCAACATTTATCGAACTGCTCGTTCTGACGCTGCTGGTGCTGTGGACGCTGTGCTCGCTGGAGCGAACTTCAGTCGGCGGCGCGTTGCTGGGATCAGTCGATGAAGTTTTCATTTTGCTGCGTGGCAAAATCGACACACTGATCCGCGGGGGCACCGCCGCGTTCTTCGTCGCCATCTGGGCGCATGGCGGAATCATCCTGACACCGGAACTGACCACGACCGTGGCCGCGACCGAATGGTTGCAGGCGGCGATCGCGGTCTGCCTGCTGTTCCGCGTCACCATGCCGTTGTCGGCGGCGGGGATCGTGATCCTGTTCGCGCAAGGCGTCTGGTCGTACGGATTGTTCCACATGATGGACTATCCGATTTTTCTCGGTACCGCCGCGTATCTCGCGTTGAGCGGGCTGGGACGGACATCGGTACTGGGCTTGCGTCCTTTGGACATCGCGCGGATCGGCGCGGCGATCACGCTGCTTTGGGCGTCGATCGAGAAATGGGCGTATCCGGAGTGGACCTATCCGATCCTGTACGCGCATCAGCGCCTGGCCATGGGCCTCGACCCGCGGTTTTACATGATCGCGGCCGGCATGGTGGAATTCGGCCTGGCCTTCGCGCTGCTGTGGACACCGCTGGTGCGGCGCATGGCCGCGGTGGTGCTGCTGTCGATGTTCACGTCGGCGGTGTTCGAATTCGGCAAGATCGACGCGATCGGTCATCTGGTGATCATCATCATCCTGCTCTCGATCGCGGCGGACGATGGGATCGCGCCGCGGCGGTCGCCGGCACTGGCGCCGTTCTGGCTGTCCGTGGCGCTGGTGCTGACGATCCTCGCGTATTACGGCAGCCACGCTTTTTTCTTCGGCACGAGCGTCGTCTGAGCGCCTTTGCCTCCCCCGCGACGCGCGCGGGAGAGGCCCAGGGGACAAGCCGGTGCGTCGCGTCAGACCGGATCCCAGCTGAACACCTCGCCGGAGCGGTCCAGCGGCATGAACGCCGATTTCAGCGCCGGCGCGGCGACTTTCGCGCAATCTTCCGGGGTCCAGCCGTCGGATTTCTGCACGATACGGATCGGCCGCGGCGAGCTGAACAGAATGATCTCGTTCATGCGCGTGCCGAACACCTGGCCGGTCACGTCCTTCGCCGCGTCGGACGCCAGGAACACCGCCATCGGCGCGTTCTTGTCGGGCGTCATCTGCTGGATCTTCGCCACCCGCGCCTGCTGTTCCGGTGTCGTCGCCGGGATCGAGCTGGTCATCCGGCTCCAGGCGAACGGCGCGATACAGTTGGACCGTACGTTGTAGCGTTGCATGTCCAGCGCGATCGACTTCGACAGCGCGGTGATCCCCAGCTTCGCCGCGGAGTAATTGGCCTGGCCGAAGTTGCCGATCAGACCTGACGTGCTGGTGATGTGCACGAAACTACCGCTCTCCTGCTTGCGGTAATGCTCGGCGGCGGCGCGGGAGACGAAGAAGCTGCCGTTGAGGTGCACGGCGATGACCGACAGCCAGTCGTCCTCGGTCATTTTGTGGAAGATCACGTCGCGAAGGATGCCGGCGTTGTTCACCACGGCGTCGATGCGGCCGTAATGGTCCAGCGCGGCCTGGACGATCTTCCGCGCGCTGCCCCAGGCGGCGACGGACTCCGTGCAGATTTCCGCGGCACCGCCCTTTTGCTCGATCAGCGCCTTGGTTTGCTCGGCCGGGCTGGCGGAGCCGCCCTCCCCGGTCAGCGAGGCGCCGATGTCGGCGACAATGACTTTCGCGCCGGCCGCCGCCATCATGATGGCGATTTCCCGCCCAATTCCGCCGCCGGCCCCGGTGACGACCGCGACCTTGCCCTCCATCATACCCGCCATCGAAGTTCTCCCGCTGAATGTGGCGCCGTTCTAAGCGAGGCTCTCCGCCTTGTGAACCCAATATCCCGGATCCCCTCGGGTCGTTGCGAGAGGATGGAGGCCGGGTGACAGCGCCATTCTCCCTCTTGACGGTGCGGGTGGGATACGCCATTTCGATACAATCCGGACTGATACGGTACTGTTATCCCGATCGGGCTTCCCGGTCGGATTATCCTGAGGGGCCAAACGACGATGTTGCGCCTGTCAAAACTGACGGACTACGCGGTCGTGGTGCTGGTGCGCCTTGACTCGGGGTCGCAGGTGCAGACCTCGCCGGGGATCGCCGCCACCACCGGCATTCCGGAACCGACAGTCGCCAAGGTGCTGAAAACATTGGCCGGCGCCGCGCTGGTGACGTCGCAACGCGGCGCGCGCGGCGGTTACCGGCTGGCGCGGGCGCTGGAGGATATCCCGGTCGGCGACGTCATCGCCGCGATGGATGGACCGATCGCGTTGGCCGCCTGCGTCGATGGCTCCCCCAACGAATGTGAATCGCTCGCGTTATGCCCGGTGCGCGGCCGCTGGGATCCGGTCAACGACGCGATCCAGCGGGCTCTGTCCGCGATCACCTTGGCCGATATGCGGGAATCCGCCGTGCCCCCAGCCTTCCGGGTGCCCCCGGTTTTTCCGGTCTCGAACGCCGCCGAATAAGGACGCTTCATGCCAGCCGATACCGAAACGCTTGATACGGTCCGCTCGGTCACCCAGTCCGGTTATAAATGGGGCTTCGAGACCGACATCGAGATGGACGTCGCGCCCAAGGGATTGAGCACGGACACCATTCGACTGATCTCCGAGCGCAAGCAGGAGCCGTCCTGGATGCTGGAGTGGCGCCTGAAAGCGTACGAGGCGTGGCTTCAGATGGAGGAGCCGCATTGGGCGCGGGTCGAGCATCCGCGCATCGATTATCAGGACATCCACTATTACGCCGCGCCGAAAAAGAAGGACGGCCCTAAGAGTCTGGACGAGGTCGATCCGGAACTGCTGCGGACCTATGAAAAGCTCGGCATTCCGCTGAAAGAACGCGCCATTCTGGCCGGCGTCGTCGGCGCGGATGATGATGGTTATGTCGAGGGCTCGGGACAGATCGCGGTCGACGCGGTGTTCGACAGCGTGTCCGTGGCGACGACGTTCCGCGCGACGTTGGCCAAATCCGGCGTGATCTTTTGTCCGATCTCCGAGGCCATTCGGGAACATCCCGATCTGGTGCGCCAGTACATCGGCAGCGTCGTGCCGGTCGGCGATAACTTCTTCGCGGCGTTGAATTCGGCGGTGTTCACCGACGGCAGCTTCGTGTTCATCCCCAAGGGCGTGCGCTGCCCGATGGAGTTGTCGACCTATTTCCGCATCAACACGCGCAACACGGGACAGTTCGAACGCACGCTGATCATCGCCGAGGCCGGCGCGCACGTATCCTACCTTGAAGGCTGCACGGCGCCGCAACGCGATGAAAATCAGTTGCACGCCGCCGTCGTCGAACTGGTGGC
>PLSZ01000201.1 GCA_003164305.1 Acetobacteraceae bacterium
AATGGGTGTCCCTACCGCGACTTATCCGGCTTTGGAAATGGATGATCGATCGGCGCCAGTTCTTGACAGTCGTCACCGTGCTTGATCCTCTCATGACGAAATTGAGTTCGAGGCTGGCAGTATGGCCCACTCGAATTATTAAATAATAGTCGATGCACGTCGTAAGCTCAATCACAATAACGTGATGGATTGGCAACATTCCGTGTAATCCAGTAATGGCCTTCACTTAATATGTGTCAGAAACTGGCGGTGCGAGCGACTCCGACATCACCCTACGACCCGAATCGCCGACAATCTCGATGTCTGTCCGAAAACCCACCCTTGAACACAAATGGAAAGGTCTGACTCACATGTTGGTCGACGCCGCTCTGAGGAATACTATCAAAGACCTTGCCGTAGCGCATGCCGTAAAGCAAGTAAGTAATTTAAAACATGAGACGCAGAGGCGCAGAGGACGCGGAGATTTCGGACTGGCGCCTGGCGTGCTATTATACCAGCCGGCGTTGACGTTGACTCTCTATCGTAACGATACCGTATCGTCATCCTCGGGCTCGACCCGAGGATCGGCTGGCACGGAAATTGTCCCCTGCCTGAGAGTACGGGGCCTGCATCGCGCGATGCCAGGGTCAGGCCCTGGCATGACGGATCGGTGACCGGTACGTCATTCCTTCGGACCGTTGGTATTAATTCGGTTTCGGAGCGTGCCGCGCCGTAAAATAATGATAAGATGGCCAAACGACGAAGCTCAACGTCCTCTGCGTCTCATGCTTTAAAATGCTTTTCTGAGCCACGGTCACGGACCGATCTGATCGCATGACATCCGGCCGTTTATAGATTTCATCCTTGAGATCGGCGAAAATGGTGTTCGATAGACGATTTGTTTCCGGACGGACTCTCACCCCGAAATCCCAGCCAACTCGCGCCATTCCTCTTCTGTCACCGTCTTCACCCCAAGCTCCACCGCCTTGCGCGCTTTTGACCCCGCATCCGCGCCCACCACCACGATGTCGGTCTTCTTCGACACGCTATCCGTCACCTTCGCGCCCAGAGCCTCCGCCCGCGCCTTCGCTTCCGGCCGCGTCATCGTCTCCAGAGTCCCCGTGAAGACGATCACCTTACCGGCCACCGCGCTGTCGCTGGCTTCCGGAGCCGCCGCGGGGTCGATCGTCAGATGCGCCGCCAGTTCGTCCAATGTCGCGACATTCCGCGGCTCATCGAAAAAGTCCGCCAGTTCCTCGGCGATCGCGGGTCCGATCCCGAGAATGCCGCCAAGCTCGCTCCTGGCCTCCGATCCGATGATGGTGGCCGCCAGCATTCCGGCTCGCCATCCCTCGAACGTGCCGTAATGCCGCGCCAGCAGTTTCGCGTTTGCCTCGCCGATGCGACGAATGCCCAGAGCGTAAATGACCCGCTCCAGCGAAATGCGCCGCCGCGCTTCGATCGCCCGGCTCAGGTTGCGCGCTGACAATTTCCCCCAGCCCTCGCGCGTGGCGATCTCCGCCTCACGCTCTGGCAACCGAAACAAATCCGCCGGGCTATGCAACCACCCGGCCTCATAAAACTCCCGGATCGATTTCTCGCCCAGCCCATCGATGTCGAACGCGGCGCGGGAGACGAAGTGGATCAACCGTTCCACCCGCTGCTCGGGACAAATCAACCCGCCGGTGCAACGCCGTACGACCTCGCCCGGAGGCCGCACCGCGTGGCTGCCGCACACCGGGCATTTATCCGGATATATGAACGGAACCGTGTCCTTCGGCCGGCGCTCCAGCACCACGGACACGATTTGCGGGATCACGTCGCCGGCCCGTTGCAGCACCACGGTGTCGCCGACCCGCACATCCTTGCGCGCGATTTCGTCCTCATTGTGCAACGTCGCCCGAGCCACCAGCACGCCGCCGACATTGACCGGCTGCAACTCCGCCACCGGTGTCAGCGCGCCGGTACGGCCCACCTGGACGCGGATGCCTTGCAGCACCGTCGTCGCCTGCTCGGCCGGAAACTTCCAGGCGATGGCCCAGCGCGGCGCGCGGCCGACGAATCCCAACCGACGCTGCAACGCGAGATCGTTGATTTTGTAGACCACGCCGTCAATGTCGTATTTCAAGCCAGATCGTTGCAGTCCCATTTCGGTCTGGAATGCCTCGGCCTCCGCCTCGTCCACCACCTGTCGCGACAGCGGATTGACCGTGAACCCCCACGCTTCGAGTCGCTGCAAATACTCCCAGTGCGTCGCCGCCACCGGTTCGCTCGACTCGCCCTGGGCATAAGCGAACAGCGACAGCGGCCGTGTCGCGGTGATGCGCGGATCGAGTTGCCGCAGTCCGCCCGCGGCGGCGTTGCGTGGGTTGGCGAACAGCCGTTCACCCGCGGCGGCCTGACGTTCATTCAGCGCCAGGAAGTCCGCTTTGGTCATGAACACTTCGCCGCGGATTTCGATCAGCGCCGGCGCGTTGCCATGCAAACGCAAAGGCACCGACTTCATCGTTCGCAGATTGGCGGTGACGTCCTCGCCTTCGGTGCCGTCGCCGCGGGTGGCGCCATGGGTGAATCGGCCATGCTCATAGGTCAGATTGATCGACAGCCCGTCGATCTTCGGCTCCGCGACGAAATCGATGCCCGTGCGAGCGCCCAGAAACCGGTGCGCCCGCGCCATGAACTCAGCGAAGTCCGCCGCGTCGAACGCATTGTCCAGCGACAGCATCGGCACCCGATGGCGCAGCTTCGCGAAGCCGCCGTCCGGCGCGCCACCGACCCGGTGCGTCGGCGAATCGGCGCGGATCAGTTCGGGAAACCGCGCCTCGATGTCGTTGTCGCGGCGGCGCAACGCATCGTAGTCAGCGTCTGTGATCTCGGGCGCGTCGCGCTCGTGATAGGCGCGGTCGTGATGCGCGATCTCGGCGGCGAGGCGTTCGAGTTCGGCGGCGGCTTCTTCTTCGGTCAGTTCCTCGACCGGTTTCATCTCGGACTCCGTGGTCTCGGCGGTCAGCGGATGGGTGTGGTGGTCGGCGTGGGCATCACCGTTGACCGAGGGAAGGGCGTGCTGGCGGGCGGCACCGGGGGTGGAACGGGCGGCAGTGGCGCCAGCAGCGCGGGATCGGGCGTCGGATAGGCGTGCGGCCACGTCACCTGATCGGCGGGACCGATCGGTTGCGGCGGCCCAACCTTGCCGCACCCGGCCAGAACGATCGTCACAACCATCAGCGGCAGCGCGGACTTCATGCCCCCGTCTCCCGCTCCAGGGCCTCCAGCCATGTCGCCGCTTCTCGCGCCACGTTCGCCGGCGCCGTGCCGCCGTAACTGGTGCGCGAGGCGACCGACGCGTCCACCGTCAGCACGGAAAACACTTCCTCGGTGATCCCGGGTTCGACGCTACGCATCTCGGCCAATGTCAGGTCCGCCAGATCGACGCCTTTTTGCTCGGCCAGTCCGACCAGCGTACCTGTGACGTGATGCGCGCTCCGGAATGGCAGTTTCAGCACCCGCACCAGCCAGTCCGCGAGGTCGGTGGCGGTGGCGAAGCCGGAGCCGGCGAACTCCCGCATCCGCGCGATGTCGGGGGTCATGTCGCGCACCATCCCGGTGGTCGCGGCGAGGGTCAAAGCCCAGGCCTCGGCGGCGTCGAACACGGGTTCCTTGTCTTCCTGCATGTCCTTGGCATAGGCCAGCGGCAGCCCCTTCATCNNTGCGGCATGATCGAGCTGCCGGTGGTGAACGCGTCGGACAACCGGATGAAGCGGTACGGCGCGCTGCACCAGATGACGATTTCCTCGGCGAAGCGGGACAGATGCATGGCGCCGATGGCGGCGGCGGACAGGAACTCCAGCGCGAAATCGCGGTCCGAGACGGCGTCCAGAGAATTCGCCGCGGGCCGGTCGAAACCGAGCGCCGCCGCCGTCATGGCCCGGTCGATCGGGAACGACGTGCCGGCCAGCGCCGCCGCGCCCAGTGGTGAAACATTCAACCGGCGGCGCGTGTCCACCAAACGGCCGCGGTCGCGATCCAGCATTTCCACGTAGGCCAGCAAGTGGTGCCCGAACGTCACCGGCTGCGCGGTCTGCAAATGGGTAAAACCGGGCATTGGGTCGGCGGCATGGGCGGCGGCGCGCCCGGCCAGAGCACGCATCAGGTCGGTGATTTGCCCGGTCAGGCCGTCGATGGCGTCGCGCACCCACAGGCGGAAATCNNTCGATGTTCATGTGGACGTCTTCGAGCGCGGTGGTGAACGGAAACGCGCCGGAGTCGATTTCCGCGCCGATGCCCTTCAGTCCGTCGGTGATCGCCACCACATCCTGGGGATCGATCACCCCGGCCTTGCCGAGCATGGCGGCATGAGCGAGAGAGGCCTGGATGTCCTGGCGCCAGAGTTTTTTGTCGAAACCGATGGAGGCATTGATGTCCTCCATGATCGCGGCCGGCCCGGAGGCGAAGCGTCCGCCCCATTGTTGGTTGGCGGGCGCGTTACGGCGGTCTGGGGTATCGTTCAACGGGAGAATTCCGAGATGGCTTTAATCACGCGCCGCGCTGTTTCCACGGGGGCCGTGGTCACGGCGGGCGGCATGCTGGCGGCGGGCGGGATGCTGGCCACGGGTCTGGCATCGCGAGCGTTCGCCGCGCGGGAGCTGCCGGATCTGGCCGAGGTCCTGGTCCCGGTCGATCCGCCCCAGGCGCCGCCCGGCGGGGTCTTCCTCGACACCGAGGGTAACGAGCACACAATCGCTTCCTTTCTCGGTCACGGCATGGTGATCAACTTCTGGGCTACCTGGTGTCAACCCTGTATCGCCGAGATGCCTTCGCTGGTGGCGTTATCCAAGGCCCTGGCGCCGCTCGACATCGCGGTGTTGCCGCTGTCGTCGGACCGCGGCGGGGTGAAGGTCGTTTCGGCGTGGTTCGAGGAGCATGACGTGACGGGGCTGCCGATCCTGCTCGATCCGCACGGCGATCTGGGGCATGCGTGGGGTGGGACGGGGATCCCGACCACGCATATCATCGCTCGCGACGGGAAGGAACGCGCGCGGATGGAGGGCGCGGCGGACTGGTCGTCTCCGGCGGCCGTCGCGCTGATCCAGAAGCTCGTGGGGTAGGGGGGCGATGGGTTTCGCGGCCACGCGGAGCCTCGCGGTCCGAGCGCCCGGCCGGAACAGGAACCGAGAGAAAACGCGAGATGAGGCAAGCCGCGATTGATTTTCACTACTCGCGGCGTTGGCCGCGTTGATCGCGTCCATTTTGATGCAGAATCAGCACGAAAGTCTTGCCTTCGCCAACCGGCTCGAACGTAATCTGAGCATCGACGACCCGAAGAAAGAACTCAGAATTGCTCGAGGCAAACGCTTCGAATTCGCGCTGATTGGTGGCCTGCGCGAACAACCGGGAACCGCGCGCGCGAACCGTGATCGCGAGCGATGGCGATAGAAAATAGGTCCCGGTGTAGCCGGCGAGAACCATCGGATCGACCGCCATTTGTTGGCGTTGTCGCACCAACGGGTAAGTCTCATCGATCAGATGCATGCCGATCTCTTTCATGCCGCTCCAGTTCCCCGCGTTCGTCAGCACCTGGGCACCTTGGTCCCGTCCGGGCGAAAACCCGATAAAGGTCGCGAAGCCGCCGGTTTCACCATCCTTCCAGACGATTTCGTCGCCATGGAAGCTGAGAATGAACCAACCGAGACCGACCTCGACCCCGGCCATTCCCGTCGGCCGACGGGTCGCCAACAGCAACGCCAACGCCGGATCAAGCGGCGTATTCCGCTTGCCAAGACAGGCTTCAAGAATGACCAGAAGATCATTCGCGGTCGACCGCACCGCCCCGGCGCCGGCGAACGCGGGAAGATCCCAGAGGGGCGTGGGTTCCAGGCTGCTGTTGTGGCCCTGTGCCATCCGCGACCGCATTTCCGGCGTGAGCGTGATGCGTGTGCTTCGCAAACCAAGCGGCTGGCAGATACGCTCGATCATGAGGTCTTCGTAAGAAAGGCCGACGCGGTTCGCGAGCGCGTGGCCAAGCAAAGCGAAGCCCCAATTGGTATATTCGTAATGGGTGCCGGGTTCGTAACGTAGCGTATGAGCAGAAAGAGCGGCATACAGCTGATCCACCGTGTAATCGGCGTAGGGGGTTGGCGAGTCGGGTATCCACACATTGTCGGGCCAACGCGGCAGGCCTGATGTGTAGGTCGCGAGATCGAGCAAGGTGATTGGCGTGCCCCGAAAGTCCGGGACCTTAACTGAAGCGGGTAAATATTTCCCGAGCGGATCCGACATCATGACCTCACCCCGCGTGACCATGTCGGCCAGCAGAAGGGCGGTCAGCACCTTGGTGATCGAGCCGATCTCGAAGACGGTATCGCCGTCCAGCGGTCTTTCATCGGGCGTATCGGGACGCCCGAACGTCACGAGGCGTTGCTCGGTTTTGTCGATCGCCATGGCGACGATGCCGGTGCTCTGCCGGCCGATTTCGACACGCTCTCGCAGGATCGCGCGGATCGTGTCCTGGGCTGGCAACGCCGCGTACGCGCGGATCCCGGCGGTCGGCGCCGTCAACGATCCAAGCAGCAATGCCCGGCGGCGTGTCATTCCTGCAACCCGCGCTCAGAGGGAACCTGATTATTGGGTTTCGCCATGAGATTGACAACAGCCGCGGCTGACGGTGCCCACGGATGACGCGGAAAGTCCGCGGCTCGATCGGTATTTCCCAGGAAGCAAGATTGGCGCGCTATCCAGGCGCCGCGGTGCGTCGGCCGGAACCGGCAATGGGTAGGTGGCGCAAGGCCACGACGGTGAAGGTGTCGTGATCCGTATCGGCCCCGGGCCGTGCAACGCCATCCGCGAGGGTGACGGCGAAGCGTCGGCAGGGGCACACAGGCCGGGCATTGAGCCGCGAAAGGGCGGCGTCGTTACCGTTCCGGATCTTCCGTATCCGTATCGACCTCGATGTCCGTACTGATCGTATCGGCATCGTCTTCCAGGTCGTCGGCCGCTTCCAGGACGTCCTCTTCCTCGACGTCCTCCACGCCTTCGACCTCCACTTCCTCGATCCCCGGCTCCGGCACCGGCTTCTTGATCCGCTTTTCCTCGGCGACGTTGCCGCCCATCCGCCGCGGCCTCGGCTGCTCCGGCGGCTGCTCGGTGCCGCATTTCGGGCAAACGGCGGGCGCCCGGGTCAGGTCGTAAAACCGGGTCTGGCAGGAGACGCAGACTCGTTTTGAGCCAAGTTCTGGCTTCGGCATCGCGGCGGGCCCTTCGTGCGCGGAATGATCAGGGTTGGGAGACGCTGGTTTGGAGACGCTGGTTTGAAGGCGGCGGCCATGCCACCGCGACGGGCGGCTGTCAAACGGGATTCTGACCTGTATAGGGGCGGCGAGGTCACGCACGCCGCGCGACCGCCGCGCCTCGCCATCGGGCAACCCGGCCCGAAGCGGCGCGCCATTGAAGAAAGGCCGTGCATGGACACCGAAATCAGCCGCCCGATGGCCAGTCACCGAGCCAAAGCGCCGCTGTCCGGCCGGATCGAGGCGCCGGGCGACAAATCGATCAGCCACCGCGCGCTGATGTTCGGCGCGCTGGCGATCGGCGAGACCCGCGTCACCGGCCTGCTGACCGGCGAGGACGTGCTGCGCACCGCCGCGGCCATGCGCGCGCTCGGTGCCGAGGTCACCCACGACGAAGACGGCACCTGGCGAGTCGCGGGCCGGGGCGTCGGCGGCCTGACCGAGCCCACCGACGTGCTCGACATGGGCAACTCCGGCACCGCGGCGCGTTTGTTGTGTGGCATTCTGGCCAGTCACCCGATCTTTTCCGTGATGACCGGCGACGCCAGCCTGCGCCGCCGCCCGATGCGCCGGGTGATCGACCCGCTGGGCGCCACCGGTGCCCGCTTCGCTTCTCGCNNCGCGTGCCGGTGCCCTCGGCGCAGGTGAAGTCCGCCGTGCTGCTGGCCGGCCTGAACGCCCGCGGTACCACGCGGGTCGAGGAACCCGAAGCCACCCGCGACCACAGCGAGAACATGCTGCGCCATTTCGGCGCCACGGTGCATGTGGAGACCGCTGGCAGCGGCCGGATCATCACTCTGGAAGGCCAGCCGGAATTGCGCGCCGCCGACGTCGTGGTGCCTGGCGACCCATCCTCGGCGGCGTTTCCGCTGGTGGCGGCGCTGCTGGTGCCGGGGTCTTCGGTGACCATTCCGTCGGTCGGCCTGAACCCACTGCGGTGCGGCCTGTTCCTGACGCTGGAGGAGATGGGTGCCGCCGTGACCGTCGCGAACCGCCGCGTCGAGGGCGGCGAACCGGTGGGCGACCTGGTCATCTCTGGCGGCGCTTTGCGCGGCGTCGATGTGCCCCCGGAACGGGCGCCCACCATGATCGACGAGTATCCGATCCTGGCGGTCGCCGCCGCCGGCGCCTCGGGCATCACCCGCATGCGCGGGCTGAAGGAACTACGGGTGAAAGAGAGCGACCGTCTGGCCGCGACCGCCGCTCTGCTGTCCGAAAACGGCGTGCGAGTGGAGATCGAGGGTGACGACCTGATCGTGCACGGCACCGGTGCCGCGCCGGCCGGGGGAGGGTTGGTCCGCACCCACATGGACCACCGCATCGCGATGGCGGCGCTGGTGTTGGGGTTGATCGCGGAGCAACCGGTGCGGGTGGACGACGGCAGCTTCATCGACACCAGTTTCCCGGGGTTTGCCGCGTTGATGGCGCGGCTCGGCGCGACGATCGAGGACGCGTAGGCATGGCGCATTGGATCATCGCGATCGATGGGCCGGCGGCGGCGGGGAAGGGCACTCTGGCGCGGCGGTTGGCGGCGCACTTGGGGCTGCCGTATCTGGACACGGGGTTGTTGTACCGGGCGGTCGGGCGGCGTGTGCTGGACGCCGGCGCGAACCCGTCGGACGCTGAAGCCTCTGGCCGAGCGGCGCGCGCGTTGCGCTCCGGCGACCTGGAACGCGATGACCTGCGTGGCCCCGAGGCGGACGCGGCGGCGGCGGCGGTGGCCTCGGTTCCCGCCGTGCGGGCGGCGTTGCTGGACTTCCAGAGGCAGTTCGGCGCGGCCCAGGGCGCGGTGCTGGATGGGAGGGATATCGGGACGGTGGTGTTTCCGGGGGCGGAGCTGAAGCTGTTCATCATCGCCAGCCCGGAGGCTCGGGCACACCGGCGCTGGCTGGAACTGCGTGATCGCGGCGTGACGGCGGATCCGGCCGACGTGGAGCGAGACATCCGCGCGCGCGATGCGCAGGACGCGGCGCGGGCGATCGCTCCATTGCGGCCGGCGGACGACGCGGTGACGATCGATACGACAGCGCTGGATCGGGAGGCGGCGTTCGCGGCGGTGCTGCGCGTGGCGGGGAAGCGGTTGGGACTTGCGAATTCTGACCAGGTCAGTTAGTCTGACCAGGTTGATTTCGCGATGAGCGCCAGAAATAATTTTGCCGCCCTCAAGCGGAAATTAACCAGGTGCCGCTATGCCCGAAGTCGTGAACCTCTATGACGCCAAAGCCCAATTGTCCCGATTGATCGACCTCGCGACGGCGGGCGAGGATGTGGTCATCGCGCGAGCCGGCAAGCCGTTGGTGCGACTGGTGCCGGTCGATGCCGCGCGCCCTCGCCAACCAGGGCTGCTCAAAGGTCTCAGCGTGCCGGACGCGCTGTTCGATCCGTTGCCGGAGGACGAGCAGGCCCTGTGGGAGTGAAACTGCTGCTGGACACGCGCGCCGTGGTCTGGTGGTGGCTCGACGATCCCCGGCTTCCCGCCAAAGCGCGCGCCGTGATCGCGGACCAGGCCAACACCGTTCACGTCAGCGCCGTCAGCGCCTGGGAAGTCGCCACCAAAAGCCGCCTGGGCAAATGGCCCGACGTGGAGCGGATCGGCGATGAGTTCCCTTCGTTATTACGCCGCTCCCGCTTCGCGCCGATGCCGGTCTCGGTCGAGCACGCCCGCGTGGCCGGCGCGTTGGCCGGCGCGCACCGCGATCCGTTCGATCGCATGCTGATCGCCCAGGCGAAGGAGGAAAACGCCGCGCTGGTCAGTCGCGACGCGATCTTCCGGGAGTTTGAGGTGGAGGTGATCTGGGATTAGCGAGCCGCGGCGATCCCCGACCTACCGGCTCATCACCGCCCGCTTGCCGTGGCTGTCCTGGGGCACGCCACGCTGCAGGGACATGTGGCTGTGCACGCCAACCCAGCGTCCGTCCGCCTGTTTCGCCAACACGATCGTCGCTCGTCCCGGCCGCGGAAACGGCGTGCCATCCTGATGGAAGCCGGTGCTGGTCCAGGGAGCGATCGCCACCGCCATGGACCCGTCCGCGCTCGCCAGCACCTCGGTGTTCGCGAGGTCGAATGTGAAGTCCTCCGTGCGTGGCCAGACATTGTCCCACTGCGTGTCGGTCCAGGCCTGACGGCTGCGCACCAACTCCTGGTAGGTGCCGAAGATGATGATTTCGTCGTGCCAGAACGGATAGGCGCCGGCATAATCCACGTCGCGCACTTTCTCGGCGAAGCGCGCGAGCCAGTCCTTGATGCTCGCGGCGGTCGCGGGATCGGCGGCCGGTAATGGCAATGTGGGCATCGCGTGGGGCCTCCGGGCGGGCGGTCTGGTCGGGCGGTCTGGGTGGTTTCCGGTCAATCGAGCATCGATCCGCGGGCATCTCAAGGGGCGGATCGCGTCGATCCGGCCTCGCTTCCGGGTCTGGGCCGCGGCGCGGTTCGGGTCGCGGTGTCCGGGGCGCGGTCAGGCGGTTCTTTTGAACGCGCCCCGTTGCTTCATCATGGCGCGTCTCTGGGCTCGGCTGGCGGTGGCCGGCGCCGAGGCGGCCGGTGCTGCCTCGGGCGCGGCGCCGGGCGCCGGAGGGATCGCCCGGGTCAGCGCCTCACGCGCCTGTGTGGCGGCGGCCGGGGTCAGAGTGTCGGCGTTCCCCAGCGTCGCCAGCGTCTCGCCGTAGGTGGTCAGCAACTGGGCCAGGAAGGCTTCGTATCCCGCCTCGCCGGCTGGTTCCGGGGCGGGTTCGGCGGGCTCGGCGGCTTGTGGCGCGGCGGGTGCGCGGGTTCGCGAGTCCGCGCGGGCGATCCGTAGCTCTCGCACCAGTTGCAGCACGAGTTTCGTCTGCGCGACGGTCACCATGCGCGCCCGCGCCGCCTCGGCGGGGGTGAGCGTCAGGCAGGCGATGTCGCGGAACCCGTCCATGATGGCGAGGTGATGGCCCAGTACGAGACTGGCGAGCACGGTCTGGGTGGCATCTTCGGGCTGGAAGGCCTCGGTGCCGCGGAGGACGGTCTGGGAGCGGGTGGTGCGCTCGGCCTCGGTGAGGTGGGGCGCGGCGGAGAGCGACGCGGCGGCGAGGGTGATGATGTCCTGGGGGGTGAAGTGGGATTGGGTGAGGGTTTCGGACCTGGGGGCCTCGGTGGGCGGTGGGTGAAATTGTTAGTGTAAATGTTATAATAACTGACGATGGCGCGTCAAAGGGAATTTTGGGATGATGAGCGGGGGAGGCGGATGGGCCGGACTTGGGATGGGTGACGGTCCGATCGCGGCGGGAGGTTGGCCGGGTTTCGCGGTGGTACTTCTACAGGTNNTGGACGAGGATGGAGGGGGGGACGACGTGCGGGATTGGCACCATTGGCGGCTGGTTTGCGCCCAAAGTGGTCATTCAGCCGAAGTGGTCCGTTTCTCGAGAACGGACATAAATGTCGGCAACAATGAACGACAGCCGTTCCGCCCGTTCGCATGACGGGCCTGCCGCCGGGATATCTTAGGCAACGGGCTTGGCGCGTCCGGCCAGGGGACCTACCATGATGCCGACCCGTCTCCCGATGGCTCAAGCTCCTGAAGTTCTTGGAAGAGTTAGGATAGACATTTTGTGAGCGAATCCGTCATAGCGCCCTTCCGCGCCCGCGCCAGGATACTCGCACTACTAGGGGACCAGTTGATCGGCTCGGATCAGCTGGCTATTTTTGAGCTCGTCAAGAACGCGTACGATGCCGACGCGACCTCAGCGATCGTTTACCTGAGGGACGTCGATTCTGACGATCCGTCGATCAGCGTGACAGACGACGGCGACGGGATGACACTCGAGACGCTGACGACAATCTGGCTTGAACCCGCAAGTGATCACCGGGAAGCCCAGCGCCTGCGGAATGAGAGAACCAAAACGTTTCATCGTCTTCCGCTCGGTGAAAAGGGTGTCGGACGTTTTGCAGTCCACAAACTCGGTCTGACGATACGTCTCACGACCAGACCGCGAGATAGTGACGTGGAGCATCAAGTCATCATTGACTGGGAGGCACTGACAAAGGTCAGATACCTCGACGAGACCCAGATCGAGATCACGACACGTAAGCCGAGGTATTTCCTTGAAGAGAAGGGCCGCTCGTCCCACGGCACACGTGTAGTCATTGGCCGCTTGCGGAAGCGCCTTTGGCGGCGCGGAGAGGCACGCCAACTCTATAGATCCATCACGGCGATTAGCTCTCCTTTCGATACCTCTGAGGGCTTTAAGGCGGTGCTCTACGTACCGGATCATCCCGAGTGGATATCCGAGATGCCGGATGTCAGAACACTGCTCGACATGGCACCCTGGAGATACAATTTTAGTTTCGACGGCGTACTTACCTGGGATTATGAATTCCGTTCGCCCGTTGCGAAGCGGCTGGAGGGAAGAAAGCTCAGTGGCAAGAATGTTAAGCTACTTTTGGTACGGGAACCCGGCAGTCGCGAGACGCCAGTAGCGGATGAGAAGATCCTAGCCGGCATCGGTCCTGTCCGTGGCAGCTTTGTCGCATACGACCGGGATCGCAAGGTACTTGCGCTTCTCACTCAGACGACGCTCGTGAAAGAGTTTCTTGATCAGCAAGGCGGAGTCCGCGTCTACCGCGACGGCATCCGGGTTCATAATTACGGTGAACCGGGCGACGACTGGCTGCATCTTGATCTTCGCCGCGTGCAGAGACCCGGCCAGAGATTGAGCCGTAACATCGTCATCGGTGCGATCAATCTCAAACTGGGTCCAAGCTCTGGATTGCGTGAAAAGACAAATCGTGAAGGCTTTGATGAAACGGAGGTTTACGAGCGATTCCAACGGATCGTTACCTCGATCGTTCATGCTTTTGAAGTCGAGCGTGCGATCGATAAGGATCGCCTGAAGCAGACCCTTGATAGCGGCGGCAGTACGGCAGTGCCCATTCCGGTTGAGGCACCCTTGAGGAGTCTGCGTGAGGCCGTAAACGCCAATGCCGGCGCAGGTGTCCTTCTGCCACTGATCGACCGTGTTGAGCGCGAGTATCAGGAGATGCGCGATCTCCTGCTCCGGGCAGGTCTTTCGGGTCTCAACCTTGGCATGGTCATACACGAGATCGAGCGGGGTATCCGTTCCCTATATGAGGCCGCACGGACCGGGGCCACACCGCAGATTCTCGAGGCGCAGTCACGTGACCTGATGGGTTTGATTGAGAGCGTCGGCGGGTTGTTACGCGACAAAAGCAGGGGCGAGGTCGATCTTCGCAAGCTCGTTCAGGACGCTGCCGAAATCTGCGTGCGCCGGTTTAAGCGGCACCAGGTTAGCGTGACTTACAATCTGCCTGAAAATATCCCCGCCGTACGCGGGTCGTCAATACTTCTCCAAAACGTACTGGTGAACCTGATCGATAATGCGATTTACTGGATGGATGTCCGGTGGCCCAGCCATCCACCCGGAGTTG
>PLSZ01000435.1:0-2477 GCA_003164305.1 Acetobacteraceae bacterium
CTGCCGATCATCGCGCCCTCCGTCATCGGGATCGCGCTGTTCGGGTTCACTTTGTCGTACGATGAATTCGCTCGCACGCTGCTGACCGCCGGCAGCGACAACACCTTGCCGCTGGAGATCTTCGGCATGACCACCAGCGTCACCACGCCGGTGCTCTACGCGCTCGGCACGTTAACCACTGTTTTCTCTTTCGCGGTTATCCTCTTTACTCTCGTGATCGTTCGGGTTCTCGCGGCGAAACGAGCGTAAGGAGGAAACGCGATGCAAAATGTCACCGTCCCCAATCATCCCTTGCTGCGTCACAAAATAACGCTGCTGCGCGACCGCTTCACGCCCACGTCGATGTTTCGCCAGGTGGCGCGCGAGATCAGCTTGCTGATGGCTTATGAGGTCACGCGCGATCTGCCGCTGGAACCGATCGATATCGAAACGCCGTTGGAGCCGATGCGCGCCGAGCACCTCGCCGGCAAGAAACTCTGCATCGTGTCCATCCTGCGCGCCGGCAATGGCATCCTGGAGGGGATGCTGGATCTGGTGCCCTCCGCCCGCGTGGGCCATATCGGGCTGTATCGCGATCCGGCGACGCTGCAGGCGATCGAATATTACCTGAAGCTGCCGGGCGACATCGCCGAGCGCCAGGTCATTCTGGTCGATCCCATGTTGGCGACCGGAAACTCCGCCGTGGCGGCCGCGACCCGCCTGAAGCAGTCCGGCGTCACCGCGATGAAATTCGTCTGCCTGCTGGCGGCGCCCGAGGGGATCGCGACGTTCACCGAGGCGCACCCGGACGTTCCGGTCTTCGCCGGCGCGATCGACCGCGAACTTGACGGCCATGGGTATATCAGGCCGGGACTAGGGGACGCGGGCGACAGGTTCTACGGCACGCGATAGAGGTCTCCGGAGGCCCTGTCGCCCATCCCCGACTCCTGCTACCCCCCACCCCGGGACGAGACGCCAAACGGGGGAGCCAGGGCCATGCGTCATTTCGCTCGGTTGCCATAGCCACACTCAGCCTTCCCGCCCAGGCCTTGGTCTCTCAACCCGACAACCCGCTGCGCGGGATCGCGCTGTCGTCGTGCGCCTGCGCCGTGTTCGCCATCGCCGACACCACGTCGAAATACCTCAGCACCAGCATGCCGATCGTGGAGATCCAGTGGATCCGCTACGTCCTGTTCTTCGTCATGGCCGCCATCATGGCCGCCCGCGCGCCAGGCCACCCGCTGCGCGCCCGCAACCCGAAACTACAGATCGTCCGAGGCCTCTGCGTCACCGGCAGCTCCGTCCTGTTCGTCTACGGCATCCGCGAGATGACCATGGCGCAGGCGACCACCATCAGTTTCCTGTCGCCGCTGCTGATCACCGTCCTCTCCATCCCCCTCCTCCACGAGATCGTCGGCCGCCGGCGCTGGGCCGCCGTCCTGGCGGGAATGATCGGCATGTTGATCGTGGTCCGCCCAGGAACGGCGGGGTTTCAACCGGCGGCGCTGTATGGGGTGGCGTCGTCAAGTTGTTGGGCTCTCGCACTGATCATCACGCGCGGGATCGCCGCTTCCGACGCGCCGCAAACCACGATCTTCTGGTCGTCGTTCGTCGGCGCCGTCATGCTGACCATCCTGCTGCCGTTCGACGCCGCCTGGCCCACCGCCTGGCAATTGTCGTTGTGTTTGATGCTGGGCGTAATGTCGTCGGCGGGACAATGGCTGGTCGTGCTGGCGCATCGCCTCGCGCCCGCGTCGCTGCTGGCGCCGATCAGCTACACCCAACTGCCCTGGGTCACGATCGGCGGCTACCTCGTGTTCAGCAATTTGCCGGATCGATGGACACTGGTCGGNNGTTACACGCCGTCACCTACCACGCTGACAAAAATAACGGCTTCACAGAGAGAACGTCCATCATCGTGCCGCCCCTTTTGGAAATTCGCGACCTGCACACGGAGTTTCGCACCGGTGCGGGAGTCGTGCGTGCCGTCGATGGTGTCAGCTACACCGTTGGCGCCGGAGAAACCGTCGCCGTCGTCGGCGAAAGTGGCTCCGGCAAATCCGTCACCGCTTTGTCGGTGATGCGCCTGATTCCCAACCCGCCGGGAGAAATCACCGGCGGCGCCGTGCTGTTCGCCGGCCGCGATCTGCTGACAATTTCCGAACCGGACATGCGGGAAATTCGTGGCGGTGAAATCGGCATGGTGTTCCAGGAGCCGATGACGTCGCTGAACCCGGTGCTCACCATCGGCCGGCAGATCACCGAAACATTGGAACAGCACCGCGGCCTGGATCGCTCCGCCGCCAACAAACGCGCCGAGGCTCTGCTGACCCAGGTCGGTATCGCCGATCCCGCGCGCCGGTTGAAGCAATATCCGCATCAACTTTCCGGTGGCATGCGGCAACGTGTGATGATCGCCATCGCTCTGGCCTGCGATCCGAAACTCATCATCGCCGATGAGCCGACGACTGCTCTGGACGTCACCATCCAGGCGCAGA
>PLSZ01000435.1:2492-15609 GCA_003164305.1 Acetobacteraceae bacterium
ATGTATGCCGGCCGCATCGTCGAAAGCGGACCCGCCGTTGAAATTTACCACGACCCGCGGCATCCTTACACCATCGCGTTGCTGCGCTCCGTTCCGCGGCTGGATCGACCGCGTCAGGCGCGGTTGGACCCGGTCGAGGGCCAGCCGCCCGATCTGACCCGCCTCGACGCCGGCTGCGCCTTCCGTCCGCGATGTCGTCTGGCCGATGAGGCGTGCGCGCGCTCGCGTCCGTCGCTGACGCCGGTTGGCGGCGCGGATCACTTCGCCGCCTGCTTCAGGGCCGCCGCATGAGCGAACTTCTGCTGACCGTGCGAGGCCTGCGCATGCACTTCCCGGTGACCGAGGGGATCGTCCGCCGCCGCGTCACCGGTGAGGTCAAAGCCGTCGATGGCGTGGACTTCACCATCGCCCGTGGCGAAACGATGGGTCTGGTCGGCGAAAGCGGCTGCGGCAAGACCACCACCGGTCGCTGCATCCTGCGGCTGGAACGTCCAACGGACGGAGAGATCATCTACGACGGCCAGAATATCGCGACATTGGACGGCAAGGCCTTGCGCGGCTACCGCCAGCGCATCCAGGTGATTTTCCAGGATCCGTACAGCTCATTGAACCCCCGCATGAAGATCGGCGCGATCATCGCCGAACCGCTGCACGTGCATGGCATCGAGCCGAACGCGGCGAAACGCGATGCCCGAGTACGGGAGTTGCTGTCGATCTGCGGGCTGAACCCCAACTTCGCTGACCGCTATCCGCACGAAATGTCCGGCGGCCAGCGGCAACGCGTCGGGATCGCGCGAGCCTTGGCGATGAACCCCGAATTTATCGTTTGCGATGAGCCAGTCTCCGCCCTGGACGTTTCGATCCAGGCGCAGGTGGTGAACCTGCTGGAGGATCTGCGCGAGAAATTCGGCTTGACCTATTTGTTCATCGCCCATGATCTGTCCGTGGTGCGGCATTTATGCCAACGCGTGGCCGTGATGTATCTCGGCCGCATCGTCGAGATGGCCGAAAGCGACGCGCTGTTCGATGCGCCCTTGCATCCTTACACGCGCGCTCTGCTGGCCGCCGTTCCCGTCCCCGATCCGACGGTCGAGCAAGGCCGCGACTTCCAACCTGTAAAAGGCGAAGTGCCCAGTCCGATGAATCCGCCGTCGGGTTGTGTGTTCCATCCGCGATGTCCGATCGCCGTGCCGCGCTGCGCCGAGCAACGGCCGGAATCCCGAGAAATCCGCCCAGGCCATTTCGTGGCCTGCGATGAAGTACGATAGGGAAACGATATGAGAGTTTTTAGGGGCTTGCTGTGTTTGCTGGTCGCGGTCTCACCGGCGCGCGCCGACGACACGCCGAAGCGCGGCGGCACGCTGACTTACATGATCCCGGCCGACGCGCCGCCGTCGCTGGATGGGCACAAGGAAACCACTTACGCGACCGTGCACGCGACGGCACCGTTTTACAGTGTGCTGATCCGTATCAATCCGATGAACCCGTCCTCCACGACGGATTTCGTCTGCGATCTGTGCACGGAAATGCCGAAGCCGACCGATGACGGCAAGACCTGGACCTTTACCATCCGGGACGGCGTCAAATGGCATGACGGGTCGCCTCTGACCGCCGCCGATGTCGCCGCCAGTTGGCAGATGATCGTCAATCCGCCGCCCGGCGTCGCCAGCGCGCGCCAACCCTATTTCGTCATGGTCGACTCGGTCACCAACCCCGACCCTAAAACCGTCGTGTTCAAATTGAAGTTCGCCACCGGCGCGTTCCTGCCCGCTCTGGCCGATCCGTTCGCGTATATCTACAAAAAGGAAATCCTCGACCGCGACCCGCATTGGTACGAAAAGAACGTGATGGGCAGCGGACCGTTCCGCTTCGTCGAATATCAGATCGGCCAGTCGGTCAAAGGCGAGCGCAACCCTGACTACTACCATGCGGGCCTGCCGTACCTGGACGGTTTCACCGCGATCTTCGCCTCCAAGCAGTCCGTCGTGATCGATGCCATCCGCGCCGACCGCGCTTCCAACGAATTCCGTGGCATGCCGCCGTCCGCCCGGGACCAACTGGTAAAAGAGCTCGGCGACCAGATCACCGTGCAAACCGGTGACTGGAACTGCGTCAACATGATCACGGCGAATCACAAGAAGAAGCCGTTCGACGATGTGCGGGTCCGCCGCGCCTTGGCTTTGGCGATCGATCAATGGAAAGGCGCGCCCGCTTTGGCCCGCATCGCCAACGTCCGCACCGTCGGAGGCATCGTCTTCCCCGGCTCCCCGCTCGCCGCGACCAAGGACGAGTTGCAACAAATCGCCGGCTACTGGCCCGACATCGAAAAATCCCGCGCCGAGGCTCGGCGTTTGCTGAAGGAAGCCGGCGCCGAAAACCTGACCTTCGAGTTGACCAACCGCAACATCGATCAGCCATACAGAGTGCTCGCCACCTGGGTGATCGACGAGTGGAGCAAGATCGGCCTGAAGGTGACGCAAAAAGTGCTGCCAAGCGGCCCGTTCTTCGACGCGTTACGCTCCGCCAACTTCGACGTGACCGTCGAATTCAACTGCCAGGGTCTGGTCAATCCGCAGATGGACATCGCCAAATATCTGCCGCGCTCGGTCTACGAGGAAAACTACGGCAACTACGACGACCAAAAGGATATCGACCTGTATCAATCCGTGCTGCACGAGACCGATCCGGTCAAACAGCGGGCGTTGGTGCGGGAGTACGAGACCTACATTCTCGACACCCAGGCGCACACGATCATGCTGCCGTGGTGGGAGCGCATCGTTCCCATGCGCTCCTACGTCAAAGGCTGGAAGATCAGCCCGAGCCATTACATCAATCAGGATCTCGCGACGATATGGCTGGATAAATAACCCGCCGGCCGCCAGGGAGGAAAAAGCCAATGCGCTTATGTTCGATCGCACTCAGCCTCATACTTGGCTTTTGCCTGTCCGCGCGCGCCGCCGAGACACCGAAGCGCGGCGGCATCCTGACCTACATGATCGCCGCCGACGGCGGCCCGAGCCTCGACGGACACAAGGAGACCACGTTCGCGGTATTGCACGCGACGGCGCCGTTCTACTCGACGCTGGTTCGGGTCAATCCCGACAACCCGTCCTCGACCACCGATTTCGTTTGCGATCTGTGCACAGAGATGCCGGCGCCCACAGATGGCGGCCTGACCTACACCTTCAAAATTCTGAAGGGTGTTAAATTCCACGACGGCTCGCCGCTGGACGCGCACGACGTCGCCGTCAGTTGGCGCCGCATCGTCTCCCCGCCGCCGGGAGTCACCAGCGCGCGCCAAAACAGCTATCTCATGGTCGATAAGATCGAAGACCCTGACGACGAAACCGTCATCTTCCGCCTCAAATTCCCAACTCTCTCCTTCATGCCTGCCCTCGCCGATCCCTGGGCCTTCATCTACTCTCGCCGCGTCCTGGAAAAAGACCAGCACTTCTACGAGCGTAACATCATGGGCTCCGGCCCATTCAAATTCGACAGCTATGAGATCGGCCAGTCGATCCGCGGCGTGCGCAACCCCGACTATTACCATGCCGGCCAGCCTTACCTCGACGGGTTCCACGGCATCTTCGCGCCGAAACAACAGACCCGCGTCGATGCCATCCGCGCCGACCGCGCCGCGCTTGAATTCCGCGGTGAATCGCCCCCCGCGCGCGATCTGCTGGTCAAAGAACTCGGCGACAAAATCACCGTGCAGGAGAGCGACTGGAACTGCGGCAACGTCTTCACGCCCAACCACATGCGCAAGCCCTTCGACGACGTGCGAGTCCGCCGCGCATTGTTCATGGCCGTCGATGAATGGAACGGCGCCAAAGCCCTCAGCAAAATCGCCATCGTCCGCACCGTCGGAGGCATCGTTTTCCCCGGTTCCGAATTCGCCGCCACCAAAGACGAACTGATCACCATGCCCGGCTTCGGCACCGATATCGAGAAATCCCGCGCCGAAGCCCGCCGCTTATTGAAGGAAGCAGGCGCCGAAGGCCTGTCGTTCGAGATGCTGAACCGTAACGTCGATCAACCTTACATCATCGTCGGCACCTGGCTCGTCGATGAGTTTCGCAAAATCGGCGTCAACGTCACGCAGAAAATCGTCCCCACCGGCCCATGGCTGGAGAGCATGCGCGCCGCCGACTTCAGCGTCGCGATGGAGGCCAACTGCCAGATGGTGGTGAACCCGATCGCCGACACCGGCCGCTATCTGCCGCACGCGATCTACAGCGAGAACTTCGCCTACCACGACGACCCGAAGCAGGTAGAGATCTACAACAAAATGGTGCGCGAAACCGACCCCGCCAAAGCCCGCGTGCTGATGCGAGATTACGAGCGCCAGGTGATCGACATTGGCGCTCACCAATTGCCGACCTTATGGTTCTATCGCATTGTCCCCATGCGGTCCTACGTGAAAGGCTGGAAGATCAGCACCAGCCACTATCTCAATCAGAACCTCGCGAACATCTGGCTCGATCAATAGATGTATCAGTACATCCTCAAACGCGTGCTGCTGACGATTCCGACGCTGGTTGGCGCGGCGGCGCTGGTGTTCCTGTTGATGCGCCTGATCCCCGGCGATATCTGCCTGGTGCGCCTTGGCGGCGGCGGCGCGTCCTTCGATCCCAAGGCGCTGGCCGCCTGCCACGCCGAAATCGGCGTCGACCGCCCGATGATCGTGCAGTTCCTGGAGTTCATGTGGGGCGCCGCGCGGCTGGATTTCGGCACGTCCATGTGGTCCGGCAAACCGGTCATCACCGAAATCGCCGCCCGCCTGCCGATCTCGCTGGAGATCGCCATCCTCGCCACTGTCGTCGCCGTTTCGATCGCGATCCCACTTGGCACCATCTCGGCGTTGAAACAAAACTCCTGGCTCGACGTCCTGGTCCGCGTCTTCGCCATCGGCGGCATCGCCACACCGTCGTTCTGGATCGGTATCGTCTCCATCCTGCTGGTGCTGGACATCAGCGGCGCGATCACCGGCCGGCCCTGGATGCCGCCCATCGATTACGTGCCGCTCTGGAAAGATCCGATCCGCAACCTGTCGATGGTCGTGCTGCCCGCGCTCACCGTCGGCTATCGTTACGCCGCCGTCTCCATGCGCATGACCCGCTCGGCGATGCTGGAGGTGATGCAGGAAGACTATATCCGCACCGCCCGCGCCAAAGGCCTGGTCAACAAACTGATCATCAACCGTCACGCCCTGAAAAACGCTTTGCTGCCCATCGTGACCCTGATCGGCATCGAGTTCGCCTTCCTCATCGGCGGCCTCGTGGTGACCGAGCAGGTGTTCAACCTCAACGGCGTCGGCCGCCTGTTCGTCCAGGCCGTGCAAAACCAGGATTACACCCTGACCCAGGCTCTGGTGATGCTGACGGTGGCGGTGTTCGTGTTCACCAACCTCGCGGTCGATCTGCTGTATGGCTGGCTCGATCCGCGCATTCGTTTCAACTAAGAGGCGAACATGTCCACCACCGTCGCCGATCCCGACGCCATCGACCTTCGCCCGCCATTGCTCAGCCGAGCACTGCGCTTTTGCCGCCGCCAACCGTTGGGCACATTCGGCCTGGCGCTGGTGCTCCTGATCGCCATCACCGGCATCTTCGCGGAAGAACTCGCGCCGTACAACCCGACCGCCAACGACTTCGCCGCGATGACGGAAGCGCCATCGCTCGATCATTGGCTCGGCACCGACCAGTTCGGCCGCGATTTGCTGTCGCGCATCATCTACGGCGCCCGCACCGCGCTGATCGTCGGCCTGTCGTCCGCGTTCGTCGGAGGCAGTCTGGGACTGGTGCTTGGCGTCGGCAGCGCTTATTTCGGCGGCATGATCGACATGATCATGCAACGAGTCTTCGACATCGTCATGGCCTTCCCGCTGATCATCCTGGCCCTGGCCATCGTCTCCATCTTCGGCACCGGCGTGCAGAACGTCATCATCGCCATCACCATCCCTTTGATCCCACGCTGCGCCCGCGTGGTCCGCTCGGCCGCGCTGGTCATTCGGGAGGTGCCCTATGTCGATGCCGCCCGAGCCTGCGGGTTCGGCGCGCCGCGCATCATCCTGCGCCACATGGTGCCCAACGTGATGGCCCCGTTCCTGATCATGGTCACCGCCTTCGTCGGCCAGGCCATCCTCGCCGAAGCGTCGTTGTCGTATCTCGGTCTGGGCGTGCAGGAACCAGTTCCGGCCTGGGGTCTTATGTTACAGGGCGGCGCCGAGGAATACGCCTCCACCGCCCCATGGATCGCGATTTTTCCCGGCGTGGCGATCATGCTGTCGGTGCTGGGGATCAACCTGTTCGGCGACGCCCTGCGCGATACGCTGGACCCGAAGCTGCGGGACCGGTAGACCCTCCGGCACCCCATTGAGGTGTCTGTCTTATGGCCGTCGAACTTTCAGAAGCCCAGGATGCCAGCCGCGATTTCATTCGTGATATCGTCGCCGCGGATCTGGAATCCGGCAAGGTCCAATCCGTCGTCACCCGATTTCCGCCCGAGCCCAACGGCTATCTTCACATCGGCCACGCCAAGTCGATCTGNNATCTGCCTGAATTTCGGCATCGCCAATGAATTCAAAGGCCGTTGCCACCTGCGCTTCGACGACACCAACCCGGTCAAAGAAGAACAGGAATTCATCGACTCCATCCAGGCCGACGTCCATTGGTTGGGCTTCGACTGGGGCAAACATCTTTACTACGCCTCGGATTATTTCGAACAGCTCTACGAATGGGCCGAGCACCTGATCCGCGAAGGCAAAGCCTATATCGACGACACGCCGGCCGACGCCATGCGCTCCCAGCGCGGCACGCTGACCGAACCCGGCCAGAACAGCCCCGACCGCTACCGCCCGATCGAGGAAAACCTGGACCTGTTCCGCCGCATGCGCACCGGCGAATTCCCCAACGGGGCCCGCGTGTTGCGCGCGAAGATCGACATGGCGTCCGGCAACATGAACCTGCGCGATCCGGTGCTGTACCGGATTTTGCACGCCACCCATCCTCGGACAGGCGACAAATGGTGCATCTACCCGACCTACGATTTCGCGCACGGCCAATCGGATGCGATCGAGCATATCACCCACTCCATCTGCACCCTGGAATTTGAGGATCACCGCCCGTTATACGACTGGCTGATCGAAAATCTGCCGGTCCCGTCTCGGCCGCGGCAATATGAGTTCGCGCGGTTGAACATCAGTTATACCGTGCTGTCGAAGCGCATCCTGACCAAACTGGTGTCGGAGAAGCACGTCACCGGCTGGGACGATCCGCGCATGCCAACCCTGGCCGGCATGCGCCGCCGCGGCGTTCCCGCCTCCGCCTTGCGAGAGTTCGTGCGCCGCATCGGCGTCGCCCGCGCTTACAGCACCGTCGATGTCGCGCAACTCGACGCCGCGATCCGCGAGGTGCTGAACCCGTCCGCGCCGCGCCGCATGGCCGTGCTGCGGCCGTTGAAGCTGGTCATCGAAAACTACCCCGCCGGTCAGACCGAAACGTTGCAGGCGATCAACCATCCCGACGATCCCTCGGCCGGCACGCGCCCGATCACCTTCGGCCGCGAAATCTACATCGAGCAAGACGATTTCATGGAGGATCCGCCGAAGAAATTCTTCCGCCTGTCTCCCGGCCGGGAAGTCCGCCTGCGCTATGGTTTCTTCGTCACCTGCAACGAAATAATCCGCTCCCCGTCGGGTGAGATCGTGGCACTTCGTTGCACCTACGATCCCGCGACCAAAGGCGGCAACGCCCCCGATGGCCGCAAGGTCCAGGCCACGTTGCACTGGGTTGCCGCCGCCGATGCCGTCCCCGCTGAAGTTCGGCTTTACGAGCAACTCTTCGCCCGCCCCGACCCCGGCGCGGACGGCGACGTCATGGCCGACCTCAATCCCGCGTCGATGGAAGTGTTGACGAACTGCCTGTTGGAACCAGCGCTTTCCACATCTCCCATCGGCGAAGTCGTGCAATTCGAGCGCCTCGGCTATTTCTGCCGAGACCGTGACAGCACCCCCTCCCTTCCCATCTTCACCCGCACCGTCAGCCTCCGAGACTCCTGGGCCAAAGTCCAGTCAGACACAGCAAAGTCTGGACGGAAAGGCGACCCGAAAGCACGCTAACCCACCGCCCTGACGTCCTTGACGTCAACACCAGCCCCTCCACCGTCATCACCGGGCTTGACCCGGTGATCAGTCGCCGCGCACTCGTCATCGCCGTGAGCGACTCCCTCGCCGCCCTACCTCAAAAACTCCTCCGTCCACCTCTTATACTCCCCGGAACGCGTGACTTTCGCCATCATCTCCGCCGAGGCGATCCCGGTCAGCGCCGACGGCTTCGTCCCCTCGCGCAGCGCCTTCAGCGTATCGTGCACCGCCTGCACCGCCGCCGAAAACGGCTGGTGCCCCTGCAAAGCAACCCGCACGCCCATCGTCCCCAGATACGCCTTGTCCATCCCGCCGCCTCCGCCGCCACCCAGCATCAGCGGAATCTTAACCTCGGCCTTCAACGCCTCGAGCAATTCCTTGGTAACGCCACCCGCGAAGAACATCGCATCCACGCCAACCTTCTCGTACGCCTTCGCCCGAGCCAGAGCGTCGCGCCAATCCGTGATCGCCGCCGCGCTGGTCCGCCCAATCACGCACAGCGCCTTATCTTCGCGCGCGCTCAACGCCGCGCGCATCTTGCCGATGCCTTCGTCAATCGAAATCAACCCCGGCGACTTTTCACCGAATGTCCGAGGCAACACCGTGTCCTCGATCATGATTCCCGCGACGCCGGCGGTTTCCAGTTCCTGGATCGTGCGCATCACGTTCAATGCGTTACCGTATCCATGATCCGCGTCCACCATCAACGGCAACTTGCCCGCGCGGTTGATCCGATATGCCTGCGCCGCGAACTCCGTCAACGTCAGCACGATCAGATCCGGCGCGCCCAACACGGTGAAAGACCCGATGGAGCCAGCGAACATGCCGATTTCAAACCCAAGGTCCTCGGCGATCCGCGCGGAAATGGCATCGTAAACCGAGGCAGGGTGGATGCATTCGGAACCGGCGATAAATGCCCGGTAGCGTTCGCGGCGGTCTGTCCAGTGCATGCGATCCTCCTGTGTTGATTTCCACCAACCTACCCGCGTCGCGGAACCGAGGAAAGATCAGCCCGTCGCGGTCTCCGCGAAATGGATGAGTTCCGTGCCTTCCTCCACCATGTCGCCAACGACATAACGGATCACGCCGATCGTGCCATCCCGAGGCGCCGTCAGGGTGATTTCCATTTTCATCGCCTCCAGCACGATCACCGCCATGCCTTTGGTCACCACGTCGCCCGCTTGCACCAGGACATGCGTGACCCGGGCGGGGATTGGCGCCAGGACCCGATCCTCCCCGGCCGACAGCGCCCCAGGCGGCGACAACAAATCCACCACGCCGACCACATGATTGCGCCCGTGGTGGATGACCGTCAGTTCGTCGCCGCGCCGGACGACACGCGTGCGATACGTGACGCCATCGACGCCAACCCCGTCCGCCGTTTCCCGCGCGTCGACCTCACGATCGCCAATCCGCAGCCGATACAAACCATCGCCCAGCCATATCGCTCCAACAACCACGTCCAAACCGCCAAACCGTAACGAAACCACCTGTTCTCCGTCGCCATTCAACCGGAACGAATCCGCGACCTCCCACGGATCGGCCGACAGCGTTACCCGCCGCACCACCGCCAACACCGCCGCGGCCACCATCGCCGGTTCCGGTCCATCCGGCACCGCCTCCGCGATGATATGCCGCCCGATAAACCCGGTATCCAATTCGGCCGCCAGAAACGCCGGACTCGTCGAGATCGCCCGTAGCAACCCCAGATTGGTCGTCACGCCAACGATCTCATAATCCGCCAGCGCGTTGTCCAATCGCCGCACCGCGGTATCCCGATCCGGTCCCCAAACGATCAGCTTGGCGATCATCGGATCGTAATACGGCGTGATCGCATCGCCCTCCCGCACGCCGGTATCGACTCGCACATCCTCCGTCTCGACCGGTTGCCGCAAATGCGTCAGCACTCCGATCGACGGCAGAAAATCCCTGTCCGGATCTTCCGCGTACACCCGCGCCTCGATCGCATGCCCACGCAGCGGGATGTCTCCCTGTTGCAACGGCAACCGCTCCCCGGACGCGATCCGCAACTGCCATTCCACCAGATCAAGCCCGGTGATCATTTCGGTCACCGGATGCTCCACCTGCAACCGAGTATTCATCTCCATGAACCAGAATTTCCCAGATTCCGAAATGAACTCCACCGTTCCGGCCCCAACATAACCTACCGCGCGCGCCGCCGCCAAAGCCGCCTCCCCCATGCTTGCGCGCCGCGCCGCGTCCATGCCCGGCGCCGGCGCTTCCTCCAGCACTTTCTGATGCCGCCTCTGAATGGAACAATCGCGCTCCCACAACGAAACCGCCCCGCCGTGCTGATCGGCGAACACCTGAATCTCGATATGCCGAGGCCGCGTCAGATACTTTTCCACCAGCACCTGATCGTTGCCGAACGACGCGAGTGCCTCTCTCTTAGCCCCCGCGACGGCCTCCGACAGCAGCCCAGGGTGTTCGACGATTCGCATCCCCTTGCCGCCACCGCCCGCGGAAGCCTTGATCAGCACGGGATATCCAATCCGCTCCGCCGCGGCCGCCAGCAAAGAAAAATCCTGCGAGTCCCCGTGATATCCCGGCACCAACGGCACGCCGGCCTTTTCCATCAGAGTCTTCGCCGCCGACTTCGATCCCATCGCCCGGATCGCCGCGACCGGAGGTCCGATGAACACGATCCCGGCCGAAGCGCAGGCCTCCGCGAAGTCCGCGTTCTCGGACAAGAACCCATAACCGGGATGGATCGCCTCCGTCCCCGACCGCCGCGCGACGTCGAGAATCCGTTCGCCAACCAAATAACTTTCCCGAGCCGGCGCCGCCCCAATCGGCCACGCCTCATCCGCCAGCGTCACATGCCGTGCGCCCGCGTCCGCCTCGGAGTAAACCGCGACTGTCGCGATCCCCATGCGCCGTGCCGTGGCGATCACCCGGCAAGCGATTTCGCCGCGATTGGCGATCAGAATTTTGCGGAACATTCCACTCACATCCGGAACAACCCAAACCGCGTCGCTTCAATCGGCGCGTTCAAGCTCGCCGACAAACTCAACCCCAACACGCGCCGCGTATCCGCCGGATCGATGATCCCATCGTCCCACAACCGAGCAGTCGCGTAATAAGGATGTCCCTGCACTTCGTATTGTTCCCGGATCGGTGCCTTGAAGGCCTCTTCTTCCTCCACTGGCCAGGTCACGCCGCGCGCTTCCATGTTGTCGCGCCGCACCGTGGCCAGCACGGACGCCGCCTGCTCCCCGCCCATCACGCTGATCCGCGCGTTCGGCCACATCCACAAAAACCGCGGCGAGTATGCCCGCCCGCACATGCCATAGTTGCCCGCCCCGAACGATCCGCCGATGATCACGGTAAATTTCGGCACCGCCGCGGTCGCCACCGCCGTCACCATCTTGGCGCCATCCTTGGCGATGCCGCCCGCCTCGTATTTCTGCCCGACCATGAAGCCGGTGATGTTCTGCAAAAACACCAGCGGAATGCCGCGCTGGGCGCAGAGTTCGACAAAATGCGCCGCCTTCTGCGCGCTCTCGCTGAACAGGATGCCGTTGTTGCCGAGGATGCCGACCGGATAGCCCCAGATATGGGCGAAGCCGCAAACCAGCGTGGCGCCATAGAGCGCCTTGAACTCGTCGAACTCGCTGGCGTCGACGATGCGGGCGATGATCTCGCGCACGTCATAGGGCGTGCGGCGGTTCTGCGGCACGATGCCGTAAATCTCGCGCGGATCGTATTTCGGCGCGCGCGGCTCGCGCAGTTCCAGACCGGGCTGCTTGACGGTGTTTAGGCTCGCCACCACCCGCCGCGCGATGCCGAGCGCGTGGGCGTCGTTCTCGGCGTAATGGTCGACAACGCCCGAGACCCGCGCATGCACGTCCGCGCCGCCAAGTTCCTCAGCCGTGACCACCTCGCCCGTCGCCGCCTTCACCAGCGGCGGGCCGGCGAGAAAGATCGTGCCCTGATTGCGGACAATGATGCTCTCGTCGCACATCGCCGGCGTATAGGCGCCACCGGCGGTGCAGGAGCCCATCACCACCGCGATCTGCGCGATGCGGTCGGCGGACATCCGCGCCTGGTTGAAGAAGAACCGCCCGAAATGGTCGCGGCCGGGAAAAACCTCGTCCTGATTGGGCAAATTCGCGCCGCCGCTGTCGACCAGATAGATGCAGGGCAGCCGGTTCTGCTGGGCGATCTCCTGCGCGCGCAAATGCTTCTGCACGGTGAGCGGAAAGTAAGTGCCGCCCTTCACCGTGGCGTCGTTGGCGACGATCATGCACTCGCGGCCCGACACCCGGCCGATCCCGGTGATGATTCNNATCGCGGCCCGACACCCGGCCGATGCCTGTGACGATCCCGGCCGAGGGCACCTCGTTGCCATACATGCCGTGGGCGGCGAGTTGGCCGATCTCCAGAAACGGCGAAGCCGGGTCGATCAGGGCGCGGATGCGGTCGCGCGGCAGCAGTTTGCCACGCGAAAGATGCCGCTCACGCGCCACCTTGCCGCCGCCTTCGCGGACATGGTCGGCCTGTTGGCGCAGATCGTCGACCACCGCCTGCATCGCCGCGGTGTTCTCCCGCGCGGCGGCGCTGCGCGGATCGTGGGCGGATTCCAGAATGGGCATCTATCGCTCCCTGCCTAAACATACTCTCGTCATCGCGAGCGAAGCGTNNTAGAGCTTGGCGTCGCGCAGCAGGCGGCCGGTGGGGTAGTCGTTGATATAACCGTTGCCGCCGAGCGCCTGGATCGCCTCCAGCGCCATCCAAGTCGCCTTTTCGGCCGAATACAGGATCGCGCCGGCCGCATCCTTGCGCGTGGTCTGGCCCCGGTCGCAGGCCTTCGCCACGGTGTAGACGTAGGACTTGGCGGCACTCATCACCGTATACATGTCGGCGACCTTGCCCTGCATCAGTTGGAATTCGCCGATGGACTGGCCGAACTGCTTGCGGTCGTGGATGTAGGGCAGCACCACGTCCATGCAG
>PLSZ01000321.1 GCA_003164305.1 Acetobacteraceae bacterium
AGGCCGCCGAGGCCAGCCTGGAACGCGCCCACATGACCGCCAACAAGAACGCCATCCCGTACGATCCGGAAAAGCCGACGATCACGTCGGGTGTGCGCCTCGGCTCCCCCGCCGCCACCACCCGCGGCTTCGGCCCCCTTGAGTTCCGCGAAATCGGCCTGATGATCAACGAAGTCCTGGAAGCTCTGGGTCAATCCAACGACGGCGCCAACGCGGCGGCCGAGGCGGCGGTCGGCGCCCGGGTCCGCGCCATGTGCGCCCGCTTCCCGATCTACCCCGGGCGCTAAATCATGCGCTGCCCGTTCTGCGGCTCCGACGACACCCAGGTCAAAGACAGCCGCCCCACCGAGGACAACAGCGCCATCCGCCGCCGCCGTTTCTGCGGCACCTGCGGCCAGCGCTTCACGACGGTGGAGCGGGTTCAGTTGCGCGACCTGACGGTGGTCAAGAACGACGGCCGCCGGGTGCCGTTCGATCGCGACAAGCTCGCCCGCTCGATCCGGGTTTCGTTGCGCAAACGGCCGATTCAGGAAGAACGCATCGAACGCATCGTCAACTCGATCGTGCGGCAGTTGGAGGCTTCGGGCGAAAGCGACGTCCCCAGCAAGCAAATCGGCGAACTGGTGATGGATACGCTGAAGGAACTGGACAAGGTCGCGTATGTTCGTTTCGCCAGCGTCTACCGCAATTTCCGCGAGGCGAAAGACTTCGAGGATTTTGTCGGCTCCATCGGCGGCGGCGCGTAACGGCGGCCACGACCCTGCCCGAAACGGCGCCGCCCGAGCCCGCGAGCCTCGCGCCTCCGGGCTATGGCGTAGTCGTCCTCAGTCCGCGGCGCCGCCGCCGGCTCGCCTGGCCGGGAACGCCGGCGCGGAGGTCATCTTGCCGCGGAAGGGGGAACAACCGTTGCTGGGTCATGCCGCGGAGCAGGTGATTGAGCCGCCGCCGCGCCGCCCCGGGCCGCGGATCGGTCGAACGGGCTCCCCGGCGCGTTGGCCGCGGCCAGATATTCTTCGCTCGGCGAAGCCACGCCCATTGCCCGGGCGAAGGCCTCTGGGTCGCCGGCTTCCAGGGCCGCCATCGCGGCGGGATTGGCTTCGCAGGCGGCGATCGTGGCCTTCGACGGGGTGAACGAAATCGCCGGATCGGCCAGCGACGCTCCATGGGCTGCCGGCGCCACCGGGTTGCCCGGCGTCTGGTCTCCCGGCGTTTGGGCCCCCGGAGTCCGGGTGTCGGGCGCCGGCGCCGCTGCCTCCAATGGCGCCCGGCCGGTCGGAGCCGCTTTTCGCGCCGCGGTTTCCTTCGTCGCGGCCGCCACCATTGCTTCAATGGGCTGATCCGCCGATACCGCCGCCGTCGCCTCGGCTGCCTCCGGATTGCTCCGTGCCGGACGCGACTGAAGCTGCTTCAATCGCTCCAGATTGTTGGCGAAACATTTGTCCATCGCGACGATGCCGCCGCGGCTGCTTCGCCGATCGGCCGCCGGTTCGCCGAGGAACATGTGGCGGACTGAATCGACAATCAGTTCATGAAACATCACGCAATGGCCGGCCAGCATCGTCTCGATCACGTCCCTCGGCAGGAAGCCGACGATCATGTGCACCGCGGCGTTGGTACGGGCGATCTTGTCCGCCGTGGTCTCGCCGTGGCGTTCGGCCAGGGCTTTGGCCATGTCACCGATGACGTGGGTCAGAAGCTGCTTAAGGCCGTAAACCGGTTGCGTGTTCATGATGGCTCGCCTCGCGGGGGTTCGAAGGCGTGTTAGTATTAATAACGAAATCCCGCGTCAACCCGTTCCGCTGGCCCCGGCATGCCGACGTTCCCGTGCCGGGACATCCCCATCGGCCGGCCGAAGCCCGCCCCCTCCAGACGCTAAACGATCTCGGCGTAACTCCGCGGCGCGTCCGCCAGCATCGTCACCGCGACCGAGCGCAACGCCGCGCGCAACGCCTCCCGGCTTTCCGCGACCCCCAGGGACATGCGCACGGCGTTTGGCGCTTCCCCCTCGACCAGAAACGCATCGCTCGGAACCAGTGTCAGTCCCTGCCTCCGCGACTCCGCGCTGAACGCCCGCCGGTTCCAGTGGGCCGGCAGCGTCAGCCACAAATGCAGCCCGTCCGGATGCGCCGCGACGCTCTCCGCCGGCAACATCTCCCGCGCGATCGATTGCCGGGCGCGCGCCTCATCGCGCACCGCGTCGCGCAGCAGCAGCGCCGAGCCGTCCCCGATCCACCGCGTCACCAACCCGGTCAGCAGCGGCGCCGGCGTCAGGGAGGTGGCGCGGATCGCGCTCGCCAGCCGCCCGGCCAGCGAGCGATCGGGGGCCACCACGTAAGCGCAACGCAGTCCGGGCGACAAACATTTCGCGACCGTGCTGACATGGAAACCGCCCTCCCCCGCCAGGGCCGGCATCAGGGAGGTGATCGCGGGCAGCGGCGTTCCCGGCAACAGCCCATACGCATCGTCCTCGATGACCGTGATCCGGTACCGCGACGCGATCTCCGCCACTGCCTGGCGCCGCGCGAGGGACGTCGTCACCGTGGTCGGGTTTTGTATGGTTGGGACGCAATAGAATGCTTTGGGCCGCGCGTCCCGGCAGGCTCGTTCCAGCGCGTCCGGCAATGGTCCCTCCGCGTCCGCCGTCACCCCCGCCAGCCGGAGGCCCAACTGCGCCGCGACCGCGCGAAACCCAGGATAGGTCAGCGCTTCGGTCAGGATCAGGTCGCCCGGCTTCGCCAGCATCGTCAGCACGCCGGTCAGAGCGCATTGCGCGCCGGCGCAGACCAGAATGCGCTCGGGATCCACCTGGCCCAGTACCGGCCGCAGCCACCGGCCGGCCATGGCGCGGTCCTGACCGGTTCCCAGGCCAGCACGGTAGGTCATGATGTCCGCCAGCCCCGCCTCGTTCACCCGCGCCGCCAGGCCCTCCCGCAACAGCCGTCGCAGCAGCGGCGGCTGGGGCGGCATGTTCATGCTCATGTCCACGCCCGAGGCCTCCGCCGCCGCGGGCCGCGACACGATCCCCGCCGCCGGAGCGCCGCCCCGTTCCATGGGCGCCCTCCCAATGGTCCCCCCAGCGGCCCCCTGAACCGCCGCCCGGACGAACGTGCCGCGGCCGACGATGGCATCGACGAGACCGCGATGCCGTGCCTCCGTATAGGCGCGGGTGATGGTGGTCAGATCGACCCCCAGGCCGTCGGCGAGGGTCCGTTGCGGCGGCAGCCGGTCGCCTGCATGCAACTCTCCCCGCCGCACCGCCTGGGCGATCGCGTCGGCGATGGCGCGGTAGATCGGTCCTGGCACACCCTCGATATTGGGCCGCCAGGATTGTATGGGTTCTGTCTCGGGCAGTTCTTGATTTTTTGCCATGCAATCGTCAGCTATTTCACGTACAATGGGTTGAATGTACCCATACTACATGACATGATGCCTCCGCAAGACCGGCCGCGATCGGCGCCAAACCGATACAGCCGGATCGCTGACGATGGAGATGAAACCGATGACCGACAAGTCTATCTGGACCGGAATCCGCCGTGGATTGTCCCGCCAATGCCCGGCGTGCGGCCGCGGCGCGTTGTTCGGAGGATTCCTTCGTGTACGCGGACAATGCGACGCGTGCGGGGCAGACAATACCCTATACCCGTCCGACGACATGCCCGCTTACCTCACGATCCTGGTCGTCGGGCACCTGATCGTTCCAGCCCTGCTGCTGGTGGACCACGTCTTCGCGCCCGCCTTGTGGCTGCAGTTCGCTGTCTGGCCAGCGCTGACCGGGCTGCTCTGCATCCTTCTGCTACCGCCCGTCAAAGGCGGCGTCGTTGGGCTGTGCTGGGCCACCGGCATGGTTCGTCCCGACGGTCCGGGATAGTGCCCGGCATCCTGACCGATTTCCGGCGATGACGGGCCGTGGTAGGGCTCGGGCGCACGGATCGGGAAGGTGGATCGGTTGACGCGGCGAATGGTTTTGCCAATCGGTGCCGGCCTCGCCATCGTGCTCGGGTCGGCCGGGCTTTACGCGTATCAGGGCGCCTCACCGTCCTGCGACAGTGAGCCGGCCTTGCGCCAGGTCGATGCCGTACTGCGCGAAAGCTATCAACTGGACAGCATCTTCCTGAACAACATCCGAACCTTGTCGGGCGGAGTGTTCAGCGGCAAGCGCGAATGCTCGGCCGAGGTCGCGGCGATCCGAGGCAACGTCAACGCGTCGGACATGCCATGGCGAGAGGTGCGCTATCGCATCGAGGAACGCGACAAAGCGGAGGCCCCTGTCATCTCCGTCACCCTCGGCGGCGACGTTCCGCTCGCCAAACCTGAGCCGACGCTGTGGGAGCGCTTGCTGGGATATTTGTGAGGTCCCCGGCGCGACGGGGTAAGAGGCGGGGAGCAGTGGACCCGCCGGCATCGTTCGCGCTTCTCTGGGCGATGGGAATCCGCGGGCGATCGTATGCCATTCGCGCGCGAGGAAATTTGCCTCTTGTGTCCGGGCACGCGATCTCTCATTTCAGGTGCATGAGAAAGCAAAGTCCGACGTCGCCTTTCGCCCTGCCGATGATGATGACGCATCTGACGTTCGCATCGTGGGAAACGATCTTTCACCGCACGATGATGATGGCGCAGGGCACATGCTCGGCGGCCGAGTATCAGCGGATGGGGATGGAGAAGGCCGCGGCGGTGCAAAAATCGATGACGGCGCTGCTGACCGGGCAAGGACACACCGCGGCGCTGGCGCCGTTCGTCACCCGGGCGCGCGCGAACGCGAAGCGGTTGCGCCGCAAGGCGTGAGGGGAGGCCGGAAAACGCCGGGGCGCCTCCGCCTCAGGGTGTCCTGGTGTAAGACCATCCGGGCAATGTCATGGTCACCGGCGGCGAGCCGCCTGGGCGTCCTTGCCGAATGAGGACATCGGACAGCGAACTCGTATTCCCGATCTCGTTGAAGCCCCAATCGGTGAAGGTCAGCGTCGGGTTGTCCTTCCACACGTGTTGCGACAGCAAGGGATTGGTCAGCGCCTGGCTGAACGCGTCCACCGCGACCATGGTCATCAGCAGTTGCGGCAAGGGCGAATCCGGCACCCGGTCCTCGGCGAACAGCCCGGGGTAGAACTCGACCCGGTCGGGGGTGTCGTAGATGCCCCGCAACTTGTCTTGAATCTCCTGGCTGCTGGAGATCTGGTCGAACGCGGTGGCGGGCGCCATGCCGAACGCGACGCGATACGCGTTATAGGGCGCCAGATTGTTGGTCCGCGCCTGCGAGATCGACAGGCCCTCGATCGGCAGCAGCGCGGCCGAGGTATTCATCGCGCCAAGTTGATTGGTCGCCTGCGAGGCGGCCAGGGTGATCGCACCGTCCAGCCCGACCGCGAGCAGTGCCCGGTTGTCCAGCGTGAAATCCCCCAGCGGAATCGCGCCGCCCGTCCATTCGATCTGATCCGGCATCAAAGCGTGCCAGCGGTACAGCAGGCTGAATTCCGCCGTCATCCAGTTCGGCCGGTTCCAGGTCGCGTCCCACACCACCGAGGGGTCCGCCTTGATCTTGAACGGGATCGGCGTGATGTGATTGATGTAGTCCTCGACGACGATTTTGATGAACATCGGAATGATGATGTTGCGCGCGGTCTGGAACACCCGCTCATCGTCGAAGCCGGGATTGCGCTGCTCCAGTTCCTTGGCGACGCGGTTATGCTCGCGCAGCCACAGCGTATTCATCATCGCGGTGAACGGGCTGGAGTTGACCCGGTCGCCGCCGACGGCGAACAGACTGGTGTATCGCGCGGGTGCGAACGGTTTCCCACCCATTGTGGCGGGCGGCGGCGGCGGCGGGTCGGTCGGCTTCTTGATTGGCTGGTTGAACGCGAACAACGGCGGATCGAGCACATTGAACGCGGGATCGGTCAGCGAACCATCCGGATTGTAAAGAAACGGCGGATATTCCTCGTCGCCGATCATCTGGCTTTTCAGCCGGCCCTTCGGCCCTCCGGCGGCGGCGGGCAGACGCAGCGCGTCGGTCTGCTTCGGCGTGCGGCCATACAGCGGGCACATGTCGATTTCATGGTTCGAGGTGTTCTTGCGCGGGTTGGTCGGGTTGGTGCGGATGAACCCGTCGGTGAGATATTGCGCGAAAGCGGGAAACAGGCAGGTGGATTTGTTGGATTTCGTTCCACCCGCGGCGGGACGAGCAAACAGGGCCGCCACCTTGGCCGGATCGGGCAAAGGATTGGCCGGATCGGGATAGGACGGCGGCAAATGCCGGGCCAGAAACGTGCGGTCCGACAGGCCGCGCCAGTTCGGGTAATCGGCATCGGCGAAGGTGCTCCACGGATGCGGGCGGTTGCGGGTGCTGTTGACCGCCGTGTTGATCGCCAGCTTGTTGGCTTCGTCGGACAGCCAACTGTCATCCTCGACGACCTTGGCGAGGCCGGCGAAAAGCTCACGTTCGAACCAGTTTGGCATGGGTGGCTCCTGTCCGGGCGGGCGGCGGGCACTTTCGTTCGCTCGATCGGTTCGGTTGGCGTTGCCCGTTGGCGGCGTTTCCGTTCGCCCAGGGTTGGCCATTTCTTGCTGTTCGTCAACGATTATCGCGCGTGGGGAACGAAACGATCTGCCGGGGAGCGCCGCGTCGCGGATCATATGTCGAACAAATCGGTCAGGCGGGGCATGTTCGATGGTACAACGGAACGAGTTGCCGGAACGACGGTTCAGTGGCGGCGGTCAGGCGGCTGGCTGGCCGCGGCACGACGGGTCTGGATGCGTTTCGTCCGGGGCCCCCGCTACCCGTCCAACACCGTCGCAAACTCTTTCGGATCGATGGTGTAAGTTTCGTAAGGCAGATGATCGAACGCGATGGCCTCCCGTTCGTCGGACTGGCCGACGATTCGGGTCACGCTCTGCCCCGCCAGCGCCGCGAGTCTGACATAGCCCATGGACCACTCCGAATCGCTCAATCGAGGGCCGATCAATTCCACCAGGCTGGTGCCCTTCGGCGCGAAAATCATGTTGGCGAAGCCCGCGCCGTGTGCCCCGGCGATGACGGATGCCCCGGCGAACAATTTTATTTGGTCGATGAAACTTAGTTTTTCAGGCGATACGATATCAAAGTCATGCTTTTGAGCAATGCCGGCGATTTCCTCATGATTGAGCAGGCGGCGACGATGCCTGTCGATCTCCCCGCCGCGAGAGATGAAAATTTTTCGCTCCCGCCGCTCCGATCTCATCAGCGGCGCGAAGCTTTCCCGCAGCCACGCGAGCACACCGGGTCGAAATGAATGAGGTGGCGTGAAGCTCGAGGAACAAAGGCTGGGATACAGCAGATGCCGCACCGAAACGGAGGACGGATACTCGAGCGGCAGCAATCTGTCCTCGCCGACACCCAGGATCCGCAGGCTTTCCAATTGAAACGCCGTCAACGGACCATTGACCAGCAACGGCACCGACGGATCGCCGCAAAGCGCCAGCCTGGGCAGATAATCCAGCAGCCAGTGACTGTAATTCCGGCAGCCGCCGAGCAGGAACGCGGTGTCCACCGGCAACGCCCGCGGCTGTTCGTGAATCAATTCGATGGTGTCACTTCCAAAGTCGAACTCCATCATATAAGCGGTCATCGGCGGCGAGGGCGTTTGCACGAAGAAATCGCACAGCACCCGATCGCCGGCGACGACCAGCCATTCGCCCGGCAGCACCATGGCATTATGAAAGTTCGTCAGGCCGATCGATGGGGTATGGGTCTTGCGTCCCCGCATGACTTTGAACGAGGAAATATCCCGTCCCCCGGGACCAAATTCGCGGGCCAGCTCCAGGTACCTCCGCTCCGCCGCGTTCCGCCTGTTTGGGGCAATCTCCATGGGGTTGTTCCGATGTCCTCGGATTGTCGGGTTGATCGGGGTTCAGGACGCGCGTGGCGCGAGATCGATGGTCAGGCTAGCGCTCGTTTCGGCGGCGGCGGCGTGGGATAGCGTCCTATCGTCGCGTTCCAGTATGCCCAGGAGCGAGGGTCGATGATACCGGGGGGCGCGTGGTCGAGGGCTTCGCGAAAGTCGTCGTCGGAGACGTGGCGGCGGAGGATCTTCATGTCCTCGTGCGTGGCGGAGGCCATCGCGTAGGCCATGAAGCGAATGGGGTCGGCGAGCGCTTGTGCCGGCGACTCGAACCAGACGATTCGACGGGCGACGGAGCGGGTTTCGGGGGTCAGCGGGATGGGTTTCATTCGTAGGTTCGCGACAGGGGAGCAACGGTTGGCAAGCGATCGAGATCGACCCCCCGCACCGCGGTAACCAGGCGTTCCTTTAGTACCCTCGGCAGACGGCGCAGACCACCCTCATCGAAGTAACAAAGAGCCTTCAACGTGATTTGCGGATTGAACCGAGGGCCATAGAGCGTCTTGGCCGCGGCCAACGCGGTGGCGAGGTCGATTCGTCCATCGCACAGGATGGCGTCGATGTCGCGATAGTCCTTGGCTTCGGCACGTCGTTGCACGACGGAGGCTTTGGTCCCGGCGAGATCGAGAAGCGCCGCCACGCGCGATCCGTTGCCCGGCGCGACACATGGCGGTCGCAGACGCGGCAGTCGGGGCAAGCCGAAAAACGAGAGCTTCACGGGGCCGCCTCGGGCAACGCGGACGGACAGGGTGTTGGGCTCCTGGTGGGTGACCGTCGCTTTGTTGAGAAACGAAAGGCTGTTCGCGAGTGTCTCGGGGTCGAACGAGTGGTTCCCGAAGAAGTCGAAATCGACCGACTGACGGTGCCCCAGGTGCAGTGCGATCGCGGTGCCTCCATACAGCACGAACTCTGGCGGAACCGCGGCCAGTTCGTCCCATAGCCTGCGCTGAGCCTTGGGAAGAATATCAAGACGGGGGGCGAAAGATTCGGTCATGCGGGCGGAAGGATAGCACGGTCGGAATGCGCCGGAATGGCCAATTTTTTGAACTCGTTCACTCGCGTACGACTCCCTGGACAGGAACCCCCGGGGCTCAAACGTCTTCGGTCGAACCCGATGTGTCTGGATATGCAATCGTAATGAAAGCGTCGGAGTTGTTCCCCAATAAGGCGACGCCCAACAATAAGCGAGTCGGCTGACGCGCCGGCCTTTCCCGTCATCCCCGGGTCGCGCCAGGTCGCGCCCGAGGATGACGAGAACGGAACGACGACCTGACGCGATAATTGTTGGGCGTCGCCTAAGTTCAAAATTAGGTGATGGAGGCAGCGAAGTGCCTGGCAGCGCGTCACAGAAACGACACCGGGTCCACATCGACATCCACCCGCCCGCCGCGCGCCACCGTGACCCGGCTCAACCACTCCTTCAAGATCGGCTGCACCGCGATATCGCGCCGAGTCTTCAACAACAGCCTCCGCCGGTGCCGCCCGCGCAAAATCGCCAGCGGCGCCGGAGCCGGTCCCAGTACCGTCACCCCGTCCGCGTGCGGCGCCGTCCGCCCCAGATCCCGAGCCAGTACATCCGCCGCCGCCGCCGTGTCGGCGCTGACGATCAGCGCCGCCAGCCGTCCGTACGGCGGCCAGTGACCCGGCCGGCGGATCGCCGCCTCGCTGGCCATGAAGTCTTCCAGATCGCCACCCACCAGCGCCTGCATCACCGGGTGCTCGGGCGAGAACGTCTGCAGCAGCACCAACCCCGGCGCTTCGGCGCGACCGGCGCGGCCGGCGACCTGATGCAGCAGTTGCACGGTCCGCTCGGCGGCGCGCAGGTCGCCGCCGGACAGACCCAGATCGGCGTCCACCACGCCGACCAGCGTCAGATGCGGGAAATGCCAGCCCTTGGCGACGATCTGAGTGCCGATGATCAGGTCCACCTCGCGGTTTTCGATCGCGCGAGCGGCCTCGGCGGCGGCGTGCGGGCCGGGCATGGTGTCGCTGGCCATCACCAGCCGGCGCGCGCCGGGGAACAATTCGATCGATTCCTCGGTGATCCGTTCCACGCCGGGGCCGACGGCGGTCAGCGAATGTTCCGCCTCGCAGGCCGGGCATTTCTCCGGGATCGGGATCGTGTGGCCGCAATGATGGCAGCGCAGTTCGCGGCGGGCGCGATGCTCGACCAGCCAGGCGGTGCAGTTCGGGCATTGCATGCGGTGGCCGCAGCGGCGGCACAAGGTCAACGGGGCGTAGCCGCGGCGGTTGAGGAACAGCATCGCCTGCTCGCCACGGCCGATGGTGTCGCGGATGGCGTCCACCAACTTCGGCGCCAGGAAATGGCCGCGTTCCGGTGCGTCCTCACGGAGGTCGATCGCCTCGATCCGCGGCATGACCGCGCCGGCATGGCGAACCGGCAGATGCAAATGCCCGTACCGCCCAGACTCCACATTCGCCACCGTCTCCAGACTGGGCGTCGCCGACACCAGGATCGCCGGCGCCTGGCAGACCCGCGCCCGCACCACCGCCATGTCGCGCGCGTGGTAGACGATGCCTTCCTCCTGCTTGAACGCGGTCTCGTGCTCCTCGTCGATGATCAGGCAGCCCAGATCGGGGAACGGCAGGAACAAGGCGGAGCGAGCGCCGACCACGACCGGCGCGCGGCCCTCCGCCACCGCGCGCCAGGTGGTGCGGCGCACCCGGGACGTCAGGTCGGAATGCCACACGGCCGGGGCGACGCCGAACCGCCGCTCGAACCGCGACAGCCATTGCGAGGACAGCGCGATCTCCGGCAGCAGCACCAGCGCCTGGCGGTCCTCCCGCAACGTTTGGGCGATCGCTTCCAGGTAGACCTCGGTCTTGCCGGAGCCGGTGACGCCATCCAGCAGGGTGACCGAGAAACGCCGCGCGGCGACGGCGTCGCGCAAAGTGGCGGCGGCGGCGGCCTGATCGGCGGAGAGTTCCGGGCCGGGGTGGTCGGGGTCAGGCGTCAGAAACGGCCGGCTGGCGGGCAACGCCGTGGCGTCGATCAAGCCCAGATCGGCCATGCCGCGGATCACCGCGGTAGACACGCCGGCGGCTTTGGCCAGTTCCGCCGTGGTGCGCGGCTCGGCGTCGGCGAGGCGGTCGAGCACCCTCCGACGCGCGTCGGTCAGCCGGATTTTGGAAAGCTGAGGCTTATCAGCAGCCTCCGGCACCCCCGTCGCTGTTTTCACGTCATCCCCCGGCTCGACCGGGGGATCATCCGATCCAGGATCCTGGGGCCGTTGATCCCCCGGTCGAGCCGGGGGATGACGTTCCTCGGCCGGGGGATGACGTTCCTCGGCCGGGAGATGACGTTCCTCGGCCAGAGTATCACGTTCCTCGACCGGGGGAACACGTTGAGCGGCGAACGTCGCTGCCATGGCCGGAACCAAGGCACCCGTCCCACCCGCGTCGATACCGGCGCCGGTCCGCCGCCACCCCATCGCCGGGCCGCCCTCCGGGCGCAAAACGCGCAGCGCCATCCGCATCACCTCGCCCGGAGGAGACAGCGTATAAGCGGCGATCCAATCGATCAGGCGACGGATGTCCTCGCGCATCGGCGGGGTGTCGATGACAGCGATGATCGCGCGCAGGCGATGCTCCGGCACCGGCTTCTCATCGGACGCCGGCACGCCGGGGCCATCCCACACCACGCCGACTTCCTCGCGCCGGTTCAACGGCACCAGCACCAGATCGCCGGGCATTGGAGACGCCCCCTCCGCCCCCCCCTCTGGCACCCGGTAATCGAACGGACCGGGAAACGGATACGGCAACATCACGGCCACGCGTTTTGATTGCCCCCCACCCTTTGGTTGGCCCCCAC
>PLSZ01000159.1:0-12315 GCA_003164305.1 Acetobacteraceae bacterium
CCGCCGCTCATGGAATTGCGCGTGGTGTCGTTGCCACCGACGATCAGCAGCGTCAGATTGCCGAGGAATTCCTGTGGATCGTTCACCAGGTTTTTTGTCGCCTCGCCATGCGCGAGCATCGAAATCAAATCGAATCCCGGCGGCTTCGCGGCCCGCTCGTGCCACAGCGCGGTGAATTCGGCCAGTGCTTCGCGCAGGATTTCCAGACGCTTCTCTTCCGAATCGACAACGCCGCCCGCGTTCACGTCCTGCGTCGCCANNCGAATGATGTCCGACATGTTGTTGAGGTTGGCCGGCGCGACAATCGGACTGACGACCTTGCGCTGCTCATCGTGCCGCGGCGGGTCCATCGAGATGAAGCTCGACCGCCGGTATCGCATCGGCCGGTCGGTGATCGAAATGCCACCCAGTTTCGCCTCCGAAGAGTAAATCTCCGGATGCGTTTCGACCGCCATGATGTCCTTGAATTTGGTTACCGACCAGAACGAGCCGTACATGCCGTCCTCGCGGTAATGCACCGGATCCTCGCGGCGCAACCGTTCGAAATACGGGTAATACACATCATTCTGATACAGTTTCGGATCGCTGACGTCGATTTCGCTCAACGGCAGAGACGCCGCGTTCAGCTTTGCTTCTTCCAAGGCGGCATCGTAATGAACCGGCGCGTTCATGACTGCGTCCTCCTGTTCAATGCTGGCCTTCCGGCATGCGAACCACCAGGCCATCCAACGCTTCCGTCACCGGAATCTGGCACGACAACCGAGAGTCTGGCTGCGTCACGGCGGCGAAGCTCAACATGCTCGCTTCCTGGGAACCCGGCGCGGGCAGGCCGGTTTTCTCGATCCAGGCGGCATCGACATAGACGTGACAGGTGGCGCACGCGCACTCCCCGCCGCAATCGGCGTCGATGCCGGGCACGTTGTTTTCCACCGCGGCCTGCATCACGGATTTGCCGACCGCGATCTCGACCGTGTGAGGCGTGCCATCATGTTCGATGAACGTAATCTTAGGCATGGGCGTTCCCTTGGCAGACTTCTGGGTGGTTATAGGCAGAATTCGCGCTCCAGGTCACGAGGCCAGTTCCTGCATCGTGACGTTCATGTCGGCGATCCGGGCGGCGGTCAGTTGGCGGCGGCGTTGGATAATCCGCCGTCCGCCCATGAACTCGGTGGAGGCATTGACCGCCTCGACCGCCTGCACAATGCCGTCGACGGCCAGATGGAACAGCGCGAATTTGCCGGCCGCGATGTCGCCGCGGACCACGATCTCGGCCGCGTCGAACGGAATGCCAACGATTTGCAAGCGCAGATCGTATTGATCGGACCAGAACCAGGGAATTTCCGGCGCCGGCGGCGGACGGCCGCAAATCGCCGAGGCGGCCTGTTTCGCCTGCTCCAACGCGTTCGGCACGCTTTCCAGCCGCATGGTGCGGTTGTACAGCGGTAGCGGTCTGCGGGTGCAGTCGCCGATGGCGAAGATATCGGGATCGGAGGTGCGCGCGGCCAGATCGACCAGGATGCCGCCATCGCAGGCGATCCCCGCCTCCAGCGCCAACTCCTCGTTTGCCACGCCGCCGACGCCGATCAGCGCCGCGTCGCACGGGATCAGCCGTCCGTCGGCCAGCCGAACGCCGGTGACGGTGCCGTCGGTGCCCTCCAACGCCGCGACGCCCGCGTTGAGTTCGATCGTGACGCCTTGCGAACGATGAAAATCCTGGAAGAAGTTCGACAGGATCTCACACGCCACACGGGCGAGAACCCGAGGCGCCAACTCGATGATCGTCGCTTCGCAGCCCAGAGCGCGGGCCGAGGCGGCGGCTTCCAGACCAATATACCCGCCGCCGACGACGGCCAGCCGCGCGCCCGGTGTCAGCACGTGTTTCAACCTGTCAGCGTCGGCGGCGGTGCGCAATTCCAGCACGTTCGCCAGATCGATCCCCGGCAGCGGAATGCGCCGCGCCCGCGATCCCGTGGCCAGAATCAAATGCGCGTAATGCATCGTGTCGCCGTCGCTGAACGCAACTCGATGCTCGGCCGGATCGATCTTCGTTACGCTGAGCCCCAATTTCAGTTCGATATCGGCATCGTTGTAGAACCCGAGCGGCCGCAGCGCGAGGCTTTCGGCATCGGCCTCCCCGGTCAGCCAGGCTTTCGACAGCGGCGGGCGCTGGTACGGCGGCAACGGTTCCTCACCGACCAATGTGATGCCGGTTTTCCAGCCCAACTGGCGCAGCATGGCGGCGACGGAGCCACCGGCGTGGCCGGCTCCGGCGATGACGATGCGGTCGGACGTCATGCGCGGCTCCATCATGGTCTCGGCCATTGACGTTTTCTCCTGAATCGAACGCTGGATGTGACCAGGTCCGAGGCGCCCGTCAATGCAGCGCCGCGCCGACGGCGTCATCGGCTCAGGCCGCCACCTGTTCGGTCACCACGTGGCCCATGCGCGGCAGCAGAAATCGCAACAACGGGCCGGTCATCAGTGTGGTCACGATCGCCATGATCACCAGCATGGTGAACGCCTTCTGAGGCAAAAACCCCAGATCGTAGCCGATGTTCAGCACGATCAGTTCCATCAGGGCGCGCGTGTTCATCAGCGTGCCCAATACCGCCGACTCCCAGCGGTCGAACCCGGACAGCCGGCCCGCGATATACACCGGCAGCATCTTGTCCGGAATGGATGCGATCAGCACGACACCGAGCCAGCCGAAATCGGCGGCGGATGACAACCCGAAAACGTTGGTGCGCAAGCCGGTAAACGTGAAGAACACCGGCAGGAAAAACACCAGGACGAACTGCCCGACCTGACGCCGCCAGGCCGTCACGAACGCCGGATATTGGTGAAACAGCAGACCGGCGGCGAAGCCTCCGAAGATGGTGAAAATGCCGATCGCGTTGGTGTAGATCCCCAGCGCGAAAATCAGGCACAGCACGATCGCCATCAGTCCCGGAGCGAGAGTGTCGTCGCGCGGCGGCATCGTGCGCGTCAACCAGCCCGCCAGCGGCCGCAACAGCCACCAGAACACCGCGATGCCGGCGAGAATGGCGCCCAAGGTAAATAGCAGGAAGCCGCCCGTGAGTCGCGCGGTGGCGTAAGCGGAGATGCACGCCAGCAGGATCCAGCCGGCGACGTCGTTGCCCGCCGCCGCGGCGATCGCGACCACGCCGATGGGATCTTGCTCCAGGCGATACTCGCGCGGGATCCGGCCTAAAATCGGCACCGCGGTGATGGCCACCGCGATCCCGCAAAACAGACTGTAGACGGTAATGTCGATGCCTGGCGCCAACGTTCCCGCGGACCACCAGCCAAAGCCCACGCCGAGGCAGAACGGCACCGGCACCGAAGCCAATGCGACAAACAGCGTCGCGGCGCGATGACGGCTCGAGCGCAAATGGCCGAACGCGAAATCGGTGCCAACCTGGAACATCAACAGGATCAGCCCGATCTGGCTGATGATGACGATCGGTGTGCTCTCGGCCTGGCCGAACAACGTGGCCGAGGCGCCGGGGAAAAAATGTCCGAACAGCGATGGGCCCAGAAGCAGACCCGCGACGATTTCTCCGGTCACTCCAGGCTGGCCGAGTTGCCGTGCCAGGCTGTTGCAAAACCGCGCCGCGCCGATCATGACGATCAACTGAAGCAAGACGGAGAACAGCAACAACTCCGTCGCGTGAACCGACGCCGTCATGATGGCTCCTTATGCCGCCAGGAAAAAATCCGGCGCCCGGCTACATCTGTTCGCTGCGCATGAACTCGATCACCTCGCCGTTCGGACCGGTGATGAAGGCGATCCGCACTTCCACCAGCGGATCGGCGCCGAGTTGTCGCGTGACAGGCGCGACCCGAGACCCCGCTCCGGCGGCCAGCGCCTTCGCATAGGCGGCATCGACATCCTCGACCCGCAGGCAGAAATGCAGCAGCGCGCCTTCGGTCGGTTCCTCATTCGGAAACCGCCGGCGGCCCTCCGACTGCACGGTTGAGCCGTCGCCAAACACCTCGACGAAGTGACCGTCGCCGGCGTCCAGGAACGCCGCGCGATCGATCCGGCCGGGGATCGAAAACGGATAATGCACCCGAAACCCCAGCCCGTCGGTATAGAACCGGATCGTTTCGTCGAAATCCACCGCGCGGATCGCCACATGATGGAATCCGGGCGCCGTCCCCAGACTCTTCATTTAAGGACTCACGTGGCCGATGAATTTCTCCGGCGGCCTGGTGCCCCATTGCGAGCGCAAGCCTTCCTCGGCCGAAACCATATTGCTGCCGTTATGGATATTCAGCCGGTCGGTGTCCGCCCAATGCTCATGTACGCGGCCATACGGATCGGCCCAATAGTCATAGACCTGCGAGCCGAGAAGGTGGCGGCCGATGCCCCACATGTGTTCATATTTGGTTAGTTTCGTCAGGTATTCGTGGCCCATGAACACGTCGTCGATGTCCTGCACCTCGAACGAGAAATGGTTCAGGCCCGCGCGTTGGTTGCGCATGCAGAAGAACGCGTGATGATCGACGAACTCGTCACCGGCGTCGACGCGGCTGAACTGGCCGATGATGTTGTCCTTTTCGCCGGCATAGACATCGTCGGAGCCGACCAGCCCCAAAGTTTCGCGGAACCAACGAACGGTTTCCTGGTTCTTCGGCGACCCGAGCACCGCGTGGCCGATGCGTTTCACCGTGGACGGGCCTTCGGGAAAGCGAATCACCTCGCCGGCGCGGTTCAACGGCGCCTGCGCGGAATTGATTGCCTGGCGCGCGACGTGAATCGGCTGCACCGGGTCGATGCCATGCACGACCTCAATGGTGTAACCATTGGGCTCGGTCAGGCGGACGCGTTTGCCGCCGCCGGGTTCGTCGATGTTCTCGATGCCCGAGGCGCCGGGGAATTTCGCGATCGCTTTCAGATCGTCTTCGCTGGCGGCGGCCCAGGCGAATCCGATAAATCCGGGATCGCCCTTTTCGGTGATGTGGATGTGATGCACCGGGTCGGTACCGCGCATGTACAGCGCGCTCGGCGTGCGTTCCGTGCGCACCATGCCGAACGCGGTCAGGAACTCTTCTTGCGCGTCCAGATCCGGCGAACGGAGCCGGCCGTAAGCGAGGTCGCGCACCTTGATAACCGCCATGATCGCTCTCCCGTGCTGATGTTTAAACAAAAGCTATCGCCCTCCCGCTCGCCGAACAAGGGCAGAAAAGCATTTGGCCCGAATCAGATCGTCACCCGCACCCCGAGTTCGACGACCCGGTCGCTGGGGATGCGGAAGAACTCCGTCGCAGGCACCGCGTTGCGTGCCAGCCACAGGAACAACCACCGTCGCCACCAGGAGATATTCGGCGCCATCCCCGGTACCAGCACTTCGCGCCCCAGGAAATAGCTCGCCTGCATCGGATCGAAGCCGGCGTCCGGACCCAGATCCTCCAACGCGCGCGGAATGTTCGGGCTTTCCATGAAACCGTAGCGCAGCATCACCCGGTGAATGCCCGGCGCCAGCAACTCCACCGTCGCGCGCGTATCCGCCGGTTCCTCCGGCCGGTCCGTGGTCACCACGGTCACGAACATCACTTTCTCGTGCAGTACTTTATTATGCTTAAGGTTGTGCAGCAGCGACGTCGGCACGTAATCCTGATTGCCGGTCAGGAACACCGCGAGCCCCGGCACTCGCAGGATACTGCGCGATTGCGGCAGCCGCGCGAGGAACGGCGCCAACGGCATGCTGTCCTGCCGCCAGCGCGCCAGCAACAAATCGCGGCCACGTTTCCATGACGTCATCAGCGCGATCAGCATCCCGCCGAGGATCAGCGGCACCCAGCCACCCTCGACCACCTTCAGAGTATTGGCCGCGAAAAACACGCCATCGATGATGAACAGCGTGCCGAAAACACTGACCGCCGCGAAGCGCGACCAGCCGAACTGCCGCCGGAACACCACCATCGCCAGCACAGCGGTACACAGAAACGTTCCGGTGACGGCGATGCCATAAGCCGACGCCAGATTGTCCGACGTTTTGAACAGCACCACCAGCGCCACCACGCCCACGAACAGCGCCGAGTTCACCCGCGGCACATAAATCTGCCCCTCCTCCATGTTGGAGGTATGCCGCACCGTCAGGCGTGGCAAAAAGCCGAGCTGCATGCATTGCCGCGTCGCCGAATACGCGCCCGAGATCACCGCCTGACTGGCGATCACGGTGGCCGCCGTCGCCAGAATCACCAGCGCCAGGCGGCACCATTCCGGCGCCATGAGAAAGAACGGGTTTTCCACCGCCGCCGGATCCCGCAACAACATCGCGCCCTGCCCAAAATAACACAGCACCAAACTGGGCAGCACGATGAACATCCAACTCTGCCGGATTGGCACGGGGCCAAAATGACCCATGTCGGCGTACAACGCCTCGGCCCCGGTGACGCACAGCACCACCGCGCCAAGCACGACGAACGCCAGGTATTTATAAACCATGCACAGCCGGATCGCGTGCCAGGGAGAGATCGCCATCAGCACGTCCGGCCGGTGCACGATCTGTCCGATCCCGAGAACGGCGAGCACCAGGAACCACAATGCCATGACCGGTCCGAAGACGCGGCCAACGCTCGCGGTGCCGCGGTATTGCATCGCGAACAGCCCGATGATCACCACGATGCTGATCGGCAGCACGTATTCCTTCAACGTCGGCGCCGAGACTTCCAACCCCTCGACCGCCGACAGCACCGAAATCGCGGGCGTGATGATTCCATCGCCGAAAAACAGGCAGGCGCCAACGATGCCCACCATCGCCAGGGCGTTGCGCATGGAGGTGTTGACCGCGACCCGCTGCGCCAACGCCATCAGCGCCAGGATGCCGCCCTCGCCGTGGTTGTCGGCGCGCATCACCAGCATGACGTATTTCACCGTGACAACCAGCACGAGCGACCAGAAGAACAGGGACAGAATGCCCAGGATCTCGACTTCGCTGATGGGGACGCCTTCGAAGACCTGCATGCTGGCCTTGAGCGCGTACAGCGGGCTGGTGCCGATGTCGCCATAGACGACGCCGAGAACAGCGAGCCAACGTCCGGCGGACGATGCGGTGTGCTTCGACAAGGCCGCGGCCGCCGTGGCGGTCAAGCCGGGAGCCGCGAAAAAGCCCAGACCAAAACGTTCAACATGTCACACACCACCTCGCCGGCGACCACCCTGGATCGGCGGCGTCGCTTACGATGGCCGCTGACGACTGTCAAAGGGTTCGAGGACCGGGGCCGGGAGAAGGGGCGGGGCTTTGCCCCGGAACCCACCAGGGGCTTTTGCCCCCATGGCCCCCCACCCCGCGCGGCAAGCGCGAGGGCAGGCTCCGGGCGCGGGGTCCGGGGTTGAAACCCCAGCCTTCCCTCGCCCCGGCCTCCTCCCTCAGGCGGCGTCTTCGCGGCGGTCGCGGACTTTCACGTAGGCGACTTTCACGTGGTCCTCGCAATATGGCCGCCCAGGCTCGGAGGGCACATCGCAAAAGCGGAATTCCCGCGTTCCCGGCTCCCCGATCGGCCAGCAGCATGTCACCACCCGTCCATACGGTCTGGGCGCCATCGCGATCGGCCGAGGCGGCGGTGGCGCGACCGGCCGGGGCGCCTGCACAACGGGCCGCGGCAGCGGGGGCGGGGCGATCACGGGCCGGGCGATCACCGGTGGACGAGGCGGCGGCGGTGGCGCGACGGCGAGTTGCGGCGGCGGGGAGGCCGTGACCGTTCCGAACGACGTGAAACCAATGTCGCAGTCAGCGACCGTACTGGGCAGTGGCGGCAGCGTCGGCCCCTCGACCCGGCGGACGGTGGAGCGACGGACCGGCGCGGCGTCCGGATCGCGGCGAATGGGCGACGGGCGGGCCGGCAAATCCAGCCGATGCGCTTTCCCGACGATGGCGTTCTTCGTCACCCCCAGCCGGCGCCCGATTTCAGCGGTGGAATGACCCTCCGCCCAGAGCGCGCGTAGCTGGCCGATAACCTCGTCGCTCCACTCCATCTTGTGACTCCCTACCCGATTGGACACAAAATAGAGTATCGCGCACCCGCCCCGGCCTCAATGGAAGAATGCCTCCCACCCACAAAAAGTTGTGGACAACCGAGTCCCTGACCACAAAATCTAGAACAACAGGCCCTTCTTCAGCATCCCGTGCACGCCTTTTTCGCCGTTCACCGTCTGGGTGACGTGGAAATCCACCGCCAACGAGCAAAACTGATACGCCTGCTCCTTCGACAGATTGGTGCGGCCGGTGATGAAGGAGATCATTTGCCGCAGCGCCTGCTTCATCGCGAGGTCCAGGTCCTCGTTCATGCCCATGGTGATGAAATGGGTGGGCGTCTCGGCGCGCGGGTAGGTCAGTAGCGGCGTCCGCTCCCCACCGCCTTTATGCAGGACGAAGGTAAACGTCCCGGTCAGGCAGATTTCCAGCGCGTTGATGCAGACCTCGCCGTCGCCTTGAACGCCGTGCCCATCGCCGGCGGAAAACAGCGCTCCGGTGGCCCAGACCGGCAGGTATAACGTCGAGCCGGCGGTCAGCTCCTTATTATCCAGGTTGCCGCCATGCTCGCGCGGCTGGATCGTGGAAATGGTGCCGTAACGCGGTTGCGGCGCCACGCCCATGACGCCGAAGAACGGCGCCAAGGTCAGTTCGGTGCCCCAGGGCAGCTTGCAGGTGCCCCGCGCGCGGTCGACCGGGATGTGGCTCAGATAACGGTCGGGGAAATCCTCCGGCAGCGTGCCGGCGAGCGGGCGAAAGCCGCAATATCCCCAGTCGTTGCCCAGGTCGATTTTGTCGATGCGGACTTCCAGCATGTCGCCGGGCTCGGCGCCGGCCACGCCCACCGGTCCGGTGATGATATGACCGCTGGCGCGCGGAATGCTGGAGGCGTGGATCGCGGCCAAAGCGGGCGGCACCGACATGCCGGAGCCGGGCGGCGGCATGACCTCGGGGACGCCGGAGACGCAGATCATCTCCACGGTGTCGCCGGAATCAACCGTGAGCAGCGGCGGGTAAGCGGCGTCGAAAGTGCCCCAGCGCACGGTTTCGGGGCCCGCCGCCAGACGATGTGTGGCCATGCGTGTTCTCCTCTGTTGCGGTGCAGCTAAGACCGTCGCGCGCGTGGCCGCAAGCCGGAGAAGCGCGAAAAGCGCAGCGTTTGTTGGGGGGCGCGCTTGCACCCACGGAAACCACATCGCCCAAGGTATGGCGTGGCGAGGTGCTCTCATGGTTCATCAGACAACAGCCGCGCCCTCTTGACGCGTTGCAAGACGCCTGGCTGGCAGCGGTCGCCGAGCATCTCGCCCGCACCGACCACCTGGAAATACCGTACTGGGCCGAAACCCAGGGGCTTGACCTCCGGCATCCTTTTTTCGCGGGAAATTTGCAATCGCTGAAGGCGCGGCTGACCGTTGAGAGCCCCACCGCCTTTCGGCGACGCATGCTGTTTGTCAGCAAAGACGCGCTGTTTCGCCCTCGGGCCGTTCGCCGCGACCCCTGACGCGAACCGCGCCGCCCGCGTTCAATGCGCCGACGTGGTTTCCCGCGTCGTACGGGCCGCTTCGCCTGGCGGGGCCGCGATCGTGCCGGCCGGCTTCGTCACGCTGGCTTCCATCGACTCGTCGTCGGGCTCCGCCATGTGCTTCTTGAAGGACTTGATGCCCTTGGCGAAGTCTCCCATCAAACCACTGACTTTGCCGCCGCCAAACAGCAGCAGCACGATCACCAGAAGGATCATCCAGTGCCAGATGCTTAAGCCGCCCATCCAAATCCTCCGTCCAACCGAACCTCCCGGCTCTGGTTCTCCAGCCGGTTGCCGCACACATGGCGCGAGCGGCGCCGCGATGCAAGCAATTGATGCGGCGATCCCGTGGTGGAACCGCGGCGATTCATTGCCGTTCGCCTGATCATTGGATATCGTCATCGTGGTGGCACATCCCGGCTGGCTGCAATAACGCCGGGAATGCCCCTGAGGGAGGGCGTCTCGGTGCGTATCGCCGTCACGCCCCTGTGCAACAGGGTGGTCCTGCTGGAGGTCCGGAACGGGCCACCCGCGACGGGAAAGGCGACAAGACGATGCCCACTGGCACCGTGAAGTGGTTCAACGCGACCAAAGGCTATGGCTTCATCGGCCCGGAAACGGGGGGAAAGGACATCTTCGTCCACATCAGCGCGGTTCAGAAAGCCGGTTTGCGAACGCTCAACGAGGGCCAGAAGCTCGCGTTCGAGGTCGAGCAGCAGGCCAACGGCCGCGCCGCCGCGGTCAATCTGGCCGAGTCGGCCTGACCGTGACAGCCTGCTCCTGAGGGGCGCTGCTTTATCCTCTCGGGGGCACGACATTCGGAGGGTCGACCGTTGGATCGATCCGCGGCCGGCCGTGGCGGGTTCACACCCCCGCCGCGGAGGGATGGGCGATTGTGAGCCCGCGATCTCTTGACGAGACCAGGAGTGGGTTGTCCCGGGGGTGCCCGGCCGGACGTGGGCGTGTGGCGCGCGGAGGTTGGGGCGCGTCAACGCCGGGCACGTGGGACCCGAGGCGGTCGAACCCGGGGGAGCCGAACCCAGGGACATACCCGAGCTGGGNNTACCCGAGCTGGGACATACCCGAGCGGGCGCATACCCGAGCTGGGGGCATGCCCCGGGCGGCCGAACATTGGAGCGTATGCATGAGTGTCCCGCGCGAAGCGACCCGCTGTCCCGGAATCGCCGAAGCGTGAATCCCCAAGGTGAAAGTCCCCTGCGCGCGAAATCTCCGGTCTGGAAATTCCCGATGTGGAATTCTTCGGTATGGGCATCCCCGGTCCGGGAATCGCCCGGTCAGGATCCAACAACCGCGGGGCACGCATGTGTGCCCCGCGCGCATCGGAGCTTCGCCCCTTGGCGCTTTGCCAGTTGGGGCTTGCACGACGCGCATTCGTCAATTAGGCAGAGCGCGTATTGGGGGCGGGTCGCAATGAGTCACACCCTGGAAGAACGCGTCCGATCACGACGCCTGCCAGGTGCCACACCTGAGGTCGCGCTGGACGCGGCGGCGATCCGCGACGCATACCGGCGGTGGTCTTCCTTCTATGACGTGGTCTTTGGCAGCATTTCCTCCTCGGGGCGGAAGCGCGCGGTCGATTTCGTCAACCGCCTGCCTGGCCGCACCGTCCTCGAGGTCGGGGTTGGCACCGGGCTCGCGCTGCCGCGCTATACTCCGGACAAGCGAATCGTTGGCATCGATCTGTCGGCGGAGATGCTCGCGCTCGCCCGCCGCCGGGTTGCCGAACGCGGCCTGCGCAATGTCGAGGGCCTGCACGAGATGGACGCCGAGGCGACCAATTTCGCCGACGGCCAGTTCGATACCGCGGTGGCGATGTTCGTGGCCTCGGTGGTGCCGAACCCGAAGCGCCTGCTGGCCGAACTGCGGCGCGTGGTGCGGCCCGGCGGCAACATTCTGTTCGTCAACCACTTCGCCGCCGAGGGCGGGCCGCGCTGGTGGGTGGAGCGCGCCATGGCGCCAATGTCGCGGCGACTCGGCTGGCATCCCGATTTCGCCACGCAGGCGCTGTTCGAACCCGAGGACATCGCCAAAATCGAATCCGATCCGGAGCGCACGTTCGGAATCTTTACGCTGGTGCGGCTGCGCAACTGAGGTCCCCGGCGTTTTCGCCGGTCCGATCGTCGCGCTATACTCCCGGTATCAAACACGGCCCCCGATCCACGGAAGGAAGCGCCATGCCAAGCCGGTCCTGGGACAAATCCCACATGCCCTCCCGCCACGTCACCGTGGGACCCGGCCGCGCGCCGCATCGCTCGTATTATTACGCGATGGGACTGACCGAGGAAGAAATCGACCAGCCCTTCGTCGGCGTCGCCACCTGCTGGAATGAGGCCGCGCCCTGCAACATCGCGCTCAGCCGGCAGGCGCAGTCGGTGAAAAAGGGTGTGTCCGAAACCGGCGGCACACCTCGAGAGTTCACCACGATCACGGTCACCGACGGCATCGCGATGGGACATCAGGGGATGAAATCCTCGCTGGTGTCGCGCGACCTGATCGCCGACTCGGTGGAGCTGACGATGCGCGGTCATTGCTACGACGCTTTGGTCGGGCTGGCCGGCTGCGACAAGTCGCTGCCGGGCATGATGATGGCGATGCTGCGCCTGAACGTGCCGAGCGTGTTCATGTACGGCGGCTCGATCCTGCCCGGGAAGTTCAAGGGCCGCGACGTCACCGTGGTCGATGTGTTCGAGGCCGTCGGCATGCACTCCGCCGGCAACATGACCGACGAAGATCTGCACGAGCTGGAATGTGCCGCGTGTCCGTCGGCGGGCGCGTGCGGCGGCCAGTTCA
>PLSZ01000159.1:12332-16460 GCA_003164305.1 Acetobacteraceae bacterium
CATCGTCACCCGCGAGGCGCTGGAGAACGCGGCGGTGGTGGTTGGCGCGACCGGCGGCTCAACCAACGGCGCGCTGCATCTGCCGGCGATCGCGCATGAGGCGGGGATTCGCTTCACCATGGACGACGTGGTGGAGATCATGCGCCGCACGCCCTACGTCGCCGACCTGAAGCCCGGCGGCAAATACGTGGCGTACGACGTGCACCGGATCGGCGGCATTCCCGTGGTGTTAAAGGCGCTGCTCGACGGTGGGTTGTTGCATGGCGACTGCGTCACGGTGACCGGCAAGACCATCGCCGAGAACCTGAAAGACGTTGTGTTCCCGACCGACCAGGACGTGATTTACCCGGTGTCCAACCCGATTTCCCGGACCGGCGGCGTGGTCGGCCTGAAGGGCAACCTGGCCCCTGACGGAGCGATCGTGAAAATCGCCGGCATGGCGGAACTGCGCTTCGAAGGCACCGCTCTGTGCTTCGACTCCGAAGAAGAAGCGTTCGAGGCGGTGCGTCTGCGCGCCTACAAACCCGGCGACGTGATCGTCGTGCGCTACGAAGGTCCAAAAGGTGGACCCGGCATGCGGGAGATGCTGTCCACGACGGCGGCGATCTATGGGCAGAGCGAGCATCAGGGCAAGGAAGTGGCGCTGATCACCGATGGTCGGTTCTCGGGCGCGACTCGGGGCTTCTGCGTTGGCCATGTCGGTCCGGAAGCGGCGGTGGGCGGGCCGATCGCGTTGTTGAGGAATGGCGACCGGATCGTGATCGACGCGGCGAAGGGCACCATCGACGTGATGCTCTCGGACGCGGAACTGGCGGCGCGCCGGGCCGCGTGGCAGCCGCGTCCGACCGACTACAATTCGGGCGCGATCTGGAAATACGCGCAACTGGTTGGGCCGGCGCATCTGGGCGCGCTGACGCACCCGGGCGGCGCGGCCGAGACCCACTGCTACGCGGACATCTGAACATCGAATGCATCGATCCGGCGAGGCAACCGTCCCAGCTCGTGCGTTGATCAGGCGACGGCTTTTAACACGGATTAGGTGAAGCCGATCGGTACGGATTTCACCGAGCCCGGCGATGTCCGTCGCCGTCTTACAGCGGCCTCGCGCGGCGTCCAGAATGTATCTGAATCGATACAACTCTGTTCCGTGCAATCCGTGCCCATCGCCTTTGCTTAATCTGTGTTTAAAAATGGCGAGCGGCGCCACCTCCGCCTGCCATGATCGCCAGGCCACACCGTCACCGCGCGGCCCAGAGCCCAAACGCGTGCGCCGGTGACAGAACGCGGCCACGGAGGAGCAAACGAGCGAATGATCCCGAAACTCACCGTCTGGTACAATACCAAATGCCCTGTCTGTAATGCCGGCATCGACTGGCAACACAGCCGCCTGGTGCGCGCGGCCCGCGACGGAGCCATCGAATTTCGCGACATCAATCTGGAACCCGACGCGCTATCTCGTTTCGGGACCGGCGTGAACGACGTGCGCCGAAGGCTACACGCGATCGACTCCAGCGGTCGCTTGCATGCTGGCATCGATTGCGCGATCGAGATCTGGCGCCGCACACCGGGCGACGGTTGGTTGGCTCGGGCGGTGGGATTGCCGGGAATGCGTCAGGTCGCCGGCTTCGGTTACGACCGGTTCGCGGATCTGCTGTTCGCCTGGAACCGGTGGAAAGGGCATTGGTAGGTCACAGAAGTTTCCAATCTGGGCCATGCGCCTCCAATCGTCCCTTCAATCGTCATGGTCCGGCTCGACCGGACCATCTGTCGAAGCACGGGGAGTTTTGCCGCCAGGCCGATAAAGCCTGCCCGTGACGCTCGTCGTGCCAACCTGGTCGGAAATCGCTCCCGCCTCGTTACGTCGCGGCCTGTATCCGGCCCGAAAATTGGCGCGAATGAAGTCATGGCTTTTGAACAGCAGTCCATGACCTCGGAGACCGCGATCGCCCACCATCCGGTCCACATGCCGGTTTCGTCATAGCCCACGACCTCATCCGGCGCGCGAGTGTCAAAATCGGGCAGGCTGGCGGAATGCTCGCCGATCTCACGAAGGCGCTCAGCCAGATTGCCCGGCTGGCCTCGCAGCCGCCATTCGCGTTCCAACCGTTCGGCCAACGCTTCGCGAATGGCTTCCGTCAGGGTTTCGCCGGTCAACGCAACGATCGCCCGAGCGAGCTGGTCGGTTTCATTGTCCTCAGGCGTCATGCGATGCTCCCGGCGTCTTTAAATTCGATAACGGAACGGTTTGATCCGATTATCCACGGCCCCGCCACCCTCAACTCCCAAACGTCTCCCGCCACTGCTCGATCACCTCGGGCACATTCGCGCGGATTTCCCCCACGCTGACACGCAAGATCTTCAACTGCCCGAGCGACGGACGCCCAGTTTTCAACGTCAGCCCCTCCCGCGTCTCCTCGCTTCCCCGATCAATCGCCAACTGGGCGTATTCCGCGCTCAGCATCCAGTTCAAAAACAATCGCGCGGCGTTCGGGTGCGGCGCCGTAGCGGCGATCGCCGACGGTGCGACACACAGGCCGCACCCGTCCTCGGGATAGCTGATCGCCACCGGATTGCCCTTCTCGATCGCGGGAAACACCGTGTTGGCCGGCACCGGCCCGACCATGCACTCGCCCGCCGTGATCAGCGTCACCGGATCGCCGAAGGAGCGTCCGATGCGCGGATTGTTCGCCGCCAGTTTTTCGAAATACGACCAGCCATACAGGTTGCGCAGTCCCAACGCCCAAACGCCCGCGCAGCCGCTGAAACCCGGATGCGGCAGCGCGATCTGGTTCTTCCATTTCGGATCGAGCAAATCCGTCCACTTCCGCGGAGCCTCCGCCGCCGTGACCTTGTTGGTATTATAGCCGATGAAATGATTGGTCGCGCTGGTCGGGTAATACCATCCGGCATCGGACAGACGCTGAAACTCCGGCAGCAGCGCGTCGGCGTTCGGCGGCCGATAATTCAACAGCGCGTTGCGTTCCTTCAGCGCCGGCATGTGAGAAATGTCGGTCGTGCTCAGGATGTCGCATTGCGGCGCGTTGTTCTTCAATTCCATCAGCAGCCGTTGGTAAGCGACCTGCCCGGTGGTGCGGATCACCGCGACCGTGATGCCCGGGTGCGCGGCGGTGAACCGGCGTCCGAGTTCCTCCGCCGTTTCCGCGTCCACCTGCGCGATATACCAGGTCAGGGCGCCTTCTTTCCGCGCCGCCACTTCGATCGCGTCATCCGCGAACGCGGCGCGGGGCAAAGCGGCGGCGGCCAACAGCGAAACAGCAGCGCGGCGGGTCAACACGATTTTCAGTCTCCAATCGTAATGTTATTGTACCATAACATATTTATCCGGCGACGACACCCACCTTCAGTGCGCCAATTCCAGGCCCGTGCCTGCTTCACCGCCCGCTGATTCTCACCACGAAGGCACGAAGGCCACGAAGACGGTTTATAGTACCGCGCGCGATGTTTGTTCGAACCCGCGCGAAGCGCCAAAAACCTGCTTCGTGTGCTTCGTGCCTTCGTGGTGAGAAATTCGGAGTCCATTCCTCCCGAGGCCCCAACGTTATGCCCCCCAGCCCCATTCACGCCGCGTCCAACCAGGCCAGGTAATCCGCCGCGGCCGCCGCCAGGTCGAACCGCGGCGCGAACCCCGTCTCCGCCGCGATCTTGCCAATGTCGAACGACCCGCGATCGAAGCCGGTGTGACTTTCCACCTCGTACGCCTCGCCCGCCGAAGCCAGCCGCCAGCGAAACCCGGGAATCGGCGGCGTCAAAACCGCGCACCACTCCTCCACCGTCACCGCCGTGCCCGACCCCAGATTATAAACCGTCCGCGCCAACGCCGGCGCATCCGCGATCCGCACCAAACCAGCCGCGACATCTCGCGAATAGATGTAATCGCCTCGCCACGGCGGCCCGAGCACCGCTTCCCGTCCCGACCGCGCGCATTCCAACGCCTGCAACATCGGCGACAGCGTATCGCGCACGCCGGTCGCGTATTCCCACGGCCCGTAGACCGAGCCTAACCGAGCCGCCGTGAACCGCACGTCCTGCGTTTCCGCGATCCGCGGCAGGATCGTTTCGGCCGCGCGCTTGGTCAGCCCATACAGCATCACCGGAGACGGGATCAGC
>PLSZ01000318.1 GCA_003164305.1 Acetobacteraceae bacterium
CACCCCCTCCCGTATACAGACCCCCAGGGAGAACGCCGATGAGCATGTACGACGAAGGTCTCACCCAAAACCGGGCGAATCACGCGCCACTGAGTCCGCTGACCTTCCTGGAACGCGCGGCATACGTGTATCCCGACCGCCTCTCGGTCGTGCACACCGGCCAGAGCTTCACCTGGAAGCAGACCTACGCCCGCTGCCGCCGTCTGGCCTCGGCGCTGACGAAGCTTGGCGTCGGCAAGAACGACACCGTTTCGGTCATGCTGCCGAACACACCGCCCATGGTCGAAGCGCATTTCGGCGTGCCGATGTNNTGATCACCGACCGCGAGTTCTCGCCCGTCGTCGGCATGGCGCTCAGCCAGTTGAAGGTGAAGCCGATCGTCATCGACGTCGATGACCCCGCTTACACCGGTGGCCGCCTGCTGGGGACCATGGACTACGAAGCACTCCTCGAAACCGGCGATCCCGAGTACGCCTGGCAAAATCCGGCGGACGAGTGGGACGCGATTTCGCTCCTCTACACCTCCGGCACCACGGGCGATCCGAAGGGCGTCGTGTATCACCATCGCGGCGCATACTTGAACGCCATCAGCAACGTTCTCAACTGGGATATGCCGCAACACGCCGTCTACTTATGGACGCTGCCGATGTTCCATTGCGACGGCTGGTGTTTTCCCTGGACCATCGCCGAGCGCGCCGGAGTCAACGTCTGCCTGCGCCGCGTCGAGGCGAAGGCCGCCCTGGACGCCATCCGCGAGCACAATGTCACCCACATGTGCGGCGCGCCGATCGTCTATTCCATGCTGATCAACGCGCCGGCGGACCTCCTCGCCGGACTGTCTCACACGATCAAAGGCCAGGTCGCCGGCGCCGCGCCGCCCGCCTCGATCATCGAGGGCGCGGAACGGATCGGCATCGATCTGACCCACGTCTACGGCCTGACCGAGGTCTACGGTCCCGCCTCGGTGTGCAGCAAGCAGGACGATTGGGCCGCGATGCCGATCGACAGCCGGGCCGAGCGCAACGGCCGCCAGGGCGTGCGGACGCCGTTACAGGACGCGATGAGCGTGCTGGACCCCGACACGATGCGGCCGGTTCCGTGGGATGGCGAAACGATGGGCGAGATCATGTTCCGCGGCAACATCACCATGAAGGGCTATCTGAAAAATCCCGCCGCGACCGATGCCGCGTTCGCCGGCGGCTGGTTCCACACCGGCGACCTCGCGGTCACGCAGGCGGACGGGTATGTAAAAATCCGCGACCGCTCCAAGGACATTATTATTTCGGGCGGCGAGAATATTTCCTCCATTGAAGTCGAGGAAGCGCTGTACCGCCATCCCGCCGTGCTGACCGCCGCGGTCGTCGCGCAGCCCGATCCGAAATGGGGCGAAACGCCGCGCGCTTATGTCGAACTGAAGCCCGGCGTGACCGTGACCGAGGATGAACTTCGGCAATTCTGCCGTCAGCACCTGGCCGGCTTCAAAGTGCCCAAGGCGATCGTCTTCGGTGACGTGCCGAAAACCTCTACCGGAAAAATCCAGAAGTTCGCGTTGCGCGAGAAGGCCAAATCCACCAGCGCGATCGAATAGAAAGGAGAACGCCCATGCTCCCGACCCCAGGCTTCCACCATATGCACCTGAATTCGGCCGATCCCGACGGCGCGATCGACTTTTACACGCGCCAGTTCCCATCGACATCGAAGGGCACATGGGCCGGTCTCCCGGCGTTGCTGTCGCCGAACAATGTCATGATCCTGTTCAACAAAGTCGATAAGCCGCCCGCGATGTCGCCGCCCAGCGCGATCTGGCACTTTGGGTGGCATGTTCCTGATGTCAGGGGAAAAATCGCGGAGTACAAGACCCGGCCCGAGGTAAAGCTGCTGCCGTTGTACACCACGGATGAAGGCGGCTATGTCCTGATCAACAGCGACACGTGGCCCGCGCCCAAGGGTGGCGCTCCTGGTCTGACCAAAGCCCAGATCGCCGACGCCAAAGCCGGCGACGTCCAACCCCTGGGCGGCGGCGGCTTCGCTTACATGGAGGGCCCGGAAGGCGCGGTGGTCGAATACGTCGGCGATCATCCGGCGGAACGTTTCGATCACGTGCATCTGTGGCAGGAGGATCCAATCGCCGCCCTCGCCTGGTACCAGAAACACCTCAACGCCCCCGTGCGGCCCGGCTTCACCCCGCCGGAACAACCGGTCAAACGCCGCCCGGAACGTTCCTGGCCCGCGTTGAACCAGGAGGGCATGTTCCGCGATCCGCGCGCCGGTGTGACCTTCGGCGACGTCGTGCTCACCTGGTACGCCAATCAGTGGGACACCCCGCTGCTGCCCTCACGCGGCCAGTTGCAGGATCACATCGCCTTCAGCGTCGGCGATCTCGATGCGTGGATCGCCAAACTCCGTGACGAGGGAGTGTCGTTCCTGGAACAGCCCTATCCACTTGGTGATACCCGCGCGGTGATGATCGAAGGGCCGAGCAGGGAAGCGCTGGAACTGGTCGAGGCGCGGTGACGCGGCGCCGTCGATCGTCATGGAACTGTCATGGGTTACCGGCGCCGGACGGCGCGGTGTCGCGAGGGGCCGCCTCGGTTACGATCATGGCCTCGCCGGATCGCGCCAGACCGGGTTCCGCTTAACCAACGGTTGATCGACCAAACCGGGAGTCAGCAATGGCCATCACCGTGGACGAGGCACTGCTGATGCCGGGTCCGATCCATCAAGTACGCCTCGACATCACCTCGCGCTGCAACCTGCGATGTGTGTATTGCGCGGTTAGCCACCCCGACTACAAAGGCAGCGACATGGCCAATGGGATCGCCCAAAAGGCCATCGCATTGGTCCTCGAGCTGGCGAAACATAATCGTCTCGATCCGATCGATTTGAACGGCCATGGGGAGACGACGTTTCGCGAAGGCTGGACGGATATCTGTTTCGCCTTGATCGAGCGGGGTGTCCGCGTGCGGATCACGTCGAACTTCGCGAAGTCATTCAATGAAGCCGAGTTCGAGGCTCTCGCCAGCATGGATGAGATCGCGATCAGCATGGATTCAGCGGATCCAAAGTTATTGCGCGATGTGCGGCGAAAGGTTGATCTCCGTCAGATCGTGACCAACGTCGCTTTCGTGCGAGCCACGGCGCTGCGGTTGCACCGGCGCCCGCCGGCGTTCGCGTTCCTCTGCGGTCTGTATGACAAGAATACGCTGCACTGGGAAAGCTTCGCGCGATTCGCCGTCGCGCTGGGGATTACCAGCATCGGTCTCTGGAGCCTGACCGAGCACGACGGTCTGGATGTCCCGGTCGATGATCGGGTTCACCCGCTTGACGATCTGCCCGACGTTGAACTGAGGCCTCGGTTGCTGTCGATCCGGCGCGGCCTCGATTTTCTTCGCCGCCATGACGTGCCGGTCGCGATACAAGGCGGCTTTGTGGAAAACCTGGAGCGGAGAGTCCGTGGAGATGGCTGACAGCAAGCATAGTCGTTTCATTCCGGCGGGTATGACGAGAGACTGTCTCGATCCCTGGAACTACGTTGAAATCAGAGCCGATGGAGCGATTTCCCCATGCTGCGTAAGAAGCCCGGTCGGCAACGTTGCCAGGCAAACTCTTGCTCACATTTTGCACGGCACCGAGATCAGGGCCTTGAGATACGCCCTTCTGTCTGGTCAGCCGGATGACATCTGCCGCGGTTGTGGGCTGCGGGGTACGATAAGCCCCACGACCTTGCAATCGAAAGTCCGGGGCCTGTTGAAAAGCATTTCGACCCCGAATAACTTCGATACGGAGAGTTATCTTGAAGCCAATCCGGACGTCAAAAGCGCCAGACAGGATCCGGTGGATCACTTCCTGAGGTGGGGCGTCTGGAAGGACGTTCCATCATGGCGACGGACGCGGACCAACCTCGGGAAACGGGGAAATAAAGCAGACCGCGCATGATTCGCCGCGTGGCTACGATGCCCGTCACATCGGCGGCCCCACGCTCTCCCATCCCGACAGCACCTCGACCGCGCGCGACACCCGAAACACCATCGCCTCGTCGAACGGCCGCCCGACGATTTGCACTCCGATCGGCAATCCATCGGATGACAGCCCGACCGGCACGCTCATCGCCGGATGCCCGGTGACGTTGAACGGAATGGTTTGCATCGGCGCGGCGGACGCCAGCGCGTCGACCGAGGCCTCGAACGTCGGCGCCGGGCACAAAGCCGACGCCGTCAGCAACGCGTCGTATCGCCCCAGAGCGCCGTTGACCGCGTCCGTCAGTTCCCGCCGCGCGCGCAACGCGTTGATATAATCGGACGCCATGATCGCCGCTCCGAGCACGAAACGATTCGCCGTGATCGTGCCGTAATCCAACAGCCGATTCCGCATGTCGGATTCGTGGATGGCATAGGCTTCCGCCATCATGATCACCCGTCCCGCGGCTGCGAACAGAGCGTACTCGGGCAGCGCGATATCCTCGACCGTCGCGCCCGCCGCGCGCAATTGATCCGCCGTCCGATCGATCCCCGCCAGCACCTCCGCCGTCGCGACCGGGGAGCCCGCGAAAAACGCGCGCGGAACGCCGATCCGCAAACCGGACACACCCTTGTTCAGATCCGACACATAATCGCCAACCGGAACATCCGCGCTCGCCGCGTCGGCCGGATCGTGTCCCGCCAGCACACCCAACGTGATCGCCGAATCCTCGACCGAACGCGACAGCGGTCCGCAATGATCCAATGTCCAGGACAGCGGAAACACGCCGCGCCGCGACACGCGCCCATAGGTCGGTTTGATCCCCGCCAGCCCGCACCACGCCGCCGGCCCGCGGATCGAGCCGCCGGTGTCCGAGCCCATCGCCATCCGCACCATCCGCGCGGAGATCGCCGTCGCCGACCCGGACGACGATCCGCCCGTCACATGCGCCACGTTCCACGGATTGCGCGCGGGCGGGAAGGGCAGGTCGAAGCTTGGTCCACCCAAAGCGAACTCGTGCGTGGCCAGCTTACCCAACAACACGCCGCCGGCCTCGGTCAGTTTCGTCGCGACCACGCTGTCAGCCGCGGGAATGTTATCGATCCGCAACTTTGAGTGACAGGTCGTACGAATGCCGCGCGTATCATAAATATCCTTGAGCGCGTAGGGAATGCCGTGAAACGGTCCGCGGTCGATGCTGGCGCCTAGTTCGCTGTCGGCGCGATGCGCGTCGGCCAAGGCACGCTCCCGCGTGACCAGAACGAACGCGTGCAGCCCGGCGTCCTTCGCGGCCACCCGGTCCAACGCGTCTTTCGTCAGTTGCTCGGAGGTGACGGAGCCATCGCGCAACGCGCGGCCCATCCCGGCGATGGAGAGGTCGGCGGTGTCCATCACTGGCCCTCCCGCGGCGAGAGCCGGAAGATGTTGGCTGGCTCGTCGGTATGCGCATACCGGTTGTGCAGCAAGGCGATCTGGCCCCGCAAATCCGCGTAACTCGCCAGCACCGTGGCCCGGCGCTCGTCCGGCACGGTAATCCCGGCGCGGCGCATCAGGATGTCGAATTCGGTTGTAAGCTCCCCGGGGGAGAGTTCATCGGACGAAGGCATGGCGCTTCTCCTGCTTCCACAATTATGCACTGATCTCATGGGCCGACCAGCCCCCAATTGTGCTTCGCAACATAATTGCGGGACGCGGCCGATGAACCGGTGAGGAACAAAGCGGATGCGTACCCGAATTGGCATCGTCGGCGCCGGCCCGGCGGGGTTGCTGTTATCGCATTTGCTGGATCTGAATGGGATCGACTCGATGATCCTGGAGGCACGGTCGCGCGAATATTGCGAGAATCGCATCCGCGCCGGCGTGCTGGAGCATCCGGTTTCGACCCTGCTGATCGACAGTGGCGTGGGCGGCCGGTTGCGGCAACAGGGCATGCGCCACGACGGCATCACCATTCGCTGGAACGGCCGCGATCACCGCATCGACCTGCGCGAGCTGACCGGCAAATCCATCACGGTCTACAGCCAGCATCTGATCGTCCAGGACCTGATCGCGGCACGGCTCGCATCCGGCGGGCAAATCCTGTTCGAGGCCGCGGATGTCGCGGTGCACGATTTCCACACCGATCGCCCGAACATCACGTTCACCCATGATGGCGTCGACCAGCGGCTGGACTGCGATTTCATCGCCGGCTGCGACGGCTTCCATGGTGTCTGCCGCGACGCCATTCCGGAGCGCGATCGCACCAGCTTCGAAAAGAACTACCCGTTTGGCTGGCTGGGGATTCTGGCCGACGCCGCGCCCGCCTCCCATGAGGTCACCTACGCGCGCCACGACAACGGCTTCGCGCTGTTGTCGATGCGTTCACCCTCGGTCAGCCGGCTGTATCTGCAATGCGCGCCGGACGAGGACATTGGCCAATGGTCCGACGATCGCATCTGGGCCGAACTACAAACGCGTCTGGGCCGCGACGGCTTTCGCCTGAACGAGGGGAAGATCACCCAAAAGGGCGTTACCCCGATGCGCAGTTTCGTGTGCGAGCCGATGCAATCCGGACGGCTGTTCCTGTTGGGCGACGCCGCGCATATCGTGCCGCCGACCGGAGCGAAGGGACTGAACCTCGCCGCCGCCGACGTCGCGGTGCTGACCCAGGCGCTGGTGGCGTATGTTCGCTCGGGCGCGTCGGAGGGGTTGGAGAATTACACGAGCACCTGCCTGCGCCGGGTGTGGAAGGCACAGCGGTTCTCCTGGTGGATGACCTCGATTTTGCACCGGTTCGGCGACGACACGCCGTTCGAAAGGCGCGTCAGGCTGGCGGAACTGGACGCACTGTTCGGCTCGGAAAAAGCCTCGGCCGCGCTGGCGGAGAATTACGTCGGGCTGCCGTTGATTTTGTAGCCAGGCCAACGCGGAGTCGACGTCATGCATCCCGCTCCCCCATGGTGCGCGGCATGAACACGGTGATCGACTGGCCATGGACAACAGACGCCTTCCTCGCCTGGGAAGATAGGCGGGAGGGAAAGTATGAGTTCGACGGCCGGGACATTGTCCCCATGACCGGCGGAACGCTCGCGCATCAGCGGATGGTGTTTAAACTGTGTGTTGTACTGATGCGTTTGCTTGAGGGCCACGCTCTGACAGCCGCGCGCGAAATGCGGCCGCGGATCGGCGCCCGCGTCCGTTACCCGGATGTCGCCGTCTTCGCCGGCCCGCTGGACCAAACCACACGCACTTTGATCGACGCTCAGGCGATCTTCGAGGTGCTGTCCGACGATACCGCCACTACCGACCGCGTCGATAAACTGATCGACTACGCCGCCGTGCCATCCCTCCGCTGCTATGTGCTGCTGGAGCAGACCGCGGTCGCCGCGACTCTGTTCCAGCGCGAGCCTGACGGCGTCTGGATCGCCAGCGCTCATACCAGCGGCGACCTGACCCTTCCTGGGCTCGACATCGCGATGCCGCTGGCGGTCCCGTATCGGGGTTGTCGTTCCCCGCCTGACGTCCGCGATCGGCAACGCCCGAGTAGGCTCGTCTCTGCCGCGGATCCTTCCGCTCATCCAACCGCTGTCAGGTTTTCTTCTCCACGTTTACCGGTTGGTTAACATATCGCGTTAGGATGACGGAAAACCCGGACCGGACCAGAATGCTGCATCGCCGACAACCAAACTCAGCGCCGCTGCACAAATTTCGGGCGCGCGGGGCCGGGCGCCCACGCGAGCCAAACCGCGCGCGGGCGATGTCGCCCTCATGGAATTGCCGTGAACGGTTCCGCCCCTTACCGTCCTGGCCCGGAAATTGCTCGGACCCGCATAGCGGCGTGTTCCGCCCGCCGCGCCGGAGGCTCGGCGCGTGAACAAGCAAAGGTGGCGCCATGGGCCGACTTCACGCCAGACTCGTTCCGGCGAAATCACCTCCCGATTCCTTTGCGCCGCCGCCGTCGCGGGGCAGCCGGCGATGACCTGCGGCTGCGTGACGCACGAGCCCGCGCCGGATGGACCGCTCGCCGCCGCCGAAATCGCGCTGGCCGCCGACCACGCCGCGGCCGACCCGGCGATCTGGATCACCCGTATCGCGGATGAGGAGGTGCTGGCTCAGGCCCAGGCGCTGGAACTGGCGGGCCGGGAAGGGCGGCCGCTATGGGGCCTGAGCGTCGCGGTGAAAGACAATATCGACGTCGCTGGACTGCCCACCACGGCGGCCTGTCCCGATTACGCGCATGTTCCCACCGAATCCGCGCCCTCCGTCCAACGGCTGCTCGACGCCGGAGCGCTGCTTCTGGGCAAAACCAACCTGGACCAGTTCGCCACCGGACTGGTCGGCGTGCGCAGCCCGTACGGCACGCCGCGCAATGTGTTCAACGCCGATTACGTGCCCGGTGGTTCGTCGTCCGGGTCTGGCGTGGCGGTCGCGGCCGGCATCGTCGATATCGCCCTCGGCACTGACACCGCCGGGTCGGGCCGGGTGCCGGCGGCGTTTGGCAACATCGTCGGGCTGAAACCGACCGTGGGAGCGGTCTCCGCCACCGGCATGGTGCCCGCCTGCCGCTCCGTGGACACGATCTCCGTGTTCGCGCGCACCGTGGACGCGGCCATCGCGGTGCAACGGGTCATCGCCGGTTACGACCCCGCTGACCCATACTCGCGAAAGCCGCCGCCCGGCTACCTGCGCCGCGGCGCGATGCCCGCCTTCGTCCGCGTCGCCGTCGCCGACGTCGATGCGCTATGCGAGCCCGAAACCACCCGCCTGTATCGCCGCGCCACTGACCTGTTCGCCACCGAAACCATTGACCTCACGCCGTTCCTGGACATCGCCCGGCTGCTCTACGAAGGCCCCTGGGTGGCCGAGCGTACCGCCGCCCTGCGCGACGTCGTCACCGCCCGGCCCGAGATCATGCATCCCGTGACCCGGGCCATCGTTGAGTCCGGCCTGACCCGCCTGACCGTCGATGCCTTTGACGCGTTTCACGACCTCGCGCGCGTCCGCCGCCTCGCGGCGGACATCTTCGATCGCTGCGACGCTCTGCTGGTGCCCACGACACCGTATTGCCCGACCCTCGCCGAGCTTGCCGCCGACCCCTTCGGCCCCAACGCCCGACTGGGCACCTTCACCAATTTCGTCAATCTGTGCGACCTCGCCGCGATCGCGGTGCCGGCCGGGATCGGGTCCGACGGTCTGCCTGTCGGTGTCACGGTCCTGGGGCCTGCCTGGTCGGAGGGCCGGCTGGCGGCGATCGCGGATCACATCCACCGCGCGTTCAGCCCGGACCTGCCGCCGCCGGCCGACGCTGACCCGCTCGATCCCGACGAGACCGCGTTGTTCTGCATCGGCGCGCACATGTCCGGCCTGCCGCTGAACGGCCAGATCACCGGCCACGGCGGCCGTTTCCTGCGCGTCGCTCGGACCGAGCCCGCTTACCGCCTGCACGCCATGGGCGCCCGCCCGGGGCTGGTGCGTCATGGGGACGGGGCGGCGATCGAAGGGGAGGTGTGGGCCCTGCCGACCGCCTCGATCGGCGCGCTGCTCGCTTTGGTTCCGCCGCCGTTGGGCTTCGGCACCGTGGCGCTGGAGGACGGACCATGCCTTGGCTTTCTGGCCGAGGCGCATGCGCTGGCGGGCACGCCCGATATCACCGAACACGGCGGCTGGCGTGGCTGGCTCGCGGCGAAAGCGACCGCATGAAGCCGCGCGCCGCCCATCAGTCGATCAGACGATCAACAAGCCATTGGCGAGACAACCACCCATTGGCGAACAAACCACGGGGAGACACCACGCGATGACGGACGCTGAACTCGAGGCGTTCATGGACGCCTCCGCCGCGCTTCTCGGGCTGGAAATCGCGCCGGAGTGGCGTGACGGCGTGCGCGGCAATCTGGCGATGACCTTCCGTCTTGGCGGCATGGTTGGCGACTTCGAACTGCCCGACGAAGCCGAACCCGCGCCCGTGTTCACGGCCTGAGCGATGGTGGATCTGACCTGGCAAAGCGCCGCTGAAATCGCCGCATCGGTGACCGCCGGCACGATCAGCGCCCGCGCCGTGGTTGACGACGCCCTGGATCGCATCGCCGCCCGCGATGGCGTGTTGAACGCCTTCACCGACGTGATCGCCGACCGCGCGCGGACTCGCGCTTATGCCATCGACGCCGAGCGCGCGGCCGGCCGCAAGATGGGACCACTGGCCGGCGTGCCGTTCGCGGTGAAGAACCTGTTCGATATCGCCGGATTGCCGACCCGCGCCGGCAGCGCGATCAACCGCGAGCGGCCCCCCGCCGAACATGACTCCGTCCTGATCACGCGCCTGGAGCGCGCCGGCGCGGTGCTGGTCGGCGCTCTGAACATGGGCGAATACGCCTACGACTTCACCGGTGAGAACTGCCACGACGGGCCGTCGCGCAATCCGCACGACCCGACGCGGATGACAGGTGGTTCCTCTGGTGGTTCCGGTGCGGCGGTGGCCGGCGGGCTGGTGCCGTTGTCTCTGGGCTCCGACACCAACGGGTCGATTCGGGTGCCGGCCTCATTGTGCGGGTTGTTCGGCCTGAAGCCGACGTTCGGTCGCCTGCCGCGCACCGGCAGTTTTCCCTTTGTCTCCAGCCTGGACCACCTCGGTCCGCTGGCGCGCACGGTCAGCGATCTGGCGCTGGCCTTCGACGCGATGCAGGGCCACGATTCCGAGGATCCGTTCTGCGCCCAACGGCTGGAAAGCCCCGTGTCGGGTGTGCTGGACAGTGGCCTGAACGGCCTGCGGATCGCCCAGGCTGGCGGCTATTTCCGCGTCAACCAGATGCCGGAAGCCGAGCGCGCCGTCCGCCTCGTCTGCGATGCCCTGGGCGTCGATCGCGAAGTGGAACTGCCGGAGGCCGCGCGCGCCCGCTCGGCCGCTTACGTCATCACCACGGCCGAGGGCGCCGCGCTGCATCTGCCCCGCCTGCGCGCGCGGGCCGGCGATTTCGATCCCGAGGTGCGGGACCGCCTGATCGCCGGCGCCATGGTGCCGGCGGCGATGGTGATCCAGGCGCAGAAGTTCCGCCGCTGGTATCAGCAGGCGATGCTGCGTCTGTTCGACGAGGTTGACGCGATTATCGCGCCGGCGACCCCGAGCACGGCGCCCGCTCTGGGCCAGAAGATGTTCACGCTGGACGGGGCCGAACTGCCAGTGCGCGCGAACATGGGGATCTTCACCCAGCCGATCTCCTTCATCGGCCTGCCGGTGGTGGCGGTTCCGGTGCCCGGGCCGATGCCGATCGGCGTGCAGATCATCGCCCCGCCCTGGCGCGAGGACATCGCGTTGCGGATCGCGCGATATTTGGAAGCGAACGGCACGGCCGTCGCGCAGCGGCCGGCGGGGGGATGAACGGGGTCGCGGCCGCCCGCGTTCGCGTGGTGAGGACCGAGATCGTTCACGCGGATATCGGACAAAGTGAAGATATCGTCGCATTCTCTCACCAAGGGCGCGGCGAGAAAAACATCAACGGTGTGTGCCAGATCACAGCACCATTCTCACGCGCCTGATAATTTAGCACGCGGTCATGGGAGGTCCGTGATCGCGATACTGTCAGGGAGAGAACAATGGTAGCTCCGTTCATGCCTCGTGGCGCGCGCCCGACTCCGAGATACAGGCTCGCGGCCGCGACACCCCACACGAAAACCGGCAAAGCGCCTCCACGTCATATTCGGACGCCGCGCAAACTCTCGTTCTGGGGCAACTACACATACGGCGACTGTGTCTCGGCGGAAGAAGCCTTCGCCAAGGCGTGCCATGAGCCGGAGATTTTCATTTCCGAGAGCGAAGTCATCGACTGGGCCACTCAGAACAACTTCCTCAACGGCGCGTATATCATCGATGTCGTGGACGTGATGGAAAGCAGCGGATTCCCCAAACACCATCATGTTTACGACGACGGCTCCGTCCGTTCGGTCGATTGGACGAATGCCCCGCTGCTGGAGGATGCCATCGCGATAGGACCCGTCAAAATCGGCGTCGCCGGCGATCAGCTTAACTCGGTTTGGTGGGCCAACGGCGGCAGCAGCACCGGAGGCGTCAGTGGCTGGTTCGCGACCGGTTTCCCGCCGGACAGCAATGAGGATCATTGCGTCAGCCTTTGCGGCTACGGAACGATGCACTGGCTGGCGGAACATCTGAGGGTACCGGTGCCAGGCGGCGTGGATGGCCACAAACCAGGCTATGCGATGTTCACGTGGGACTCCATTGGCATCATCGACGTACCGTCGATGCTGGCGATCACCCATGAAGCCTGGTTGCGGGTCCCGACGACAATCAGAACGTAACGCCGTGCGATACGGCCGGGCTTCGCTCTCACGGGCGAATCCCGTCCGGATCGATCTCGTTCCGGCCGTTCCACGATGCTCGCCACACGTTCCCGAAGCGTCGGCCCGCGCATGAGTTCGCGGGAAGCGTTTGATGGAGTTCAGGATCGGAAGGGCCGGAGCCGCCGCATGGCCCGCTTTATCACCAAGAGCACAAAGCTCTCCATGCGCGCGAAGCTTTCATAATGAAGCAACGGCGAAAATATAACACGACTTCGTAATAATATCGCGCCCCTTGATGATTCGGTCAGCCGCCTCGGACAAATCATCGCACGACTATCGGCGTTCATCGGCGGTTAAATAACCTTGCTGTCCTCGCCCGCGTTCGCCGCGCCGGTGCCCCACTCCGTCACCCCACCCGCGCCAGATACCGCGCCCGCATCGGCTTCAACACAAAGAGAGCCAGCGCCGCCGTCAGCGCGTCCATCACGATGATGGTGATGAACACCGGAACCCACGTCCCCGTCGCATCGTGCAACGCCGCCGCCACCGGCCCGCCCAACACCGACCCGATCCCTTGCGCCATATACAAAAACCCATATTTCGTCGTCGCGTCCTTCGCCCCGAACGTATCGGTCAACGTCGAGGGGAACAGAGAGAAGATCTCCCCCCAGCCAAAGAACACCACGCCCGACATCAACGCGAACACCAGCGCGTTGTCGCGAAATCCCAGCATCAGCAGGACCGCGGCGGCCTCCAGCGAGAAGGCGATCAGCATGGTATTTTCGCGGCCGATATGATCGGACACCCAACCGAAAAACGGCCGCGTCAGACCGTTGGTGATCCGGTCCAACGTCAGCGCGAACGGCAGCGCGGCCATGCCGAAGATCGTCAGGTCGGCGATCCCGAAACTCCGCATGAACGGCGCGAACTGCGAGATCACCATCAACCCGCCGGTCGACATCATCGTCATCATTACGAACAACAGCCAGAATACCGGGGTTTTCAGCATCTCCGCTGACGCAACGCCGGTGATCGGAGCGACTGCCGGGTCTTCCGACGTATCGGGCGGCTGGCGCATGAACAATCCGGCCAACGCGCCGATGCCGCCAAGGACGAGGCCAAAGGTGATCAATGTCGCCTGATAACCCGAAACCTTGATCATCGTGTCGATCGGGAACGTCGTCAGGATGGCGCCAAACCCGTAACCCGCGGCGACAACGCCGGTGGCGAAGCCTCGGCGGTCGGGAAACCATTTCAACATCAAACCGATGATGCCAATGTAAACGATGCCGGTGCCGACGCCGCAAAACAGCCCATAGGTCAGATAGAGGCCGGTCACCCCGCCGATGCCCGCCGAGGTAATCCATCCCAGCCCGCTCAACACACACCCGAGCGTGATCAGGAATCGGGCACCAAACCGGTCGATCAACCAGCCCTGAAATGGCGACAGCCAGGTCTGCAGCACGATCAGCAACGAGAAAGTAATCTGGATCGCCGGCAACGCGCCTCCGGTCGCCGTCTGGAAAGGCTTCACGAACAGTGTCCACACATATTGCGGGCTGCTGATCGCCATCATCGCCACCAACCCCAACCCCAACTGGGCCCAACGCGAGGGCAGGGCGGTCGATAGAGGAACACTTCGGCTGGCGGACATCGGGCGCTCCGGTTGGGACCGTCGTGGTCCGTGCATCGGGTGTGCCAGGCGGGGGAAGACGACGGCTGATCGGATTACGGCGGTCGGGCCCGGCAGATCGTCAGGAGGAGGTAAACGCTGAAACGAACACCGCCGCGGTCCGGTATTGGATTCGCAAGGTTGGCTCGTGTGCCGGGCCCCCCGCATCGTGGGCCGTGCCCGGTCCGTAATCAGGTTGCCGTTTCCGTGGGCGGTTCTCGGCGGTGTCCGCCGGGCAGGTCGCTGGTGGACGTTGGGCGTGGGGAGACCCCGGAAAAGCAAGGATTCACCACGGAGAACCACGGAGACGCGCGGAGGAGTAAGGAACAATGGTGTTTCGCGTGGGTGCCGGATCGAACGCCGCGAATCGCTATCTGTTCTTCTCCGTGCGTCTCCATGGTTCTCCGAGTTTTCCGTGGTAAATTCGTAAATTGACTTCCTTTTGGCGGATGGTCGCCACCGGCCGAGGCGGAACCAACCGCGACCGCCGAGCCGTACGCCATTCCTGGCCCAATGCCCCTTGGGCACACGGATTGCTTACGATAATCCGCATTCCTCCTTTCGCCGGACCCAGCCGCATGTCCTCCAAACCCTTCCATCTCGCCTGGTTCCTCCAAGGCTCCAGCGTTCAGGCCTGGGGGGAGCCCTGGACCGGCCACATCGGCACCACCTGGGAACAACCGACGCTGTTCCTCGACATGGCCCGCTGCCTGGAGCGCGCCTGTTTCGACTATCTCCTGCTGGAGGACAGTTCGTATGTGGGCGAAAGCTGGGGCGGTTCCACCGAACTTTATTTAAAGAACGGCATTGCCGTGCCGCGGCAGGATCCCTCGGTGGTCGCCGCGCTGATGACCC
>PLSZ01000445.1:0-15326 GCA_003164305.1 Acetobacteraceae bacterium
GGGGGAAGGTTTTCCCTTCGCCGGCCTTAACCTGATGCCTATGGGGTCAGGCCCTGGCATGACGGATCGGTGGCCGGTACGTCATTTCTTTGGCCGGTCGGTATTACCCATCCAGCTCTGGATAATGGCGAAAGATATCCATCTCATTGAACGGCAAACGACGGTCGCTCTCCAGATAGGCTTTGATCCGCGGCCGTTCCGCGACTGCCGCTCGCAGTGCCGCCACGCGCGGCGTCGTCGCGAGAAGCCGTGCCATGGCCCGGGGAAACGCATACGTCAGGCCCTCAACCACCTGAAACAGCGACAGGTCCGCGTAGCTCGGGACGCCGCCAACCAAGTACCGTTCGCCAGCCGGATTGGTTGCCAGAACCCTCTCGAACCAGCCAAGAAACTTCGGCAGGCGGGTTCGCCGGAACACGCCGGCGCGGTGGATCGCTTCCGGCTTTTGCTCGTGGAAATACAGATCTTCATCGATTGGATGGTGCGTTTTGTACGACTCCGCGACGAGATCGGTGATCGTCAATTGAATTTGGTGCGTCCACAGCCGTCCCGCCTCGTCCCGTGGCGCCAGGCCGATGCGCCCGCCCAGATACAGCAAGATGGCCGCGGTTTGCGCGACGGTGATCGAACCGTCCTTCAGGATCGGTGGAGCGAATGGCGGATGCGCGATGCCGTCGCCCTTCAGCAATGCCAGCAACGCGGGAACGCCGTGTCCGTCGCTCTCGGCCCCGCGCGCCACATCGACATAAGGCGCGGCGGCCTCTTCAAGCGCGAGGCGGACGAACTCACCGCGTCCTTGCACCTCAGGCCAATAGTAAAGTTCATAGGACATAGGCCAGAACCTCCCTTCCGGAGACCATCCCTACCTTGGCGGGCCGCGACACGGTTTCAATATCGCGTCTCGCCGAAAATTTATCCTTGCTCGCCCAATCCGCGCTCGCCCAATCGGCCTGGCACGCGCTTGCCTTTTCGCCGCGTGTCAAAAACTATCGTGCCGATGCCGCATGGCACGACGGGACGCGCCGTCGGTCGGAGATCGATTGACCGAAATCGCAAGCCTGATACCAGGAACACACCAGCGCCGAACGGAACACGACATGCCCGATACGAATTTCGTACCGCCTTTGTCCGACGTTTTGGGCCGCTGGCATGATTTTTACATGCTGCTCGGGACGGCCTCGGCCACGCTGATCGGACTGCTGTTCGTCGCGGCGACCATTGGGTCCGGCGTGTTCTCCGGCGGCAGGCGCGCGGCGTCACGGGTGTTTCTCTCCGCCAGCGTCATCCATTTCAGCACCATCCTGATCGCCTGCCTGATCGTTGTTTCCCCGCTTCAGGACTGGCGATTGCTCGCGGTCATGATCGCGGGACGCGGCGTCTTCGGCCTCGGCTACTACGGACTGACCTGGCGTGACACGGTCCGCGACGGCCTCAACAAATCGATCGATCTCGACGATCGGATCTGGTACGCCGTGCTGCCGGTGATTGGTTATTTGTGCGAAACAGGATCCGGTTTCGCGTTGGAGGCGCGGCCGCGCCTGGGGTGCGCCGCGCTCGCCCTGTCGATGGGAATGCTGCTGGTGGTCGGCATTCACAACGCCTGGGACATCACGCTGTGGACCATCACACGGTCCCGCGAGTGACGATCGCCTATCCCGGGTTGTTCCCGCCACCCTTGCCCGCCGCGAAACGCACCGCTTCTTCGGCCGCGCGCACCAAGGCGCGGGCTTTCTGGCGGCACTCCTCGAACTCCGACTCGGGGTCCGAATCAGCCACGATGCCGGCGCCAGCCTGCACATACATGGTGCCGTCTTTCACCAAAGCCGTGCGCAGACCGATGCACGTGTCCATCGTGCCGTTGGCGGCGAAATAACCGATGCAGCCGGCATAGATGCCGCGGCGGTCGGGCTCCAGTTCCTCGATGATCTCCATCGCGCGCACTTTCGGCGCGCCTGACAAGGTTCCCGCGGGAAAGCCGCCGATCAACGCGTCCAACGCGTCCAGACCATCCGCCAGCTTTCCTTCCACATTGGACGATATATGCATGACGTGGCTGAACCGTTCGATGACGAAACTCTCCGTCACCTTCACCGAACCCAGAGCGGACACGCGGCCGACGTCGTTGCGGCCGAGATCGAGCAGCATCAAATGCTCGGCGCGCTCTTTCGGATCACTCAGAAGTTCTTGTTCCAGAGCCAGATCTTCCTCGCGCGTCACGCCGCGGCGTTTGGTGCCCGCGAGCGGACGGATCGTCACCGTCCCATCGCGCAACCGCACCAGGACTTCAGGCGACGAGCCGACCACCGAGAACGATCCGAAGTCGAGATAAAACAGGAACGGTGCCGGATTGATCCGGCGCAATGAGCGATACAGCGCGAACGGCGGCAGCGCGAAGGGNNACCGCGAAGCGCTGGCTGATGACGATCTGGAACGCGTCGCCCGCCATCACGTAGTCCTTACAGCGCGCGATCGCCGCCAGAAATTCTTCCCGCGTGAAATTCGAGACTGGCGCCGGCGGATCGGGCAGCATCACCGGCGGCGGCTGCCGCGGCAACGGCCGTTCCAAAGCCGCTTCGGCGTCATCCAGACGGGCCTGCGCGGCGGACCACGCGGTTTCCGCGGACGTTTCCGGTGACGGGTACACCGGCACCACCAATGTCAGTTCGTCATTGACATTGTCGAAAATCGCGAACAGCGACGGCCGGGTCATCAGGCCCTCGGGGACGCCGATCACGTCGGGGTTTTTGTCCGGCAGCGTCTCCATCTGCCGGACCATGTCGTAACCGAGATAACCGACCAGGCCGCCCGCCATGGGGGGAAGGCTCGGCGGCACTTCCAGCCGCGTTTCGTTGATCAGCGCGCGCAGGCTTTCCAGCGGCGGGCGGGGATCGGGGACGAACGCGTGCGGCGCCGATTGCACCGACCGGTTGACGGCGGCACGCCCGTTCTGGCAGCGCCAGATCAGGTCGGGCTCCATGCCGATCACCGAATACCGGCCGCGGGTGGCGCCGCCCTCGACGCTTTCCAGCAGGAACGCGTTCGGCCGCCCGTGCGCGAGCTTCAGATAGGCGGCGACCGGTGTCTCCAGATCGGCCACGCCGCGCCGCCACACGAGGCTGCCGCGGCCGGCGTCGTAGGCGGAGCGGAAGGCGGCGTATCCGGGTGGGGCGGTGGCGTTCATGGTTCAGTCTCGGGCGCTTACGGTTGCACGACCTGGTCGAAGTTCGTCTGATTGATGCGCGGGTTGGCGCGCAGGCGCAACGCCTCGGAGAACACGGTCGCGAGGTCGTTGGCGACAGTGCGGGAGACCGCGGCGCGCAGTTGCTCATACCCGGCGGGGTCCTTGGCGGGATCGGGCGCGATGATTTCCACCGGGGTCGCGACCAGGAAACCCTGAGCGGTTTCCACCATCGTCGGCTCCCCCTGTTTCAGGCTGAACAGCACCTGCTGCACTTCCCGCGGCATCGACGGATCGGGTTCCGCCCGCGTCACCAGCGGCGACAGATCGGGCAGCACGCCGGCATCGCGCGCGGCGTCGGAGAACGTCTTGCCGCCCTTGACCGCGGTCAGCATCGCCGTCGCCGCGATCTCGGCCGAGTGGCGCCGCTGGTCCGCGCGCCAGTCCTCGTTCACCGTGTCGCGCACCGAGTCGAACGGCTTCTCGCCGGCCGGAATGATGTCCTGCATGGACAGCGCGTAATAGCCGGAGCCGCCGGTCGAGGGGGTCTGCACCTCGGTCAGTTGCGGCGCATCGCCTTTTTGCGCGCTGAACGCGGCGGTGGCGATGGCGGCGCGGATCTCCGGCTCCCCCGGCAGCACGGCCGGCGCGCCCTCGGGCGTGTCACCGCGCTGGTTCAGCGTGACGGTGGCGGTGGCCACGCCCGCCTCGGGCGGCATTGTGTCGAGGGTCACGCCGTTGCCGAATTCGCCGTCGATCTTGTTGGCGGCGTCATAGACCAGGGAAAGCGCCTTTTCCGTTATCACACGTTGCCGCAACTTGTCCTTGACCTGGTCGAACGGGGTGACGCCACCCTCGACCGCGTTGGTCACCCGGATCACGAACCAGCCGAGGGCGCCTTTGACCGGCGGCGGAATGGTGTCCTTCGGGGCGCTGAACACCGCCTTGGCGAGGTCGGGATCGGGGAACTGCGTCTGGGTCGCGTCGTCCTGCACGATCGCCGCCGCGCCCGCCGCTTTCGCCGCCGCCTCCATCGCCGGCCAGTCGGCGCCCGCGCGCCACTGATCGGCCAACGCCGTCGCCTTCGCCTCATCGGTGGTCGAGATCACGCGCGCCGAGCGTTTCGCGATCGTGGTGTATTCCGCCTGATGCTCCTCATACGCCGCCTGGAGTTCCTGGTCGGAAACGGTGATGTCCGCCGACAGGGTCGCGGGCGAGAGCACGATGACCTTCACGCGCCGGTATTCGGGCGTGGCGTACAGGTCCGGATGATTGTCGTACCAGCGTTGCGCGGCGGCCTCATCCGGCACCGGCGGCTCCGGCATCGCGGCGATCGGGAAAGCGGCGATATCGGCGGAGCGTTTCTCATGGCGGGAGGCGAAGATCGGGCCGAGTTCGCTGTCCGGCACATGCGCGCCGGCGCTGACCGCGCCCAGAAGTTGCTGGCGGGCGATATCGTCGCGCACCAGTTCGAGGAAGCCGGCCTCGGTCAGCCCGTTCTCACGCAACGCCGAGTCGAAACGGGCTTTGTCGAAGGCGCCGTTGGCGTCCTGGAAGGCGGGCAGCTTGCGCACGGTGTCCAGCAGGATCGGCTGCGGCACGACGATGCGCATGGAGCGCAGTTCCTGGCTCAGCGCGGCCTGGCCGATCAGGCGTTGCAACGTCTGGTCGCCAACCTGGCGGCGCAGTTCGGCCGAGGGCTCCTGGCCGGACGGCAGGTCGCGGCTGGCGTTGGACAACGCGCGGCGATAGTCGGTTTCCAGGGTCTGGGCTTCGATCGTGGTATCGCCGACCTTGGCGACCCAGGTGGACGTGCCGACCACCCGCAACATGTCGCCGACACCCCAGAGGATGAAGGCGGCCACCATCACCAGAAAGAAGGCGCGGACGTACCACGTGTCCAGATAGCGGCGGAACGAAGAAATCATCCGGTGTGTCCCAGGTTTCCCAATTGGCGGGTGAAAGGCGGCGGCGGGTGAAAGGCGGCCCCGTATACGAGGGGTGAGCGGGGTTTGCCAGCGGTGTTGGGGTGGGAAGGACGCGGTCTTCGCATGCGCCGGTGACCTGGCGGTTCGGATCGTGATCCTGGCCACGGAGCAAGTAGGACTTTCTTGCCACGAAGGCACGAAGCACACGAAGAAGGTCTGTCGCGCCGCGGCAGTTCTCATTTTGAGCGAACCCCTCGCGTTTCCCGTCATCCTCCGGCCTGGCCGGAGGATCGGTCGCCGCGCACCCGTCAGAAAACGCGCGACTATTCGCGGTCGCGCGGGGCTTGAATGATCCTCCGGCCAGGCCGGAGGATGACGAATTGGGGGATGGGTCGGCAAAATGAGAATGGCTGGTTGCGCCGCGCGCGGTGTCTGAGCGAACGCGCGCGCGAAGCGCCCAAAATCTGCTTCGTGCCCTTCGTGCCTTCGTGGTGAGATTCTCGTTTACTTTCGGCGGGCCGAGCGCGCCGCGGCCCGTTTCCCGGGTCGCATTGACCAGCCGCCGATCCTATCCGCCTTGCATCCGCCGCGCCGCCAGGTTCAAAGGAACCAACAATGCCGCGGAGAGGGAAATGCGCCTACTGATCGCCGGAAACTGGAAGATGAATGGCCTGACCGCGGACGCGGCGGCGATCGCCGGTCCATTGCGCGACGCTGGTCCCCTGGCCTGCGATCTGCTGGTGTGCCCGCCGTTCACGCAGATCGTCACGGTCGCCGGCATCCTGGCCGGATCGGCGGTCGCGGTCGGCGGGCAGGATTGTCACGCGGACGAAAAAGGCGCGCATACGGGCGATATCTCCGCCGCCATGCTGCGCGACGCCGGCGCGTCCTGGGTCATTCTCGGCCATTCGGAACGTCGGCGGGACCATCATGAGAGCGATGCTCTGGTGCTGGCCAAGACCAAGGCCGCGGTCGCCTCGGGCCTGACGCCGATCGTCTGCGTGGGCGAGACGGAAGCGCAACGGGTCGCGGGCGATCAGAACAAAGTGATCGGCGGACAATTGGCGGGCAGCCTGCCGCCCGGTTTCGCCGGCGTGGTCGCCTATGAACCGATCTGGGCCATCGGCACCGGCAAAACCGCCACCGAGGCGGATGTCGCCGCCATGCATCTGTTCATCCGCGAGACGTTGGTGAAGCAACTCGGGCCGGTCGGCGAGACGATCCGGATTTTGTACGGCGGTTCGGTCCGGCCGGCGAACGCCGGGAGCTTGCTCGCGGTGCGGCACGTCGGTGGCGCTCTGGTTGGCGGCGCCAGCCTGAAGGCGGAGGAGTTTCTGGGTATCGCCAAAGCAGCCAAATAAGGGGCTCGGGCCCATTGGAATCGGGATAAGGCCAGCGAGGGCGAAAAACTTTCCCCCGAACGTCATCCTCGGCCCCTCCATCGTCATCCTCGGGCTCGACCCTACGGCAATCACACATCTTTGGAACGATCGGTTGAATCTTATCAGTGGTTTAGACCGGAGGCGGCAGAAAACCGAGCGAAAACAAACGAGGCTTCTGAACCGGACACGGAACGCCCGAGCCGCGTCCCCTGGACTATGGCGGGATTCACGAGTCCTGGATGGGAGATATTCATTCCGCACTTGTGCGAATCTTGTAGGGTCGAGCCAGAGGATGACGGGAAGAGGCGGACATTTTCTTCCCCGATGGCTTATTCCCATGCCTATGGGGCAGCGCCCTGACGCTCGCTCCCCTCAGGACGCCTCGCGCATCGGCATCAAATGCGACAGAAACAGCTCCGCGCAGGCGCGCCAGGAATAAAGCTCGGCGTGCGCGCGACAGGCGGCACGATCGCCGCTCAACGCGTCCAGAGCGGCCTGGCGCAGATCGGTGCTGACCGCCCCAACGCAACCGCGCGCGCCGGTCAGCACGTCCTTGGGGCCCGTCACGGGAAACGCCGCGACCGGGGTGCCGCACGCGAGCGACTCCAGGATCACCAACCCGAAGGTGTCGGTCAGGCTGGGGAACACGAACACGTCGGCGCCGGCGTACGCACGCGCCAGCTCCGCGCCGTAGCGCGGGCCGGTGAAGGTCACCGCAGGATACTCGCGGCGCAACGACGCCAGTCGCGGGCCACCGCCGACAACCACCTTCGAGCCAGGCAGATCGAGATCCAGGAACGCGCCGATATTCTTTTCGACCGCGACTCGCCCGACATAAATGAAGATCGGTCGCGGCAGGTCCCAGTTTTCCCGAGGCTCGGGCTTGAACAGATCGAGATCGACGCCGCGCGACCAGGGGCGGATCTGACTGAAGCCGCGGGCCGTCAGTTCGTCACGCAGGGACTTCGTGGCGACCATCGTTCCGGCGCCCGCGTCGTGAAAGTGCCGCATCCAGGCATACACCGGGCGCACGGGAATCCCGGTGCGCGCTTGCAGATATTCCGCGAATCGGGTGTGGAACGCGGTGGTGAAACGAAATCCGGTGCGCAAAGCCCAGCGGCGCGCCGCGAGACCCAAAGGGCCTTCGGTGGCGATGTGCAAGGCCTCCGGGCGAAACTCCTGGATCATCCGGACGAGACTGCGCCGGGGAAACAGCGACAGGGAGATATCGGGATAGGTCGGACACGGAACGGTACGAAAGCGGTCCGGACCGATCACGTCCACCACGTGACCCATCGCCTGCAACTCGGCGACGACGGTGGACAACGTGCGCACCACACCGTTGACCTGCGGATGCCACGCGTCGGAGACGATCAGGATGCGGTGCGAGGGAGTGTCGGGCAGCATCTCGATCAGGTCTGGAAAGGGGATCAGGTCAGGCAGTTTGCGTGACCCGGGACTGCTTCGGTTCGAAGAACGACAGCCGGTTCAGGGCGGCCCAATCGATGAGTTCCATACGGCCGTCGTGGTGCTCGACGAGAGCGGTGCAGCTTTCGACCCAGTCGCCATCGTTCATGTACATGATGCCATCGACCTCACGCATTTCGGCGTGGTGGATGTGGCCGCATACGACGCCATCGAAGCCGCGGCGGCGTGCCTCGGCAGCCAGCGCGGACTCGAAACGATCGATCGCCTTCACCGCTTCCTTGACCTGGCGTTTCAGCCAGGCGGACAGCGACCAATACGGCAGGCCCAGATGGCGGCGCGCGATATTGAAGTAGCGATTGGCGACCAGCGCGGTCGTGTAAGCCCAGTCGCCGAGCAGCGCGAGAAATTTGGCGTAGCGGACGACGTTGTCGAATTCGTCGCCGTGCATGATTAAAAAGCGCTTGCCATCGGCCGTGACGTGCTCGGCTTCCTTGACCAGCCGGATGCCGCTGATATCGACTCCGGCGGGCAACCAGGAGCGAAACATTTCGTCGTGATTGCCGGGGATGTAAGTAACTTTGGTGCCGGACCGCGCGTGGCGCAGAATCTGCCGCAGCACGTCGTCGTGTTGTTCATCCCAGTACCACGATTTGCGCAATCGCCAACCGTCGATGATGTCACCGACCAGAAACAAATGCTCCGCGCTGCAACGGCGAAGAAAATCGGCGAGGAAATCGCCGCGGCATCCCCTGGTCCCTAAATGGGTGTCGGAGATGAAGATGCTCCGGTATTCGGCGCGTGCACCGAATCCAGGAACGGAGAGAAGGGGCGCGTTCATTAATGCGCAGCACATACCGGCAAGCCCGCGCCGCGTCAGTGAAGTTTCGATGACCAGATGAAAAATCCACAAGCATGCGCGAAGTCATGGTTTTGTCACCAAAACGTCACTCAATTGACGCGACTTGCTGTCATCGACGCAATCTTCCATTGCATACGGCGCATGGATTCGCGTCCATCTCCGAAAGGCCAAACGGCTTGGTCATCGTCTTCAATCCGGTCGCTGGGCGGCGTCGCGCGCATTTGCTGTGGCGTGTGCTGGATGTTCTGGTGGCGAATGGCGTGCGTCTTGAACTCGCGGAGACATGCCGGGCGGGTCATGCCGAATCGCTGGCGTTGGAAGCGGTGAAGCGTGGCGAGCCGATGGTGGTCGCGGCGGGAGGCGACGGCACGATCGCCGAGGTCGCCAACGGATTGATGGGAACCGGCGCGCGGCTTGGGGTCATTCCGCTGGGGACCGCCAATGTATTGGCGCACGAACTGGGGTTGCCGTTTTCCCCGAAAGCCGTGGCGGCCGCGCTGGCATTCGGGCGCACGACGACGTTATGGCCCGGGATTGCCTCATCGGCCCAGGGAGACCGGTTGTTCGTGCAAATGCTGGGCGTGGGGTTCGACGCGCACGTGGTGAAGCACGTGTCGTTTTCGATGAAAAAATTGTCCGGCAAGGGGGCGTACGTGCTGCGCTCGATGGCGGAACTGACGCGTTATGGCTTTCCACCGATCCGGGTGCGGCTGGATGAGATGGAAACTCAGGCGGCGAGCGTGATCGTGTCGAAAGGCCGGTTGTATGGCGGACGTTTTCGGCTGGCGGCCGACGCAAGGCCGGGGGAGCCTGGGTTCTCGGTCATGCTGTTCGATCACGGCGGTCCGTGGTCCGCGATGATGTATGGCGCGGCGTTGCCATTTAATCTTTTAGGGCATGCGCCCGGTGTACGGCACGTTCGGGCGAACCGGATTGATTTCATCGGCAACGAACCGTTGCCGGCGCAGGCCGATGGCGATCCGGCGGGGTGCGGCGTGCTGCGCGTGACCAACGCGCCGGCGCCGATTCAGGTGGTGATGGGGTAGTCAGGCGCCCGCCAAAGCCTGATCCAGGTCGGCGATCAGATCCGCCGCCGTCTCCAGCCCGATCGACAACCGAATCACGTCGGGGCCCGCGCCGGCGGCCAGGCGCTGTTCGTCGGTCAGTTGGCGATGCGTGGTCGAGGCCGGATGCAATATCAAACTGCGCGTGTCGCCGATATTCGCCAGATGCGAGAACAATCCGACGGTTTCGACCAGTTTAATGCCAGCCTCGAAACCACCCTTGATGCCGAAGGTGAACACCGACCCGGCGCCTTTCGGCATGTATTTCTTCGCCAGGGCCCGATACGGACTCGACTCGAGACCGGCGTAGGAGACCCAGGCGACCTTCTCGTGTCCCGCCAGGAATTCGGCGACTTTCTGTGCGTTCTCGCAATGGCGTTCCATGCGAATGTGGAGCGTTTCGGTGCCGGTGATGGTCAGGAACGCGTTCATCGGCGCCATCGTCGGTCCATAGTCGCGCAAAGCGACGGCGCGGGCTTTGGTGGTGAGGGCGAAATCCCCAAAGTTTTCGTAGAAGCGCAGGCCGTGATAGGCGGGTTCCGGCTCGGTCAGCGAGGGGAATTTTCCCGATGCCGCCCAATCGAATTTTCCCGACTCGACCACCATGCCGCCCATGGAGTTGCCGTGGCCGCCGAGGAACTTGGTGGTCGAGTGGGTGATCAGATCGGCGCCCCACTCGAAGGGCCGGCACAGGAACGGTGTCGCCAGCGTATTATCGACGATCAGTGGGATGCCGACGGAATGTGCGATTTCGGCGATCGCGGCGATGTCAACCACCACGCCGCCCGGGTTCGCCAGGCTTTCGACGAAGATCGCTTTGCACTTCGGCGTAAGCGCGCGGCGAAAATTCTCCGGATCCAGCGGATCGACGAAATGGCAGTGCCAGCCAAGCTTTTTGAAACTCAAGCCGAATTGCGTCAGGGAGCCGCCATACAATGCGCGAGACGCCAGGAACTCGTCGCCCGGTTCCAGCATCGTCGCGAACACCAGGAACTGCGCGGCATGGCCGGAGGCGGCGGCGACGGCGGCGCGGCCGCCCTCCAGTGACGCGATGCGTTCTTCCAGCACCGAAACGGTCGGATTGGTCAGGCGCGAATAGATGTAGCCAAAGTTGTGCAGGTTAAACAATGACGCGGCGTGATCGACATCGTCGAATACATAAGCCGTGGTCTGGTAGATCGGCGTGGAACGCGCGCCCGTGGTTGGGTCGGGCGCCGCCCCGGCGTGGATCGCCCGGGTTTCGAAGCCGTACGACACGTTCGCGGCGGGCAACGGTTGTGGCTTCGCGCGCCGGTCGGTCGGAGGTTGCGCGGCGCGGTTGCGGATGATGCCGGAGTTGACGCCGCTCCAGGATAACTCGCCGCCCAGTCGGCCGAATTCGATCTTGGGGCAGCGGTTCATGATGACTTCGATACCGGCGGCTTCGGCTTTTTCGGCGGCCGCGTCGTTACGCACACCCAACTGCATCCAAACCACTTTGGCGCCAATGGCGATGGCGTCGTCAACCACCGGGCCGACCTGGTCGGAGGCGCGGAACACGTCCACCATGTCGATGCTGTCGGGGATGTCGCGCAATGACGCATAAATTTTCTCGCCCAGTTGCTCCTTGCCGGCGGTGCCGGGGTTGACCGGGATGACGCGGTAGCCTTTGCCTTGCAGGTATTTCATGACGAAATACGAGGGCCGGTTCCAGTTGGAACTGGCGCCGACCATGGCGATGGTGCGCACCGTGGACAGGATGCGGCGCAGCTTCGCGTCAGTGTAGAGAATGGGGTCAAGCGCGGCCATGGCTCGTTCCTTCAGGGCGGAGAGGTCGAGGGCCGGGACGACCGGGCCATCCTCTCACGACATCGTGCTGGGTGAGATGAACGGGTCAAGCCCCATTGGCTCGGAGCGTAGTGCCGTAGATGGAACGGTACCGTTCGTGATTCGTCTATCCGGCCTCGACCGGACCATCGGTGTCCCGGTCGTGTTGACGCGGATGGCCCGGTCAAGGTGGACCATGACGTAGTGCCAACGACCTGACTCGCGCTTCAGCGATCGTGGATATGAGCCTATCCACCCTACACCGCCACCCGCTTCAGTCCGAAATGATCGCGCAACGTCATGCCCTCGTAGTCGCGCCGGAACAGTCCGCGCCGTTGCAGCTCCGGCACGACCAGATCGACGAAATCATCGAAAGCGCCGGGGAAATACGGCGGCAGGATGTTGTACCCATCCGCCGCGCCGGCGAGGAACCATTCCTCCAGCGTATCGGCGACGCGCGCCGGCGTGCCGCACAGCACCCAATGGCCGCGCGCCGCGGCGGTCAGGTTGTAGAGGTCGCTCAACGTCATGTTCTCCCGTCGCGCCGTTTCGTAAAGCACCTTCGAAAACGTCCGCGTCCCCTGGCCGAGGGGTGGCGCCGGCACCGGCCCATCCAACGGATGGCCGGAAACGTCGTAACCGAGACGGCTGCTGACCAGTACCAACGCATTGTCCGGCGACAGAAAACTCTGCAGCCGGGCGAGCTTTTCCTTTGCCTCCGCCTCGGTGTGACCGATGATCGGCATCACGCCCGGCAGCACCGTCAGTTGATCCGGCGTCCGGCCGTATTTCCCGAGCCGGCCCTTCAGGTCGGCGTAAGCGGCCTTGGCGCTGTCGAGATCCTGCACCACCGAGAAGACAACGTCGGCGGTGCGCGCGGCCAGTTCGAGGCCGGACGGGGAGCCTCCGGCCTGGATGATCACCGGATGGCCCTGCGGCGACCGCGCCATGTTGATCGGGCCTTTCACCTGGAAGAACCGGCCCTCATGATTCAGCGGCTCGACTTTCCCGGCGTCGATGAAGCGGCCGGTCGTCTTGTTGGCGACGATGGCGCCGTCTTCCCAGCAGCTCCAGAGACCCTTGACGACATCGACGAACTCGTTGGCGAGTTCGTAGCGATGCTCGTGCTCCATCTGCTCCTTCCGGCTGAAATTGAGCGCGGCGGCGGGCTGCGTGCTGGTCACGACGTTCCAGGCGGCGCGCCCGGCGCTGATGTGGTCGAGCGAGGAGAAAATGCGCGCGACATTGAACGGCTCGCTGTAGCTGGTGGAGACGGTGGCGCCGAGGCCGAGCCGGGTGGTGACGGCGCTGAGGACGGAGATCAGGGTGGTCGGCTCGAACCGGCAGAGAAACGACGGGTGATCGCCCGGGTTCATCACGAGGCCGTCCGAGACGAACAGCAGGTCGAATTTGCCGCGCTCGGCGATGCGGGCGATCTCCTGGATGACCGCAAGCTGGTTGTTGCTGGTGGCGGCCCCGTCGTAGCGCCAGCCGGCCGAATGATTGCCGGTGCCGAGGACGAAGACGCCGAGATGCATCTGACGTTTTGGAGCGGTCATACCGTTGCCTTTCCGTCACGATCACGCCTGTGGAGTGGTTTTTGTGGCATGGGCGGAGATCGGAGGACCATGCCGTGTGATGAGACGAAGAGGAAGGACTATCGACACTTTGTTTACCACGGCGTGGTCTCATGTGCCTCATCCAACGCCGGCGCGTGAGGCAACATGGCTCTCCATCTTCCGCACGGCGCTTTGGCGATCGTCGATCTCGGCAAAATCGAGAACTACTGCCTGAACCCCACTCATCCACGAGGCCGCCACAAAGCCCGTGTCTTTCGGAATGCCCTTGGCCTGGGTCGTGAACACGCTGCCTGATTGCGAGCCGTGCTGCTCACAGAGGCGAACAGCGCCGAAGCCACGCCGCTGGCGCGTGATATCTGGGGCAATCTGTGGCGTATCGACTCGCGATTAACGAGACACGGTTACACCGCGATGGTAAGAAGCCTTTGGATCGTCCGAACCGGAGAAATTTGTCCCCGGCTGGTTTCATGTTGGGTGCTGTGATGAACGTGAACACTCCTGTGGAAGAACGCCATCCCGCGTTGCTCGACGTGGTCGCGTTGCTGATTGATCGCCCGGATTTTGGACTGCCACGTGGCGCCGTGGGCACTGTCGTCGAACCGCTCGATGAGACGACATCGCTGGTTGAGTTTTCCGATAATGACGGCAAGGCCCAGGCGATCGTGGCCTGCTCGAATGGCGGACTTCGTGTCGTGAAAGCCGGCCAGAGTTAAGCGGTCACCGGCGAACGAACGTCCAATACAGCGGCGCGCGTCCCGCTCGCAGCGCCTTCATCTCATATCGGGTCGGGGGCCAGCCCATCGGCCTCGTCTCCGCCGGTGGCGGCGCGTCGAACAGGGCTTGCATCGCCATGACCGAGCGAACCCACTCCTGATACGTCGGATCGTCGCTGGCGACGCGCCAGATGCCTCCGGGCTTTAGCACCCGCGCCACCACGGGCAGCATCGCGGGATGCACGAACCGCCGCTTGGCGTGGCGCGCCTTGGGCCAGGGGTCCGGGAATAGCAGGAACAGCCGGTCCAGACACGCGTCGGGCAATTTCGCCAGCAGCAGCCGCGCATCGTCCGGCCACAGGCGCAGATTGCCCGGCAAGGTCTCGTCTGCCTCGCCGCCCTCCGGCACCAGCCGAGACAGCAGCGAGCAAATGCCATTCTCGAACACTTCGCAGGCGATCAGGCCAACGCCCGGGAACGCGGCGATCTGGGCCAGAGCGTGCTCGCCGCCGCCGAAGCCGACTTCCAGCCACAGCGCGGACGGGCGGATCGCGAACGACCCCCCTGGATCGTCCGGGTTCACCAGCAACCGCGGCAGCGTCACGTCCAGCAGTTTTTCCTGGCGCGGGCGGAGCTTGTGACCCCTCGCCCGCCCGTAGAGCCGGTCCGGCGGCGGCTTGACCCGGGTGCCGCTTACCGGCCGAGGGCCGCCTTCAGCACCGGCACCAGATCCGTCTTTTCCCACGTGAAGGTGCCCTTCGCTTCATCCGGCTCGCGGCCAAAGTGACCGTACGCGGAGGTGGGCACGTAAATCGGCCGGTTCAGATGCAGATGCTCCCGGATGCCGCGCGGCGTCAGGTTCATCGCGTCACGCAGAGTGGCTTCCAGCTTGACCTCGTCCACGTCCTTGCCGGTGCCATGCAGATCGACATAGACCGACAATGGATGCGAAACGCCGATCGCGTAGCTGATCTGTAGCGTGCATTTGTCGGCCAGATCCGCCGCCACGACGTTCTTGGCCAGATAGCGGCACGCATACGCGGCCGAGCGATCCACCTTGGTCGGGTCCTTGCCNNGCCGCTGAAAGCGCCGCCGCCGTGCGGGGAGGCGCCGCCATACGTATCGACGATGATCTTGCGCCCGGTCAGGCCGCAATCGCCATCCGGTCCGCCGATGACGAACTTGCCGGTTGGATTGACGTAAAACTCGCCCTCCGGCGGCATCCAGCCCTTGGGCAGCGTCTCTTCAACCAGCGACCAGAGCATGCGTTTGATATCGACCTGCTCCAGCTGCTCCTCATGCTGGGTGGACACGACGATCGAGGTCGCGCCGACCGGCTTGCCATCGATATAGCGCAACGTGACCTGGCTCTTGGCGTCCGGCAGCAG
>PLSZ01000445.1:15331-15607 GCA_003164305.1 Acetobacteraceae bacterium
CCGGCGCCCTCATCCTTGTTGCCGGTGCTATCGACACCCTGCGCGATATCCGACGACTGCGAGTGCAGCAGCACCGTCACCTGGGCGTTTTGCCAGTGAAATCCAGCCTGCTCATAGCCGATGTCACGGATCGCCATGCGGGCGAGATGGGTCAGCAACTCGGGCGTCACCGACTCAGGGCCGCGGGTTTCGCCAGCGAGAACGACACGGTTGGTGGTGACCAGCGTCTCACACGCCACGCGGGAATAGGGGTCGGCCGCCAGGAACGCGTCGAGC
>PLSZ01000637.1 GCA_003164305.1 Acetobacteraceae bacterium
CGTCTTGCCGGCGGCATTGAAGGTCGCGCCACCGAGATCGATCAGCAGCGGAACGTCCCAGGCCGGCGGCGTATCGGTGTAGATTCCAGCGGAAAGTTGAATCTTGTCCCCGGCCCGCGCCGTTGGGATGGCCGCGGAAAGGGTCGGGATGGCGTGTCCGATCCCGCACTCGATGGTGCGGCCGCTGCTGCCCGGCGCGACCGCGGACGGCGTGGGAAGTGGCGCCAGAGCCGGCAAGGCCGTGCCGCCACCTGTTTCCGTCCAGGCTGGCGGAACCGCCGTGCTGTAAATCGATCCATCCCGCGACATCTGCGTGATGCCGGTCGTCAGGAAAATGTAGACGCCACCCTGCCGCACCAGCAGTTGCGCGGGAGGGCCATTCGCATGCGCGCTCCAGCCCGCCATTTGGCTACCGCCATTCACCCAGTACTCCGGTTCGCCGGCGGCGTTGATTTTAAGTTGGTGGACGCGGCCGAGCTTATCTTTGAGATAAGGCCGCCCGGAGACGGTCTTCCCCAGAACAAGCATTTGCGAGTTCTCCGGGGACGGGAACGGCGCCAAACCGGGGTCGGCCGGGAAATAGTCCACGGCGGGCGGCATGCTTGCTCCCGCCGCGGGGGCAGGGGCACCGATGGGGCCAGTGGTGGGGCCAGTGGCGGGCGGGCTCTCGCCGCCGGGGATTCCCAACAGCTTGTGCAGCAGCGCGATATCGTCGGGGCTGAATGGATAGGTGAATGTGAGTGTCGCGGCCATCTGAATGATGTCCCGCCTGCCGGGGGCTGGCCAACCGGGTCGAGGCCCGGACGGAGTGAATCCCGAAATCCGCGAAGAAATTCTCATGATCGCGGCCTTCGACAATCTCCGCGCGGTGACCAGGCCGCGGGCGGCTTTTGACAAGAGTGCAGACAATGGATTCCTCCTGATCACGGCATCGTTCATGGCCGCGCCTTAAGACATGGCGTCCACCGTCTCGGTATAACACTCCCGGGCCCGCGAGGGGACCGCCGCCAGGCACGGCGCGACCCCGTACGATGCTATGCCGTAATGGAACCGCCGGACCAGACATCGCGCCGGCGATTCACGCACCCGGATTGTTGGACCTGGTTGTCTGGAGCTTAACGATTATCTATCGCGGCCATTCCTGGACGATATGCCATAACGCTCACCGTAATTGTGGCGCGTACTGCAGCCCGCCCTTCGTCCACAGCGCGTTCTTCCCTCGGTCCAGCCCCATCGGCGTGATGTTCCGCTCGTACAACTCCCCGTAATTGCCGACCTGACGCACGATATTCGCGGCCCATGCGTTATCCAGCCCCAACTGGCTGCCGAGATTGCTCTCCATTCCCAGCAACCGCCGAATGTCGGGAATTTTGGTATCCGCGAACGTATCGACATTCTTGCTGGTCACGCCCAGAGACTCCGCCACCAGCGTGGCGAAATGCGTCCACCGCACGATGTCGTACCACTTATCGTCGCCCTTCCGTACCATCGCGCCACTGGGCCCCAGGCCAATCGGCTCCGGCAGGATCGTCAGTTCGCTCGCCTTGGCGCCTTGCATGTAGCGAAAGCCCGCGACCTGCGAGCTGTCGGTCGTATACCCATCGCAACGTCCCGCCAGAAACGCCTGGCGAATTTCGTTCAAACTGGCGATCAGCACCGGCGTGTATTTAATGTTTTCCGCGCGCGCCCAATCGGCGAGATCCAGCTCGGTCGTGGTGCCCGGCAGCACGCAGATCGTCGCGCCGCCCAACTGCTTCACCGATTTCACGCCCGAGGCCGTCTTCACGATGATGCTGGTGCCGTCCCAGAAGTTCACCCCGGCGAACAGCAGCCCGAGGCTCGCTTCGCGGGTCAACGACCACCCGGTGTTGCGCACCAGAACGTCGATTTCCCCAGATTGCAGCGCGGTGAAACGCGTCTGCGCGGTGACCGGCACAAATTTCACTTTATTCGCGTCACCCAGCACCGCCGCCGCGATGGCGCGGCAGTAATCGGCGTCGAGACCCTTCATCACCCCCGTGCTGTCCAGCATGGAGAACCCCGGGATTTCCCCCCCGGTGCCGCACAGCAACTGCCCCCTCGCCTTCACCGCGTCCAGCGTCGCCGACCCGCTGCCCTGGGCGTACCCTGCCCCGCCGGTCAGCAGCAACGCCGCGATGAAAAGCAGGACGGCGCGCATGGTCATGATCGCTTGTGACATCCCCGAGATCCTTTGGCCTGAAGGCGTGATCATGGCATCCTTGCAACCTGCTCGCCAAGGACTCGAAACATGGGACCCGAACTGATCGCGGTGGAAACCGACGCCGCACCGCCGAAGCATGCCGACGTCGTCGTCATCGGCGGCGGCATCGCCGGCGTCAGCACGTTGCTGTCGCTGGCGGAAAAGGGCGTCTCCGCCGTGCTGGTCGAAAAAGGCCATCTGGCGGGCGAGCAATCCTCCCGCAACTGGGGCTTTTGCCGCACCCAGGGGCGCGACCCGGCGGAGATCCCGCTGGCGATCGAAAGCCTGCGCCAGTGGGATCTGATGGCGGAACGAGTCGGCGCCGAAGTTGGATTTACCCGAGCCGGCGCCTGCTATTTATGCGAAACTCCGAAGGAGGTCGCGGCCTACGAACTCTGGCTGGAGAACGCCCGGCAATGGCAGGTGCGCAGCCGCGTCATCGGCCCGGACGAGGTCGATCGCATCGTTCCCGGCTCCAGCCGCCGTTGGGCCGGCGGCCTGTACACCGACAATGACGGCCGCGCGGAGCCGCAACTGGCGGTGCCTCTGATGGCCCAGGCGGCGCGGCGGTTGGGGGCGGTGGTGGTGACGGGATGCGCGGCGCGCGGGTTCGAAACGACAGGCGGCCGCATCAGCGCCGTGGTGACCGAGCGCGGAACGATCGATTGCAATGCCGCCGTGCTGGCGGGTGGCGCGTGGTCCCGGCTGTTTTGCGGCAACATGGGGATCGACTTTCCGCAATTGAAGATCCTCGGTTCGGTGATGCGCACCGAGAAGCTGGACGGGCCGCCGGAACTCGCCGTCGCGGGCCCGGATTTCGCGTTTCGCAAGCGCAAGGACGGCGGGTATACGGTGGCGCGGCGGAATAAGTACGAGGCGCATCTGGTACCGGATAGTTTCCGCCTGTTGCCTCAGTTTTTTAGCGCGGCGATTCGCAATCGCAAGGAATACCGGCTGCGCCTGATCGGCCGGTTTCGCGAGGAAGCGCGCATTCCTCGCCGCTGGTCGTTGGATCAGGCCAGCCCGTTCGAGGCGACACGCGTGCTGGACCCGCGACCCAACCCGGCGATCGTGGAGGAGAGCCGGTTGAACCTGGCGAAGGCGTTCCCGGCGTTCGCGCAGGCGAAGATCGCCCAGGCGTGGGGCGGGCTGATCGATTCGACGCCGGATTCGGTGCCGGTGATCGGTCCGGTGCAGGCGGTGCCCGGGTTTTTCCTGATGAGCGGGTTTTCCGGTCATGGTTTCGGAATTGGTCCGGGTGCCGGACGGTTGATGGCGGAACTGGTGATGGGCGCGACGCCGGTGGTCGATCCTGCCCCGTTCCGGTTTGAGCGGTTTGGCGGTGGGGTTGTGGCGAAGGCGGCGTGATGGAAGCCACGAACCCGCGTTCGTTGCTGATCCAGCGCCAGGCGTCAGACGCGCAATCGTTGAGATGCGGCGCACGCTCGCTGAGACGGACGCACAATAGATCACCGGCGACGCACGAATCCCGCTATCGACCCAAAGTTAATCTATGTTAGTCGCTTTCCAAGCGAGAAATTGAATGGAGCGAAGCCGCGAGCAGCGAAAAAGCCGCGTGCCGATCCATTTGCTGCCCAGGTATCCAACGCGATATTCGTGATGCCGCCGGCCAGTGCCTCGGCTTCGACCTGCCTCAACAGCGCGGAGGCGATGCCATGACGGCGAGCTGCCGCCTGGACTGATAAGTGGTGAATATAGATACGTTTCCTGGCAAGCGTTAATGGCGTCTCCGGGCGGACCTGCATCTCAAACCACACGTAGCCATTTGGGCCATCGCCGCTATCGGCCAGTCGGATATGGTTCTCCGACACGGCGAGTTTCGCGGCAAAGAAGGCGGCAACTTCTTCGTTGTTGACGTTTGATTTGAAAAAAGACGGTTCAAGTTCAGCGTGGAGCTGCTGCACGTCCCGGTTGAGCCTGACGATATCGTCGAGGTCCGCGGCCGATGCGACCCGCACCAAAATTGCCATTGCCTCGCGCCTATCTGAAACACGTCGGTTCGAGAAGTCCACAAGTCAGCCCAGGCGATCATATTCTCATTGAGGTATACCCCATCTGGGCGGAGGCATGAGACATTTTCCGCGCTCAGCAGGGTTGCTGGCGGCATTCCGGAACGACAGCATCTCAGGGCCTCGACCCTATTGGAGCATAAATGGCCGCGCGGGTCGCGCCCAGGCGCGTTTTCGCGAGATCTCGGGCGCCGTGCGCCGCTACAGCAGGGGATGGCGGTCGGGCCGGCGTCAGGCAAAGCAAGTAAGTTAATCAAATAAGTAAGGGCATCACGGAGGGCGCGGCGCACGCCGGAGGACGCGGAGATAGAATTCTGGCGCTTCGCGCGGTGTGACGCCGGATTACGCCCGAACCGCGATTCTGATCTTCGCCGCGACCTTCTGCGTGCTCCGCGCCCTCCGTGATGCCCTTCCCTCGCCTGATCGGACACTGACCGTTGGGAGTGGGTGGCGGCGCGTGCCTCAGAAACCGAGCCGAAGACGGCGGGATATTAGTTGCTTTCGTTGGTTCACCGCGGAGTCTTGAGGCGATCGCGCATCGGCCGTCCGATCCCCACGTCTGAGACCGTGGTTCCCCGGCCGACGGTCCTACCGCGCGATCGTTGCAACCGGCGCATTTCTACCCCATAACTACATACTGTAATTACAGGAGGCTCGTTTGCCGATCAACGGCCAGCAAAGCAGAGACGCAACCTTCAACTTCCGGCTCGATCCCGCCCTGAAAGAGGCCTTCACTGAAGCCGCCGAGGCAGATCGCCAACCGGCCGCGGAGCTGTTGCGCCGCTTCATGCGATCTTACGTCGAACAAAAGCGGCGCGATGCGTTCGAGAGCGAAGCTCGCCGGCAGTCGCTGGCTATCGCGGCGCGCGCGCGCGATCCCGGATCGGACGAGCATGCGGCCGTGGGAGAACTGGACGCGGAACTGGACCGTGACGCGTTTTCGACCGGGTGGAAGGCGTGAGGCGCGGCGACCTCGTGACGGTCGCGATCGGTGGGGATTATGGAAAGCCGCGACCGGCCCTGGTCGTACAGGACGACGCGTTCGCGGCCCTGCCCTCTGTCACCGTTTTGCGCCTGACCAGTGAAATCCACGCCGAGCATCTGGTTCGCGTCACCGTGTCGCCGACGCCGGAAAACGGCCTGCGCGTCCCCTCGCAGATCATGATCGACAAGGCGGTGACGATCCCGCGCGGGCGGGCCGGTCCCGTGATCGGACATCTGGATAAAGCACTGATGCGGACGGTCGGAAAGGCGCTGGCGGCGTTTCTGGGATTGGAGGCAACAGCAGTAGCCGGTTGAGGCGGAAGGCACACGCCGCTTGCCCTCCCCTCCCTTGTCCCCTCTGATGGCGCCAACGAACCCCTGGGAGGGAACCAATGCGCCTTCGATCGCTGTTCGCCGCGCTGTGCTGCGCCGTCATACTGGCCGACCCCGCGCACGCGGAGGACCCCGCTTGCGCGAACCCGCGGCAAATGGACGGGTTCCGCACCTGCGCGGACGTCGCCAAAGCCGAACAGGAAGGCGCGTTCGTCCTCTATTCGACCGACCCCGAAATCGCCCAGGAAAAACTGCTGGCCGCCTTCCACGCGACGTTCCCAAAGATCAAAACCAGCTACCTGAGGCTCCAGGCCGGCGCGCTGTACGCGAAGCTGCTCGCCGAACGGCAAGGCCAGGTCTACTCGGTCGATGCCGTGCAAATCTCCGACCTCGGTTTCGCCGCGGATTTCCAGAAGCGCGGCGGCTACATGCATTACGTCTCGCCCGAGATGGCGGCCTACAAACCCGAATATAAAAGCAAACCCGAAGGCTACTGGAACTGGGGCGCGGTCACCATCGCCGGCATCGCCTACAATCCCACACTGGTTTCCGCGGCCGAGGCGCCGAAGACCTACACTGATCTGCTCGATCCCAAATGGGCGGAGAACATCTCCGTCAAGGTCACCATTTCTGGATTGCAACATGTCACCTGGTACGTGATCCGGAAACTATATGGTCCGGAATACTGGGAGAAATTCGCCCTGTTGAAGCCGCACGCGTTCGATTCCTACGTGCAACAGTTCGACCGCCTCGTCAGCGGCCAGGATAAGATCGCGATGACCGCGCAATACTCGGGATATCTGATCATGAAGGCCAAAGGCGCGCCGGTCGAGTTCGTCATCCCGCCCGAGGGCCTGATCGCCACGCCGCAACCCTACGGCGCGGTCAAGGAAGCCCCGCATCCGGAAGCCGCGCGCCTGTTCATGGATTGGTTCCTCGGCGTTCCCGGCCAGACCGCGGCAACGGCGGCGCTGTATTACCATTCGCCGCGCGCCGACGTGCCGCCGCCGCCGGGCGGGGAGCCGATCACGAACTTCAAATTGCTGTTCCCGGAAGACTGGGACGCGTTCGAAGCGACTCACGCGGCCTACGCGAAGGAGTGGAACAAGCTGACCGGCCTGCGGTGATCCCGGCCCGCGCGTTATCCCAGCAACGCCGCGACCGGGATCGTCACGCCTGGCAGCAACTGAGGCTCCAGCACCGCCTCCCGGCCGACCGGCGTCACCGACGCGTACTGCTCGCCCTCTGGCGACCGGCACACCTCGATCTCGCCCGCCGCGAGGTTGACGATCCAGAACTCAGGGATGCCATGCCTCGCATACAGCGATCGTTTCACATTACGATCGTAGTTCAGACTGCTGTCCGCGACCTCGATGATCAGAAGAACATCCGCCGGTCGCGGCGTCGCGCGCCGGTAAAAATCATCCCTCGGCTTCAGCACCGAGAAATCCGGTTGCGGTTCGCTCAGATCGTCAAGCTGAACCGGGTTCTGTACCGCCACGACGCCTCGGTCCCCAATGGCGCGGACGAGGCAGTGATTAAGCGCGTTCACGGTTCCGGAATGCGCGCTGCCGATGGGCGACATGGCGATCAGCTCTCCCTCGATGAGTTCGACGCGGTCGTCCTCGGTCAGAATGCCGACCTCCCCCATCCGGTGATACTCGGCCACGGTCAGCGCGCGCCGTGTCACCCATGGATTGCGGGTCAGCAGGCCGGTCTCACCAGTTGCCCCGGTCTTGGGTGCCATCGTCCAGTCCCCATGTCTCAGGATCGTGTTCGTCACGGGGACCATATGGGGATCGCGGGGGTTGATAAAGCCATTCCTCACCTCGGAAACGCCGGCCGACCCTGACAATCTCCCCCAAACTCCCTATTATTCGGTTAACCCACGACCCCCAGGAGGACACGCCGATGCTGAACCCTCTCTCTCCCTTGCCGCTCAAGGACCCCACCCTGTTCCGCCAGGCCAACTACCTGGACGGCAAGTGGGTCGAAGCCGACAACGGCCGCACCATCGTGGTCAAAAACCCCGCCACCTTCGAGGCGGTCGGCGAAGTCCCCGCCATGGGCACAGCCGAAACCCGCCGCGCCATCGAGGCCGCCAACCGCGCCTTCCCCGCCTGGCGCGCCATGCTGGCCAAGGAACGCCGCGCCATCCTGCGCAAGCTGTCCGACCTCATGCTGGCCAACACCGACGACCTCGGCGTCATCATGACCGCCGAGCAAGGCAAGCCGCTGTCGGAATCCAAAGGCGAGATCGCCTACGCCGCCAGCTTCATCGAGTGGTTCGCCGATGAGGCGCTGCGCGTCTACGGCGACACCATCCCGCAAAACGCGAAAGGCCGCCGCATCCTGGTGACCAAGGAGCCGATCGGCGTGTTCGCCGCCATCACGCCGTGGAATTTTCCGTCCGCCATGATCACCCGCAAAGCCGGTCCCGGTTGGGCCGCCGGCTGCACCGGCGTGATCCGGCCGGCCAGCCAGACCCCGTTCTCCGCCCTCGCGCTGGCCGTGCTGGCCGAACGCGCGGGCATGCCGCCCGGCGTGTGCAACGTGCTCACCGGCCCGTCCGGCGCCATGGGCGAAGAACTCACAAGTAACAAACTGGTGCGGAAACTGTCCTTTACCGGATCGACCGAGGTCGGCGCCAAACTCCTCGCCCAATGCGCCGCCACCATCAAGAAAACCTCCATGGAACTGGGCGGCAACGCGCCGNNGACGACGCCGACCTGGACGCGGCGGTGCAAGGAGCGATGGCCAGCAAATACCGCAACACCGGGCAAACCTGCGTCTGCGCCAACCGGCTGCTGGTGCAGGACGGCGTGTATGACGCGTTCTCGGAAAAGCTGAAGGCGGCGGTCGAGGCGATGAAAGTCGGCAACGGCATGGAAGCCGGCGTCAGCCAGGGCCCGCTGATCAACGCCGACGCGCTGGCGAAAGTGGAAGAGCACATCGCGGACGCGCTGCGCCATGGCGCCTCGATCGTTACTGGCGGCAAACGTCATGCGCTCGGCGGCAACTTCTTCCAGCCGACGATCCTGGCGAACGTGCCGGCGGACGCGCTGATCTTCCGCGAGGAAACCTTCGGCCCGGTGGCGCCTTTGTTCCGCTTCAAGACCGAGGAAGAGGCGATCAAACTGGCCAACGACACTGATTTCGGCCTGGCCTCGTATTTCTACGCCCGCGACGTGGGCCGCGTCTTCCGCGTCGCCGAGGCGCTGGAATACGGCATCATCGGCATCAACGAAGGCATCATCTCCACCGCCGAAGCTCCCTTCGGCGGCGTCAAACAGTCCGGACTGGGCCGCGAGGGGTCCAAATACGGCATCGAGGACTACCTGGAGGTCAAATACATGGCGTTGGGCGGCATCGGCACGTGACGCCCACGAGCACTTCGGCCCGTCACCGCGACGGATCGACCGTCGGTGACAATCGACTTAAGGCGTCGCCCAGAAATTATCGCGTCGGGATACCGTCCTATCCCCGCCATCCCCGGGCTCGACCCGGGGATCAATCTCCGCGCGGTGCCTGCATGGATCCCCGGCCCGAGACCCATAGGCATCAACGTAAGGCCGGCGGAGGCGAAAACCTTTCCTCCGAACGTCATCCTCGGCCCCTCCATCGTGATCCTCGGCCCCTCCATCGTCATCCTCGGCCCCTCCATCGTCATCCTCGGGCTCGACCCGAGGATCGGCCGGCCCAAACTCCGCGTCCGACTTTCGAACTCCTCGGCGTGTCGAGAGATCCTCGGGTCGAGCCCGAGGATGACGGGAAAGGCCGGGGAGTCCGGCAACTCGTTTCTCGTTGGGTGTCGGCTCAGGCATTGACCAGGGGCCCGGCGTGACGTTCGGCCCCGACCCGGTCCATTAGAATGGCCCGGCTGGTCATCGTCTCCAACCGTGTTCCGGTGCCACGCGGCCGGAACCAATCGGCGGGCGGCCTCGCGGTGGCGCTGCACGACGCCGTGCTCCGGCGCGACTGCCTGTGGTTCGGCTGGTCCGGCAATGTCGTGACCGCCGGCACACCGGTTGAGCCACGCATGGCCCAGACCGGCCGCACCACGTTCGCGACCATCGATCTGGCCGAGGCGGACTATCGCGGATACTATAATGGTTTCGCGAACGGGATGTTGTGGCCGCTGCTGCACAGCCGGGTCGGATTATCCGAGTTCCGGCGCGACGACCTGAAGGCCTACAACGCGGTGAACGCGGCCTTCGCCCAATTCCTGGCGCCGCTGTTGCGGCCGGACGATGTGATCTGGGTGCACGATTATCATCTGTTCCCGCTTGGCCAGGCATTGCGCGATCTCGGTGTCGCCGGTCCGATGGGCTTCTTTCTGCACGTGCCGTTTCCGCCGCCGGGTTTGTTCAAATGTCTCCCGCAGGCGGACACGCTGTTGCGAAGCATGGCCGCTTACGACGTCGTCGGCATGCAGGTGGCGGAAGACGCGGAAAACCTCAACGTCCTGTTGCACGGGCTCGGCATCCCGGTGCGGGCCGCGGCCTATCCCGTCGGCATCGATCCGGATGCGCTGCTTAAGGCGGCCGTGCGGGCGGAGCGCGGGCCGGAGGTCGTCCGGCTGGCGGAGAGCATGGCCGGTCGGGCGCTGATCCTCGGCGTCGATCGGATGGACTATTCCAAAGGGCTGCCGCAGCGGTTTCGCGGTTTCGCGCAGTTGCTGAAACGATTTCCGGACCACCGGAACCGGGTGCGATATTTGCAAATCGCGCCGGTGTCGCGCGGCGACGTGGCGCAGTACCGCGCGCTCCGTCGAGAACTCGATGACCTGGTGGGCCGCATCGATGGCGAGTACGCGGATTTCGATCGGACACCGTTGCGCTATCTGACGCGCCCGGTGGGACGCGCCACGCTGGCGGGATTTTATCGCCTCGCGCGCGTGGGTCTGGTCACGCCACTCCGCGACGGCATGAACCTGGTCGCCAAGGAGTATGTGGCGGCGCAAAAGCCCGACGATCCGGGGGTGCTGGTGCTGTCGCGTTTCGCCGGCGCGGCGGTGGAGTTGGACGGCGCGATCCTGGTCAATCCATACGATCCGGACGAGATCGCCGAAGCGTTGAATTTGGCCCTCACGATGCCGCTGGAGGAGCGGAGGGCACGTTGGGGGACGATGCGAGAGGCGGTCTGGCGAAACACCGCCGCCGCATGGGCGAAACGCTTCCTGTTCGACCTCGAGCATGCGCCGTCCCATGCCGCCCGCGGCGCACCCTAGCCGCGGGCGTACGGGTCCAAGAGGATGTTTCGGCCCATGGGGCACGACCCCATAGGCGAAAATAGCACGGCGAGCGGCGTGGCNNTTTGGGCACACCGATGGTCCGGTCGAGCCGGACCATGACGATTCGGGAACGGTGCCGTTCAATCCGCGACACTATTTCAGCGCCAGTGGGGCTCGACCCGGAGATCTCTCGCGGCACGGTGCTGGTATGGATCACCGGGTCGTTGCTGAGCGTCGCCGCGGGCAATCGATCTGAAGTTAAATGTCCTGGGGCGATGACGACCGCGGACCACGACGCCGCATCAACGGAAGCAGCCCGAGACTCGCGGCGAAGATCGTGAGACTCGCCGGTTCCGGCACGTCGCTCTGTCCCGCGTCGATCAGAAACACGCCCGAGTCCGAGGTGAAACTGACGTTGCCGGGCAGCGTCATGGAGAAAGTCCCGGTATCCAGGTAAGCGGCGGTTCCACCCAGACCGGCGTTCAGCAGCATGTCAGCGTCAATGTTTACGTCGGTCTCCCCAACGGGTAACGCGTACACGCCGCTGAACGTCAGCAGGCCTGGGCCATTGGGCGAGAAGCCGTAGGACACCCATCCGCTCGCGCTCTCGCTACCGACCTGTGGCTGGTAGACATAGCCGCCATTGATGAGGCTGGTGCTGACATTGATGACGCTGTTGTAGGACGCGCCGCCGAAGACCAGCGCGGTCCCCACGGAAGGCTGGATACCCGGGATGGTTTGCCCGGCCGGCGTCACCAGGCCCTCGGTGGTGAAACTGATCGAGATATTGGTCGGGGCACCGGTCACGGTCAAATGGATTGTATCCGCGATGGCGGCCTGACTTTGGACGTCGCCGCCGGTGGTGCCATTGATGCTGCCGGTGCCCGAGACGCCGATCGTTCCGGCCGCGAGATTGGCGACCGCGGCGCCGGACTGAGTCATGGCGGGATTATACGACCCGTTATTGGCGAACTGGTTATAGGAACTGTAGGACATCGTCGCGCTGGACGAACTGGCCGTCAGATTGGTGGCCGCGCTCGTGGTTCCCGATACACCACCCGAGCACGTGTCGAGGGGGTATCCTACCCCGCAATTGAAGTTGCTATAGGCGCCGGTTGGGCCGAAATTTCCGCCGAATTCATTGAAATTGTAGGAGTCGACCGCGCTGTCGCCACCACCATAATAGCCGATCCCGACGGATGTTCCGACAAGATAGGCGCGCGCCGGCATAACGCCGCCAAAGGCCAGGACCGCCCAACTCGCGGCGGCGATCAATACCGATCGGGTCGCCGGGACCACGCGCGGCCGGCGAGGGAAATGTTGATTTGGCGTGCCGGTCAGGCGGCTTGTGTCTGGAAAGGTGTATGGAAAAATACTCATGCGGATGGCCTCCAATCGGTCATCAACGTAGCGATCCGACGAAGATACCGTCATCATACGAACGAATGAGGAAACAGCCGGGGTCGTCGCGCGGTGGAATGAACTCAGTTCAGATCCCGCAAGCGGGGGAGGCTTCCCAGCAATCGAAGCAACTCGCTTTGCCGATTGACATCTGTCTTCGCCATGAGTTTCGCCAGTTGGCTTCGAACTGTCGTGATACCGCGGCCGCGGCGGTCCGCTATTTCGCGCAATCCTTCTCCGGCCAAAAGATCGGTCGCCAGCGCGGCCTCGGCGCCGGTCAGACCGAACAATTCGGCCATTTGCCGGCCCGGCAACGTCGCGACAAGTTCCGGATCGGTGACGCAGACGAGGACCGCGGGCTTATGGTGCAGCGACCAATGCGCTTCCGCGCGGAATGGCATCGCGAGCAGCGCGAGCGCGCTCCGGCCATTGGCACGCGGCAGACGCAACGCGCCCGCGCGTGGCGGTACACCACCCGCGCCCGCCGCGGCGGCGAGCACCGCCCGCAGCCGGTTGGTCGCGGCCGAGGTCGCCGCCTGAAGCATGCCGCGGGTGGCGCTCAGGCCATCGGCGTCGCGCAACAAGGCGTCGCCCGCGGCGTTGCTGTGCAGCACCTGGCCATTCTGATCCAGCAGCAGAATGCCGTGCTTTTGCGCGTCGAGGGCGGCCAGCGCGGCGGACGCCAGCATATCGACGTGGCTGAGACGCCGCCTCAATTCGACCGCGCGCCGCAGATGCGGCATCAGGGCACGCGCCACGGCGATCTCGGCTTCTTCGAATTGGCCGATCGACCGTGGCCGAAGCAGGTTAAGACCGTGATTGACGCCGTTCGGGGCAACCGAAATGGTCATGCGCAGTCCGTCCCACAGTCCGCGCGGACGCCAGTATTCCTGATACATGCGGGACCGCAGGAATGCCTGGGTGGGGATCATTTCGGCCGTCCGCATGACCTGGCCGGCGTGCCAGGCTTTTCCCCGTCCGTAGAACACACTGTCTCGTAGCAGAATGTTGACGTTCGCCCGATGACCTTCGGGATCGACTTCCGCCGTGACCCGTTCGATATTCGTCCGGTCGGCGGAATGCACGAGGTAAGCCGTTGACCCGAGCGCGAACAACTCACGCAGTTGCTGAAGCGCGGCGGTCCAGCGATCCGGCGCCACCGCGGCTTCGTAGATCGCGGCAATGCTTCGGGTGACAGATTCTTCCGTTATTCGAGCCGAACGAGTTCCCATTTGTCGATCTTCTCCGGCTCGCCCGCGGGGGTCGGACGCGAGGGTCACGCTATCAAATCGATGCCAGGCCGCTCGCCCCCGTTGCCTTACCACCACACGACCGGGTCACCCGCGTCACGGCCTGATGATCAGCTTCCCTCAACGATATGCGTTCCAGCGGCTGAATGCATCCAAAATATAACTCGAATCACGTTTTGTTAAATCCATGGCCGGGGATGAAGCCCAAACCCCATCGCCTCCCCGGCGCCGGTCTGCCTTTAATGGCGAGAAGACCTGCTGAGTGGTAATCGCACTGCCGCGGGGGATGAGAATTATTGGTGCCAAAAGGATAACAGGCCACGCTGGAGGAGGTGCACTGTGTGACAAATTAAGGTGTTATGCCAGGCGTCCGAAACATTGAACCACGTCATGGCTCGGCTTGACCGAGCCATCGCNNCACCTGTTCGGAGACATCCCTGACACCTTTAGGTTTGGCGCTGTGAAGGAGCATCGCCATGCCTTGGAAGTCAGGAACGATCATGGACCACCGTCAGGAGTTTGTTCGTCTGGCCGAGGCGGGCGATGTCAGTGTGGCGGAGTTGTGTCGCCGCTTTGGCGTCAGCCGTCAGACCGGCCATCTGTATCTTCGCCGCCACCGTGAGGCGGGCGAGTCGGGCCTCGCGGATCGTTCGCGGCGTCCGCTGAGCAGTCCGGCGCGCGGCGATGCCGGGATCGAGGCTCAGGTCGTGGCGCTGCGTGGCGCCCACCCATTCTGGGGCGGTCGCAAGCTGGCGCGCCGGTTGCGCGATCTGGGCGTCTCGGGCGTCCCATCGCCCTCGACGGTGACGGAGATTCCGCGCCGTCATGGCCGGCTGGACCCGGCGGAGGCGCCCAAACACCGGCCATTTCAGCGTTTCGAGCGGTCCGCGCCGAACGAGTTGTGGCAGATGGACNNTATTCCCTGGGCCTGGTCGCCCGCGCCGACGAGACCAGGGTCACGGTTCAGAGCCATCTGACGTCGTTGTTCCACCGTTACGGGTTGCCCGGATCGATGTTGTGCGACAACGGCTCGCCGTGGGGCGGCAGTGGCGCCGAGGGCTGGACCGCGCTGGAAGTCTGGCTGATGCGCGTGGGTGTCCG
>PLSZ01000414.1 GCA_003164305.1 Acetobacteraceae bacterium
GGCCTGGGGAAGTGGGCCTGGGGAAATGGGCCGGGTGGAACAGACCGGCGGAATGAGCCGGAATTGCATAGCGACGGGCGCCGCGATACGCCAGTATCCGCATGATCGCGACGGCGGAGGCGATAACGATAAATGGTTCACACTCCAATCCCGGAGCCAGGTGGCGCGCCGATCGGGGCAGCGCGGATCGGCGCGGCGGTACGAGAATCGCGCGATTTCGCCGCCGGATTGTTCGACCAACTGCGCCGCGATGGGCTCGATGAACCAGGCGTGTCGCGTGATCCTTACGGCGCGGGCGAACAGCGGGCGCACGCCAGTTGCGCCGCGGTGGCGCGTGAGATGGGCCTGACGATCGAGCGGGACGCCGCCGCCAATCTGTACATGACCATGCCTGGCCGCGATCCGGCGGCGAAACCGGTCGTCATCGGCTCGCATCTGGACAGCGTTCCGCACGGCGGCAACTTCGACGGCGCCGCGGGTGTCGTCGCCGGTCTGGTGGCGATCCGGGCGTTGCGCTCGCTGGAATATACTTTGCCGCATAACGTTACCGTGATGGGGATCCGCGCCGAAGAAAGCATCTGGTTTCAGGTGTCGTATATCGGCAGCCGCTCAGCGCTTGGGGTTTTGCCCGACGGAAGCCTCGACGCGCGCCGGATCGACACCGGCCGCCCGTTGTCGGACCATATCGCGGAATGCGGTGGCGATCCCGAAAAGCTGCGTCAGGGACAGCGATATTTCGATCCGGCCCGGTTGCGCGCGTTCATCGAACTGCATATCGAGCAGGCGCCATCGCTGGTCGAAGCCGGCCGCGCGGTCGGCATCGGCACCGGCATTCCCGGCAATTTCCGCTACCCGGACGCCTGGATCGAGGGAAGTAACGATCATGTCGGCCTGCCCCGCCGGTTCCGCCGCGACGCCGCGATGGCGGGCGCGGCCTTCGCCATGGCGCTGGATGGTTTATGGGAGGAGTACGACCGGCGCGGTGTGCCGATGGCCTGCACTTTGGGCCGGTTTCATACTGACGCGAAACAACATGGCCTGACCATCGTGCCGGGCGCCTTTCACTTTAGTCTCGATATTCGTGCCTACGACGAGGCGGTTCTCGCGGAACTGGACCAACGTGTCGATGCGATCGTCGCCGGGATCGAGCAAACGCGCGGCGTTCGGTTTCATCTCGGAACGAAGGCGCGNNATCGATACGATCGATCTCGGCAGCCCGGCGTCGCACGACGCGGCGGCGTTCGCGGCGAACGGTGTGCGAATGGGATTGATTTTTGTCAGGAACGCCAATGGCAGTCACAATCCTTTCGAAGCCATGGAGATCGAGGATTTTCTTGACGGCACCACGATTTTGACCGAATGGCTGGTCAATCAGGCCAGCGATGAGGCATGATATCAGACAGCCGCGTTATTCGTGCCACCTGAAACTTTTTTCGCGTATGAACTCTCTCCGATTTTGAGGTGCCCGCGTGACCACGCACAGCTGGACTCAATTGATCGACGCGCCCGAAAACGCGTCATTGAGCGGCGGAATACCGGCGGTCCCCATGCGGTTGCGCGGTTGGACCACCTGGTTGGTCGCGACGATTTACGCCGGCTGTCTCGCCGCGTTCATCGCCGACCTCGCCTCGGCCAACACGCTGGCGTTCGGCGTGTTTTACGCGCCGCTGATCGTGACCGCGGTGTTCTATCGCCACCGGCGCGCGGTCTGGGTGCTGACCACGATCGCCTGCGCGATGGTTGTCGTCGGATCATTCTTTCCGACGCTCGATGTCGATGTGAAGGAACTGGTCGAAAACCGCGCGCTGTCGATCCTGGCGCTGCTCGCGACCGCGGCGTTCACCTGGCACGCGCGCGCGGTGCAGGAGCAACTGACCGAACAAACCAGGCGGGCGGAGGGGGCGGAGCGCATCAAGACGGAGGTTCTGACCAATCTCAGCCAGGAAATCCGCGGCCCGCTCTACTCGATCATCGGCGTGCTTGAACTCGTGGCCGCCGACAGCCGGCCGGACCAGAAGGCCGCCCTGGGGATGGTGCGCGGCGCCGGGCGGCGGCTGGCGTCGACGATCGACAACCTCGTGGACCTGACGCAGTTCGAAGACCAGGCGATGCCGGCGGAACCGATCGATCTCGGTCAATTATTGCGTCAGATGGCCGAGGCATACCGCGCGGACGCCCTGTCGCGTCAGATCAGCCTGACGATCGACATGCCGTCCGGCCAGGACGCCATGGTCGAGGTCAATCCATGGGCCTCGCGCCGGATCCTGGAGAACAAGATCGCCGACGCGATCTCCTATACGCCGCCCGGCGGACGCATCGCGATCGGCATCGAGATCGGGCCCGTGAACCACACGGCGGTGATCGCGGCGACCGGGACATGGCCCGCCGGAGCTTTCCAATCCGCCAACGATCTCAATCACGCGCTGTTGATGCCCTCCATCATGGGACTGGCGCTGAGCCAGCGGCTGGCGCGGGCGATGGGGACGCGGCTGGTGTTCAGCAGCGGTCCGGACGAGGGCACCATTGTGCGGCTGCCGCTGCGCGCCGCCACGCCAACGGAGGCGCGGCACGCCTGACCCCGTGACGCGACCCCCGCCGCGATCCACGGCGCAGCCCGCGGCCTCCCCCACGCCGCGGCCCGCGGCCCTCTCCACCGCTCAGCCCGCGGCCCTCCCCACGGAGCCAACCACGCGGCTGAACGGACGCCGCCGCTGGCCGGCCCTGCTGGGGATCGCCTCGGTGGCCGCGGTCGTCGGGATCGCCCTGGCGGCCGGCGCGGTTCGCGGCCTGTTATCCGACGGCCTGTTTCCCGCCAGCCCTGCCCTGGCCGCTCAGGCACGGGCCATCGCGGCCGCCGTCATCTTCACCACCAGCTACCTCGCCCTCGCCATCGGCGAAATTCCTGGGCTCAGCATCGACCGGGCCGGCGTGGCCCTGGTCGGCGCCGCCCTGATGGTCGCGGCCGGCGTGCTGTCGCCGGAGGACGCGTATCGGGCGATCGACCTGGATACCATCACCCTGCTTCTGGGTGTGATGATCGTCGTCGCGAGCCTGCGGCTGTCGGGGTTCTTCGCGGTCGCCACGCTTTGGGTCGTGGAGCGAACCAAACGGCCGTGGATCCTGCTGTGCGCGGTCACCGCGACGTCCGGGGTGTTTTCCGCGTTTCTGGTGAATGACGCGATCTGCCTGGTGCTGGCGCCGCTGGTGCTGGACCTGACGCAGCGCATGGGCCGTAAACCGATGCCCTATCTGCTGGCGGTGGCGATGGCGTCCAATGTCGGCTCGACCGCGACGATCACGGGCAATCCGCAGAACATCCTGATCGGCGGGTTTTCCCGGATTCCCTATACGACGTTCGCGCTGACCCTGGGGCCGGTGGCGTTGGCGGGTCTGGTGGTGACCGCCGGGTTGATCGCGCTGTTCCACCGAAGCGAGTTCGCCGGCGGTGCCCATCTGTCGATGCGGCCGCCGACACAGCGGGTCAACCGGGTGCTGGTGGCGCGCGCGTTACTGGCGACGGCGGCGATGGTCGGACTGTTCTTCGCGGGCCAACCCCCCGCCAAGGCGGCGATCGTCATCGGCGGGTTCCTGCTGCTGACCCGCCGCGTGAAAAGCACCCGGGTCTACAAGGAGATCGACTGGTCGTTGCTGCTGATGTTCGCCGGCCTGTTCATCATCGTCGATGGCGCGCGCAAGGCGCTGTTAACGCAAGACGTGCTGAACGCCGTGGCGCGTCTGCATCTGGATCAGGTGCCCGTCCTGAGCGCGGTGACGGCGGTGCNNTGCTGTCGAACCTGGTCAGCAACGTTCCGGCGGTATTGGTCATCCGGCCGTTCATCGAAAATTTGCCGGGACACGATATCGCCTGGCTGACCGTCGCCATGGCATCGACGCTGGCGGGCAACTTCACGATCCTCGGTTCGATCGCGAATCTGATCGTCGTGCAGAAGGCGGCGGCGCGGGGTGTCCATATCGGCTTCTGGGATTACTTCCG
>PLSZ01000086.1 GCA_003164305.1 Acetobacteraceae bacterium
GGCGGCACGCTGATCCAGCACATCCCCGACACGGTCGCGGACGCGTTGGCGCATGAGCAGCCGAACCCGCGGCATGAGCCGGGCCACGCGGTGACCGTCGTGGCGGGAACGTTGTTGCACCGGATCGTTGGCGCGGCGGAGATGCACGTCAACTCCGCGCATCACCAGGCGGTGCGCGAACCTGGACCTTACGCGGTCGTCAACGCGGTCGCCGCCGATACGGTGATCGAAGGGGTGGAGGACGCGCGCTACCGGTTTTGCCTCGGCGTGCAGTGGCATCCGGAATATTTCATCGACCCAGGCGACCGGCGGATTTTCGACGCGCTGGTCGCGGCGTGCCGGCCATGAGCGAGACCGCGGCACCCCCTCGCGGCGACCGGATCGCGAAATATCTGGCGCGCGCCGGCGTCGCCAGCCGGCGCGACGCCGAACGCCTGCTGACCGAGGGCAAGATCCGCCTCAACAACGTCACCGTCACGCACCCGGCGACATTCGTGACGCCTGGCGATCTGGTCACCGTCGAGGGCAAGCTGGTCGAGGAACCGGATCGCACACGGCTCTGGCGCTATCACAAACCCGAAGGCCTGGTTACGACGCATCGCGATCCCGAGGGCCGGCCAACGGTGTTCGACAAATTGCGCCAGCAACTGCCGCGGGTGATCAGCGTCGGGCGCCTGGATCTGACCAGCGAGGGATTGTTGCTGCTAACCAACGACGGCGCGCTGGCCCGGACCTTGGAGTTGCCCTCGACCGGCTGGATCCGGCGGTATCGCGTGCGGGTGCATGGCACGGTCGCTCCGGCGGCGTTGGCCGCTCTGGCGAAAGGCGTGACCATCGACGGCGTGCATTACGCCCCCATCGAGGCGGGCCTGGACGCGAAGAAGGGCGACAACGCCTGGCTGACGGTGAGCCTGAAGGAAGGCCGCAACCGCGAAATTCGCCGCGTGATGGCGCATCTGGGGCTGGACGTGACGCGGCTGATTCGGATCGCTTACGGACCGTTCCAGTTGGGCACGTTGCCGCGTGGCGGGATCGAGGAAGTTCCGGTCCGCGTGCTGCGCGAGCAACTTCCCAAGGCCGCGGTCGAGCCGGTGTCGCGCGCCCGGCATCGCTGAATGCGCATCGTCGCCGGCGACTGGCGTGGCCGGACGCTGACCGCGCCATCCGGGACGGAAACGAGGCCCACCGCCGACCGCGTCCGCCAGGCGTTATTCGATATTCTGATGCACGCGCCATGGGCCGGCCGGTCCCTGATCGAAGGCGCGACGGTGCTGGACGTGTTCGCCGGCACCGGCGCCCTGGGGTTGGAGGCTTTGTCGCGCGGCGCCGCCAAGGCCGACTTCGTGGAATGGGCCCGGCCGGCGCTGGCCGCGTTGCGCGCCAATATCGCCGCCTGCCGGGCGGAGGATCGTTGCATCGTGCTGTCCATCGACGCGCTGCGGATTCCGGGCGGTGAAAAGGCCGACATCGTATTTCTCGATCCACCGTATGGGCAGGATCTGGTGGCCCGGGCGCTGGCGCGATTGCGCGCGACCGGCCGCGTGGGAGCGGGAAGCCTGATTGTCGCCGAGACCGGCCGCGACGAGCCGCCTCTGGAGGTGGAGACGCTGGCGGAGCGAAAGTATGGCGCGGCACAGGTGACGGTGTGGCTGGAAGGCTGAGGGGTTTTCGAGGAGGATTGGGTCTGAAACCGGCCCCCGGATGGAAAACCGTTGGCTGAAGACGCTCACAAAATGGGACTCATTCTTTATTTGTATCTTTTATTAAGATTCCTGATGACGAAACGAGCCTCATGTGTCATGAATTCGGACAGACGTCCATCGGATGGGAGGCGGCTATGCTGAAAACGCCCTTGCTCGCTTGTGCCTCGATCATGGCCATCGCCGGGCTCACGGCCGCCCGAGCGGATACCCCAGGGCAGCCGTTCACCAATATTCAGCCGTCGTTGGCCCTGACTCAGGTCACACCGACCGGGGCCGGCGGCGTGTTTCCAAGCTTTACCAGTGGTGGCGCACTCGGGAACACGGACGGCTTCATTTATGATTTCGCGGGGAATTACGCGCCGTCCGGCAGCGTTTACGCCAACGGCCAGACGCTGCCGATTACCGGCAATTCGTCCGTGTTCAGCCTTGTCGGAACCACATACGGCGGCAATGGCACCACCAATTTCGGCGTTCCGAACCTGATCGGACAGGCGATCATCGGGGCCGGCGCGGGCGCCGGGTTGCCGGTGCAGACGCTCGGGGTGCCGACCGGATCGGCGACGACGTCGCTGACGATCGCGAACCTGCCACCGCCGACGGGCAGCGGTGTGCCGTTCAGCAACATCCAGCCATCGCTGCCGCTGATCCCGCTGATCGCGGTCAGCGGCAGTTTCCCGAGCATGGGCTCTACAAACGGTTCCGCTTTTGTTGGCCAGATCGCCTACTACGCGGGCTCCCTCGGCAACGCCAACCAGTTCCTCCCCAATGGGTGGGCCGTGGCGGATGGCAGTACCCTGACGTTCGCGGGAAACCCGGCTCTGGGCAGCGTCCTCGGCGATCAGTTCGGCGGCAACGGCAGCACGACCTACGCGTTGCCGAATTTGCTTGGGCGCGTGGCCGTCGGCGCGACCACCGCCAATCCCGTTGGGACGCAATTCGGGCAGGCGGCGACGAGCCTGACGACGGCGAATTTGCCGCCGGGGGGCACACCTGTCACCAACGACCAGCCGTCGCTCGCGGTGAACTACATCATCGCGACGCAGGGAATATTCCCCTCACAAGGCGGCGTCAGCGGCGGCTTCGGCCAAACCACCGCGACCCTGGGCGAGGTCGTGATGTTCGGCGGCGATTACGCGCCGGCCGGTTGGGCCTTCGCGAATGGGCAAACATTGCTCGACACCTCGAACGAGGCTTTGTTCAACGTGATCGGAACGACGTATGGCAGTGGCGGGCCCGGCACGTTCGACCTGCCGAACCTGGACGGGCTGACCACGATCGGCGCCGACGGTTCTTCGATCCCGCCCGGCTTCACCGAAGGCGTCGATCAGAACGTGCTGACCGCGGACAATATCCCGACAACCACGTCGTCCGATCTGCCGGAGCCCGCGAGCCTGACGGTGCTGGTCTTCGGCTTTGTTGGTTCGCTGGCGGCCCGGCGGCGCCGGAAGTCGCGCTATTTGCCGATGCAGAACTGACGGAAGATCGAGTCCAGGATATCCTCGACACCGACATGGCCGGTGATGGAGCCAAGCGCGCGCAAGGCCAGGCGCATCGCCTCCCCGCGTAGTTCCGGCTCGCGCGCGCCCTCCGCGTCTTCCAGCGCGCGCGAGGCTTCCTGAAGCGCGATGCGGTGGCGGGCGCGAGTTAGGGGCGGAGGACCGCCGGATTGGGTCAGAACGGTCGCCTCGGCGGCGAGGCGGGCGCGGAGCTCGGGCAGACCGGCGCCGGTCAAAGCACTGATCCAAAGCACGCCGGGATTTTGTTCCGGTACTAGATCGGATTTGTTGGCGACGACCAGGCCGGCGGCGGCCGGTTCGAAGGGCGTTCCCGCTTCGATGACGGTGATCACCAGATCGGCGGAGGCGGCCCTGTTTAAAGCGCGTCGCACACCCTCGGCTTCGATCGGGTCGGTTGTGTCACGCAGGCCGGCGGTATCGATCAGGGTCACCGGGACGCCGCCGAGGACGATGCGGGTTTCGATGGCGTCGCGCGTGGTGCCCGGCGTGGCGGAAACGATCGCGACGTCGCGCTCCGCCAGCGCGTTGATCAGCGAGGACTTGCCGACGTTCGGCGCGCCGGTGATAGCGAAGAACAGACCCTCCCGTAGCCGTTCGCCGCGGCGCCGATCGTCCAGATGCGCGGCGATCTCCGCGCGCAACGATCGCACGGAGGTCATCAGGTCGGCTTCGACTTCGGCTGGCAGGTCTTCGTCGGGGAAGTCGATCAGCGCTTCCTGGTGCGCCAAGGCCCGGCGCAATCGGTCGGACCAATCACCATACAGATCGCCCAAGGCGCCATCCAGTTGCCGCAGTGCCTGGCGTCGTTGCGCGTCCGTTTCGGCGGCGACCAGGTCGTGTACCGCCTCGGCCGATACGAGGTCCAGCTTGCCGTTGAGGAACGCGCGGCGGGTGAATTCTCCAGGTTCGGCCGGTCGTGCGCCGAGCGAACCCAGAGCGGCGGCGACGGCGTCGACGACCGCGCGGCCGGCGTGGAGGTGCAGCTCGGCGGAGTCCTCGCCGGTGTAGGAGCCGGGACCGGGGAGCCAAAGTATCATCGCTCGGTCGAGCAATTCGCCGTTGCTGTCGCGCAAGGCTCGCACCACGGCGCGCCGCGGTGACGGGAGACTGCCGCACAGAGCGGTTACCAGCCTGGCGCTGTCCGGCCCACTGATGCGCAACACCGCGATGGCGGCACGGCCCGCGCCCGAGGCGAGCGCGAAGACCGTGGCGTCGTTCATTCCGTCAGACGCACCACCGGCAATGGATCGGCCACCGTCAGTTTCGCCCCGGTCGCCGCGCGAATGTCATCCACCGTCAGGCCCGGCGCGATTTGCAACAAGTGAAATCCATCGCCGGTCGGTTCGAACAAACCGTAGTTGGTGGCGACGAGTTTCACCACGCCGCGGGCCGTCACCGGCAAATCGCATTCCGCTACCAGGCGCGAACCGCCATCGCGCGTGGTGTGCTCAAGAATGATGAACACCCGCTTCGCGCAGGCCGCGAGGTCCATCGCGCCGCCGATCCCGCCGCCCTTCTGACCCTTCAACTTCCAGTTGGCGAAGTCGCCTTGGCACGACACCTGATACGCGCCCATCACGGTGACATCGATGTGACCGCCGCGAATGATGGCGAAACTATCGGCGTGGTGAACCACCGCGGCGCCTGGCTTCAATGTCACGTTCTGACCGCCGGCGTTGACGAGGTTCAGATCCTCCATCCCCTCCTTGGCGACGGCGCCGTAACCGATGACACCGTTCTCCGAATGGTAGACGATGTCGGTGTCGCCGATATCGGTGTTGGAGCACATCGTCGGAATGCCGACGCCCAGATTGACGATCCAGCCGTCCTGAAACTGCCGCGCGATCAGATCGGCCATCTGCTGGCGGTTGATGCCTTTGGTTCCGCTCATCGGCGTCGCTCCTGCCGTTTGGTGGGCCAGAGACCCTCGGGCGGCGGTGGCACACGCACCAGACGATGCACGAACAGGCCCGAGCAATGCACCGCGTCGGCGTCGATCTCGCCGGCCGGAACGATCGGTTCGTCGATCTCGACGATGGTGCACTTCGCGGCGGTGGCCATCACCGGATTGAAGTTGCGTTGCGCGCGGTGGAATTGCAGGTTGCCGAAGGTGTCGGCGCGGACCGCTCGGATGAACGCGTAATCGAGCGGCAGAGCGTATTCCAGTAAGTACTCGCGGCCGTTGAACACCCGTGTTTCGCGGCCGGCGGCGAGTTCCGTGCCGACGGCGGTGGGGGTGTAGAACGCGGGAATGCCGGCGCCGGCCGCGCGCATCCGTTCCGCCAGCGTGCCTTGCGGCACGAGTTCGGCGTCGCATTCGCCGGATTCGTAATATTTGGTGAATGGCAACGTATCGGTGGGACGCGTGGCGGCGGTGAAGGCGCAGATGACCTTCGCGACCTGACCATTTTCAACCAGCATTCCCATGTCCGGCATGCGCGGTTGCTGCGCGCCTCCGGTGGTGTTGCCAACCAGGGTCAGGCGTTTCGCGCCTTGCTCCAGCAACGCCTGGATCAGGTTGAACGGCGTTCCGGGCATGGCGAAACCGCCAAAAGCGATGGTGCTGCCGTCGGGAATGTCGGCCACCGCGTCCCGGAAGCTGGCGACCACTTTCGATTTCGGGGCCATCGTCTCCTCGCTTTATATTCGCCGGGGATCAATGGACAGGGTTGGGGCGAAGTCAAGCGGCGGGGCTTTGCCCCATAGCCATCAGGGTACGACTGGCGAAGGCGAAGATTCGCGTCAAACGTCAGTCTTGGGCACGACCCGAGGATCGGCCCGCACA
>PLSZ01000514.1 GCA_003164305.1 Acetobacteraceae bacterium
GAGAGTCAATGTTTCGGACGCCTGGTGTGACTCTTCAAGGTTGTGCGGGGTTCGACTGGTCCTCCGGTCAAGCCGGAGGATGACGAACCGGGAAGGCCGATCGACAAAATCAGAGCAGCTTTGGCATTGATCCGCCGGCATCGGCCCTCAGCCACATCGGGCATTCGCCCTTCGCGCGGCGCTACCCGCGCGATCTGCCCACCCGGCGGCGAACCGCTGACTCAATCAGTTCGGATCGAGACCTTCGAGGTCGTATCCCGCCGCGGCGACTCCTTCCGCCAGATACTCGGCCAGTGTCGGAATGCCCATCAGATAGCGCGAAGAGGACCCCTGATGCCGTTCCCGCGCCAGTTCGCGGGCCTCGCCGAGTTCCTCGATGGTGAAGTCGCCGCGGCCGACCCAGACCAGCACGATGAGATCGACGACCTCGTCGTCGTTCAGGTCGTCGATCAGTTCGCGCAACTCCGCCTCGGTGGGATCGTCACCCTCGTCCAGTTGCTCCTCGCGGTCGCGCACGGCGACGGGTTCGGCGCCGGGATCGGGCTCGTCGGGAAAATCCTCGAGGTCGAATTCACGGGCCTTGACAACGATGTCCTGGATTTTATCGATGCCGATGTTCAGCTCGGTTGGCTCTTCCCCGTCGTCAATCACTGGACGCTGCGCCATGGGTTCGATTGCTCCGTCATAAAGCCCGCCCCATTGGCGGGGCAGCGGTGCCGGACACGGTCAGGCCATCCGGCTCATGGTGTTATCCCGCGGGCACGTCAAGCGAAAGGTGGCGCGGCCCGCCACGGCTCATGCCCCCGCGGCGACGGGGAGACGAACCTTCGCCGCCGCGTCTCCCCGTGTTTCCGAACGCGCCACGATCAGGTCCAACGCGCCAGCATCGGCGAGACAGGCGGCCTGTTCCTCGCTGGTCATCGAGGCCCAGGCGAGAGGGAGCGAAGGGGCTTCGGCGAGTTTGAGGCGGCCGGTCAGCAGCGGGACCTCTGGCGGGTCGATCCAGGGCTTGCGCGGCGGCGGCAGCATCGCGCGATGCGCGGCGAGCAGCACCTTGTCGCCGGCCAGGCGATCGAGCGGCGCCAGCGGCCTTGTATGGTCAGCCAGTTCGCGTGACAGCGTGGCGGCGCGCGCCAGCACGGTTGGCGGCCGTATTTCCTCGGGGATGCGCAGCAAGCCCAGACGGATCAACACGCGGTCACGCAGGTTGGTCAGCGCGACGAGGGGAATGGCGAGGGTCAGGCCCAGTACCACCGGCGACATCCACAGCGCGAGCGAGGGAGAAATCAGCCAGGCCGTGCCACCCATCGCCAGTCCCAACACAGTGTGCGAGCGATAGCGAACCGCGATCTGGCCCAAAGGCGATTGTCCCGCCTCGCGCCGTTGCGCGTTCCAACCCGAATCGCGGCCGGAAAGGATCGAAATTACATCGCCGGTTTGCGTGAGCATCGTGACCGGCGCGAGCAGTCCGGAGATCAGGGTCTCGATCAGCACGCCGNNTTTCGGGGCCAGCAGCAGGCTCATGGTGCCGACAAACATCCACATCGCGCGGACCGGATCGACGATCGGCCAGACCGGGAACAGCGCCTTGCCGGCCGGGAAATAGTCCGGCTGCACGAAACGCGACTGCATGGCGACCAGCATGCCCACCAGCATGAACAGCAGCCACAACGGCGCCGTGATGTAAGAACCAATGCCGGTCAACAAATGCAGCCGGCTGACCCAGTGCAGTCCGCGGGCGGGCAGCACGCCCGCATGCTGCAAATTGCCCTGGCACCAGCGTCGGTCGCGCACGGCCAAATCGAGCAAACCAGGCGGGCTTTCCTCATAGCTTCCAGCCAGAGCGGGCATCATGTGGATGGCCCAGCCGCCGCGGCGAAGCAACGCGGCCTCCACGAAGTCATGACTCATGATCGCGCCGCCGAACGGTTTGCGTCCGGGCAATTCGGGCAGGCCTCCGTTGGCGGCGAAGGCCTCGGTGCGAATCATCGCGTTATGGCCCCAGTAGTTTTCCTCGGCGCCGTGCCACCAGGCGATCCCGTGCGCGATCAGCGGGCCATACACACGGCCGGCGAATTGCTGCACGCGGGCGAACAGCGTGACGCCGCCGACGCTGAGCGGCAGCGTCTGGATGATCCCGGCATCGGGATGTGCCTCCATCGCCGCCGCGAGACTCAGCAATGTCTCCCCGCGCATCACGCTGTCGGCGTCCAGGATCAGGAATCGGGGATAGGCGCCGCCCCAGCGCATGACCCAATCGGCGATGTTGCCGGATTTGCGGGCGATGTTCTTTTTGCGCCGGCGATAAAAAATCCGTGGCGAACCGGTGCGGCGGCGCAATGCGAGAAAGGCCGCTTCCTCCTCGATCCAGACGCTGGGGTCGGTGGTGTCGCTGAGAATGAAAATGTCGAAAATTTCAGCGGCGCCGGTCTCGCTCAGCGATTCGTGGATCGCCTGCAGCCCGGCCATCACGCGCGCCGGACTTTCGTTGTAGGTCGGCATCAACAGCGCGGTGGGCCCAACGATCGGGGGCGAGTCCGAACCCGGGTCGAGCCGATGGCCGCCGCCCGTCAGCAGCGAAATGAACCCGGCGATGGCACTGATGAACGACAGCGCGATCCAGGCGAACAACGCGACGAACAACGCCAGCATGAACACCGCGAGCGGGGTCAACCCGTTCGCCGCCAGCACCAGTTTCATTTGCCACAAGGCGGCGCCGGTCAGACCGATCGTGCCGCCGATCACCGCCAGCCGGCGCGCACCGATCGCGCGTGGCGAGGATGCCGGACGCGGCGCCGGATCGGGCCGTTGCCACAACGATTGCACCGGCATGGCGAGTGGCGCTTTCGGCGGCAAAGCCTGAAACGCCCCTGATGCGGTCATGCCGTCCATCGATACGCCCATGTCTCGCTGACCGGCTGATCGCCATCGAGCAGACGGGCGTGCAGTTCGATCACCTTCTCATCGCCGGTATCGACCTGAAACGACAACCGCCACGCCTGGCCGCCCGGGATTTGTTGCAGCGTGGGCTTCTGTAGTTTGCCTTTGTTGGCGAGCACCTCGATCGCCGGGGCGGCGTTTTCCGCGCGGCCGGCCAGCACGCCGCCGGCGAAATCGATGACGAACTGGCGGCTTTTCTGATCGAACGACAGCCCGCAGCGCACCTGGCTGACCTTACCCAACGTCTTGTCGTCGTAGAGGTCCCAGCACCAATGCAGTCGATAGGCGAGGAAATACTCGCCCTTGGCGGCGAACCTGTCTTTTGGTTTCCAGAACGCGACGATGTTGTCGTTCACCTCCCGGTCGCTGGGGATTTCCACCAGCGTTACGTCGCCCTCGCCCCAGTCGCCGATCGGCTCCACCCACAAGGTCGGGCGCTTTTCGTAAACCGCTTCCAGGTCCTGGTAATCGAGGAAACTCCGCTCCCGCTGCGCGAGGCCGAAGCCGCGCGGGCTGGCGTCCAGAAAGCCACTGATTTGCAAGGTACGCGGATTGTTGAGCGACCGCCAGATGCGTTCCCCCTTGCCGGTCAGCAAGCCCAGTCCATGCGAGTCGTGCACGCCGGCGCGATAATCATCGAAACCGGCGCGATTGTTCGAATCGAACAGAAACATGCTGGTCATTGGCGCGAGGCCGGCCTGCGCGAGCTCCACCCGCGGATACAGCGTCATCTCGGTGTCGATGTCGGTTTCGGCGCCCGGCCTGAGCGTGAAACGAAACGCCGCCGCCGCGCTCGGACTGTCCAGCAGCGCATGGATCACCATCACATCGCCCGCGGGTCCCGGCCGTTCCAGCCAGAAGCATTTGAACAACGGGAATTCCTCCCCGCCCGGGTCGCCGGTCTTGATCGCGAGGCCGCGCGCCGACAGTCCATAACCCTGCCCTTTCGCCAGCGCGCGGAAATAGCTGGCGCCGAGAAAAGCGCAGACCTCGTCCTGATAATCCGGCCGGTTCAACGGGTAGTGAACGCGAAATCCGGCGAAGCCCAGATCGCCTTCCGGCGGCGGCTTCACGTGGCTGAGGTCGAACATGTCGGGGCTGTAGCGGAGCGGGCGGGCGCGGCCATCCGCGACCTCGAAGAAATCGACTCTGTCCTTGAACAGGAAGCCGCGATGGAAGAACTCGACGGAGAATTTGCTGGCTCCCCGCCACAGCGCTTTCGTTTTGTCGAAGCGCAGCGTCTGATAGTCGGAGTATTTGAGATCCTTCAGTTGATCCGGCAGCGAAGAATCAGGCGCCTGGTACGGTTTCAGCGCCAACGCGCGAGCCAGGTTGCGCACCGTGGCCGCGTCGAATGCCGTATCGGCGGGCGGCGGATCGGCGGGCGTGGATTGAGCGGGCTCGGACAGCGCGGCCGGGGCGAAGGCGAAAATGCCTGAGAACAACGGGAACAACTCGCGGCGGCGCATGGGCGGGTAACTCCTGTTCCAGGGATAGACGTGAGGCACCCACATTCCGGTTGCCGTTCGGTCGCTCCAACCGGTTTAGCCGCGATACGATCACGGGTGGCCACTCCCCTAATGCAAAGCGGACCCATCCGGTTCCGACGTTATCGCGCGACAAAATCGCGCCAGCGCGGCGTCCGGCCGGCGAAACAATGGCGATCAGCCAGGATCGCGAACGATGGCCTGAGGCACGCGGTAGTCGCACAGGGAGCGCCAATGACGTTCCAGATCGCCCTTGAACAACGCGCGCGTGACACCGGAAATCAGCTTCGGCACCGCCGTCGTCATGGCGTTGATCGACGATCCGGATGGTCCGAAACTCATGGTCGAAGCAATGTTGAACATGTGGATGCCGGCCATCCAATCGCTCACGCCGGGGACGCGCGGCAATAGCGAAAAATCCTGGTCCAGATAGGGAAACTTCGCCAGCCGATTGTCGCGCTCTTCGGTCGGCGGGGTGTAACGATCGGCCCATGTGGCGATATTATCGTCGATCCGGGCGAGTTCGGGACGGCGGGAAAAATCGATCTCGATGCCCGTGCCGCAAATCAGAAAGTCCGCGGTGTACGATCCTTTCGGCGTTTCCACGACGACGGCGTCGCCCTCGACCCGCGCCGCCGTCCAGGGCGCGCCGGATTGGACACGGAACGAAGGGTGGGCCGCGCAACGATCGTACGTCTCTTGCGGAAAACCTTCACGGAGACCGAGAATGTGGCTCATGAACCGCCAGCGCCATTCATCGTCCAGGTCCGACAAATGGCGCAGGAATCCGGCGAACGTGAGCCAGCGATACGGTTGCACGACCTGAGGTTCGAGACGGCGGCAAAACAGCACGACCTCGGCGGCGCCGGCCTCCAGCGCCATGGCGGCGTTGTCGAACGCCGATGCACCGGCGCCGAGCATGGCGACACGACGGCCACGCAAGGCTGTGAAATCGATCGGATCGGCGGCGTGGGCGCGAAACCGGGTCGGCAGCGCGGTGACGAACTCCGGCATCCACCACACACCAGCGCCATCCTGGCCGGTGGCCAGCACGATCCGCCTCGCATGGAGGATCGTGCCGTCGTTCAGCGTCGCCGCCAGCAGGCCGCCGTCCGCCGGCGCGATATCCACGACCGCGGTTTCGTTGCGCATCGGAATATCGACCGTTTCACGCACCCAATTAAGGTACAAAGCCCAGTCCTCGCGGGAAATCAAATGCAGGGCGCGCCAGGACTCCGCCCCATACCGCGCCTCATGCCATGCCTGATACCCCAAACTGGGCAGATCGAGATCAGGTCCGGTGTAATCCTTAGGGGAACGCAACGTTCGCATCCGGGCATAGCTCAGCCAGGGGCCTTCCTGGCCGCGCGCCGCCCGATCGACCACGAGAATATTGCTGACGGTGGCTCGCAGAAGTCCGAACGCGATGGCGATACCCGACTGCCCGCCACCGACGATCAGCACATCCAGCGCGGGCCGCCCATCGGGTCCGATCCGCGGCTCCAGCCACGGCATTCGCGGATGAGCGATGCGGCCGAGGTCGTCTCGGGCAACGCGGGTCAGCTCAGACAGGTCGGTCAACGGCGGCACTCCCGGCGGGAGGGACGTATCATACGCGGTTGGCGCGCATCGTGGGATTCTTCAGGTCTGATGCCGCCGCTGGTTGCCGTTGTGGGGCGGCTATCGCGCGTTTCCCGCGCTATGCCGGCAAGCGGCGGATGAAGGAACGTTCTTCATTCAGGATACAACCGGCGGCTTCCACGCGGCGCAGGCATTCGGCGCCATCCGCGTCTGATGCCAGTTCCGCGGGATACCGTTCGTAACTGCCGAGGTCGGGAAAATCGATGAACCCGTGGGCGATGTTGGTGGGGCCGGCGATCTTGGTCGGCAGGAAATAGGCGACCGCGCGACCGCCGCACCGCTCGATCGGCGCACGCAAGGCACGGGCGTAGGCTTCGAAGTCGGCGAGCTTGTTGGCGTCGATGACGTAACGGATGGATAGGGTCAACATGGGGCGTCTCCTTTGGACGCCGTTGTTGTAGGCCAGGTCGGGCATTTCCCGCCCGCGTCATCGCTTCGCCGGCGATCTAAGCATCCACCGACGATAGCGGCGNNCATCTTCCAGGGAGCGGCATTCGTTCCGCTCGCCGAGCCATAGCGTCAGCACCGCCGCGCCGGCCATCAGGGCACACGCCAATAGGTAGCCCAGGAGCACGCGGTCGCGGGAGCCGCTTTGGATCAGCAGGCCGAACAGGGTCGGCGCCATGATACCGCCGATGCCGGTGCCAAACGCGTAGAACAAGGCTATGGCGAGCGCGCGCACCTCCAACGGAAAGTTCTCCGCCACTGTCAGGCTCGCGGCGGACGCGGCGGCGGAGGCGAAGAAGAACGTGGCGCTCCAGGCGACCGTCTGGGTTGTCGCGGTCAGGACATCGGCGCGGAACAACAGGCCGGAGAGCAGCAGCAACGCGGCGGACGCGCCATAAGTGAAGGCGATCATCGGCTTGCGGCCCACGGTGTCGAACAAGGGTCCCAGCAGCAGCGGCCCAAACACGTTGCCCAGAGCGAACGGTAGCACGTAAAGCCCGACCAGATCGGGGTTCACGCCGTAAAAGTCCGTCAGCAGCATCGCGTAGGTAAAGAAAATCGCGTTGTAAAAAAACGCCTGGGCGATCATCAGGGCCAGGCACAGGACGGTGCGACGAGGATAACGTTGCAACAGCGTTCGGAAGACATCGGCGAAGGGCGTAAACGTCCGATCCGCGCGCAACCTGAGGCGCGCGCCGGAGACGGGCGGCAATGCATGGCCGGCTTCGGTGACGCGGGTTTCGATCTGTTGGACCACGGCCTCCGCCTGACCCTCCTGACCGTGCAACATCAGCCAGCGCGGACTTTCCGGAACGAAACGGCGCAGCAACAGGATCGGCACGCCGATCGCGGCGCCAAGGAAGTAAGCGAGACGCCAGCCATGATCCGGAGAAATAAAGCGGGGATCGAGCAAGACCAGCGACGCGGCCCCACCCAGCGCGGCGCCCAGCCAATAGCTGCCGTTCACCGTCAGATCGGTGCGTCCGCGGAACCTTGGCGGGATGAGTTCCTGAATAGCGGAATTGATCGCGCTGAACTCACCGCCAATGCCGGCTCCGGTGAGAAAACGCATCAGCGCGTAGCCGGTCAGGTTCCAGGTGAACGCGGTACCGGCGGCGGAAAGCAAATAAAGCAGCAGCGTCACACTGAACAGACGCTTGCGGCCCAGTCGATCGGTCAGCCAGCCGAAGAACAGCGCGCCGGTCACCGCGCCGGCGACATAAGCGCTGCTGGTGAGGCCGACCTCCGCGGCTGAAAAATGTAATGACGGACTTTCGCGCAACGCGCCGGCCAACGATCCGGCGAGTGTCACCTCAAGCCCGTCGAGGACCCAGGTGATGCCCAGAGCGATGATGACGACCCAGTGAAAGCGAGCCCAGGGAAGACGATCGAGACGGGCTGGAACGTCGGTGGTAACGGTACGGCGCCCCGCGGTCACGAGGGCGCCGTTCCGATAATTTAACGATGAATCTCAGTCGTTGTTGTCGTCTCCGACTGGGCCGGCATCGCCATCGGGGGCGGAGTGGTGATGGTCCGCTCACTGGTCGTGGTGGTGCGGGTCACCGGATCGGGTCCGCAACCGGCCAGCATGGCGACGCCGGCGAGCAAGGCCATTCCAAGCGATAGCTTCAAAGTGGATTTGGGCATGATCAACTCCAGTGGGTGAAAGTCAGTTCGTTCCAGACGTGGTCGTTTCGGTCGTCGATCTGATGACGGGCGGCGGCGTAACGGCTGGCGCCGGACCGGTTTCGTCCGTCTCCTCGTCAACGACGTTGCCGTTACGGTCGCGGTTGACCGTCCGTGTGACCACGGTCTGCTGAGGCGTGATGACAACGGGCGGAGGAAGCGCTCGCGGCTGGGTCGTCGTCACCTCGCTCGTTTCGGTCCGCGTCACCGGAGCCGCGCATCCCGCGAGGCAAACGCAACCGACCGCCCAGGCCATCCCGGCCAGCAGGCCAAAACGCGATCTGGTTTCAGTCATGGTCTGACTCCGGAATGACGCGTTCAGCGAGCGGTAGTGGTCTCCGTCGTGCGGCGCGTGGTGGTCGTTTCGCCGTACGGGCTGACGGTGGTCCCGGTGGTCATTGTCCGTTCGCTGACGTTACCGTCGCTATCGACCGTGCGCTGCTGAACGGTACGCTGCGTCACCGGCGCAGGAGCCACCGGAACGACGGGAGCCACCGGAACATAGGTATTTGTCGTCGTGGTGGTCTCCGAGCTGGTTTGCGCCATCGCGGCGCCCGCGATCAGCGTCAGGGCCGCTGGCGCGGCGAGCCAAATTCGGGTCATGTCTCGTTCTCCAACGAAATGCCAATGAGTGGAGATCACCCAGTGACCATTTATGAAACGGAGGACACCCCGATTGGTTCCGAATCCGGTTTACCTCGTGCGTGACAGCGTCAACGCGACCCGATCCGCCAGCTGATCGACCGCCGCGGCCATCGCGGCGACGACGTCCGCATCCTTCATGCTCCCGGACGAGATCGGCACCATCGTAACGATCGAGGCCCGTTCACTGGCCGCGATGCCGTGCCGGTCGATGCCAAGGACACTCCACCGCGCTGCCAATACACAGCGTCCGTCCGGCATGATGTCGAACGCATCGACGGTGATCAGCAACGCGCGCGCGGGCTGTCCGGACGGGACCGACCGCGCGATGACGATTCCAGGCAGCCGTTTGGTTAAATCGTCTTCCAGCGCCCGCGTCACGCCAACCGACAAACGTTCCCCCCAACGACCGGTCTTGCTGATTGTCAGCGCGTTCTGTCCGTCGCGCAGTTGAATGTCCAACGTATCAAGATAATCCGGCACCGTTACCGTCTTGAGCTCAACGATGGGGCGGCCCGTTTCCGACGCCATCCCGGAGACCGGAGGTGCCGGCGGACCCATTATGTAAATCCGCGGCGCCGGTCCCGCGCATCCCAGCAGCAGCAGCACGCCGGACAAAAGACCCCATCGGATTGTCGCCATCATCGTGCGTCCCGCCCGAGCAAAATCGCGTTCGGCTTTTCTTCCACCGTGCGGCTGAAATTACGCAACGACGCGGCACTCGCCGCCAGATCGCGCGCCGCTGCCTCCAGGTCATCGCGCAGCGGCGAACGCGGCGCGGTCAGATCGCCAAGATTGCCCACTACCTTGTCGGCATGACTGACCGTTTTGTCGGCCGACGTGGCGACCGTCCCGATCTCCTTGCCCGCGGTCTTCACCTCACCCTCGGTGGTTTTCGACAGATGATCGATCGAATCCAACGCTCGCGATGCATCCTGTTGCACCTGTTTCACCGCGGCGGTGGCGGTATCCAACGTGTCATGGGCCGCGTCGGAGGTCTGTCGGACACTGTCCACGAGGGGCCCGGCCTTACCGGTCACTTCGCCAATCAGACCGTTGATCCCAGCCAACGCGGTACGGGCCCTCTCCACGAGGTCCGGAAGTTTAAGGTCCTCGATTTCGTTCCTCACCTGTTGCAAATCCGAAGGGACCGTGGGGATTTCCGGAATGCCGCCGCTTTCGCCGCTGACCTTGGCCTCGGTGCCTGGATAAAAGTCGAGGTTCACGCTGACCTGGCCGGTGACAAGGCTCGTCGTGGCCAGTTGCGCGCGCAGGCCGGCCTTGATGGCCAGATCCAGATCGTTGGCGCCGGCGGTCAGCGGATCGCTGGTCCAGGAGACCTGGGTTGGCTCGATTTCCATGTAAACCGGAATCACCGGCACCAGTTCCGGCAATTTAAGATAGACTTTCATGCTGCTGACGGTGCCGATTTGCACGCCCCGCAGCGTGACCGGCGCGCCGACCGCGAGGCCCGCGACGGAATTCTGAAAATACGCGACGACGCGCAGCTTCGGGCTGAACAGGTTCCTGCCGCCGAACACCAGGATGGCGACGACGACCAACGCCAACGCGCCGAGCACGAAAGCGCCAATGGCGGTCGGTGTCTTAGCGGTGATCGCCATCAATGTCCCTTCCCTCGTCAGGCCGTTCGCGATGCATGAACGCGTGGACGGCCGGAAGGTCGCTGGTATCGCGCAGTTGCTTCGGCGAACCGCGCGCCAACGCCGTCTTCGTCTCCGCGTCCAGAAAAATTCCGTCATCGCAAATACCCAGCAAACTGGGCAATTCGTGGCTGACCATGATCACTGTGACTCCGAAACCATTCCGCAACTCCAGGATCAGATCGTCCAGCCGTTTGGACGCGACCGGATCCAGGCCGGCGGACGGTTCATCCAAAAACAGCACGTCGGGATCGAGCGATAAAGCCCGCGCTATGCCGACCCGGCGGCGCATTCCACCGCTGAGTTCACCGGGCATGGTCGATCCCGCCTTGTCCAGGCCGACCAACGACAATTTCAATCGCGCCAGCTGCTCGATCGAATTGTTGTCCAGATGGGTAAACATCCGCAACGGCAACGCCACGTTCTCCTCCGCGGTCATCGAACTCCACAGCGCGCCGGATTGAAACACGACCCCGAAACGACGCCCGATCTCGGCCCGGCGCGATTCGGTGGCGGCCCAGTAGTCTTCGTCGCCAATGTAGATTGAGCCGGTGTAGGGCGGCAATAAACCGATCATGGTGCGCATCAGCGTGCTTTTGCCGCAGCCGCTGCCGCCCATGATGGCGAAGATCGACTTCTCGCCGACTTCGAAGGAAATGTCGTGTTGCACGACACCGCCATCGTAGCCGAAGCTTATGCCATCGACGCGGATTTTCGGTGTGGCCATCGCTCAGAAGCTCAACGCGTTGGCGCAGACGGCGAATACCGCGTCCAGCGCGATGATGCCGACGATGCCGATCACCACGGCGGTTGTCGCGGCCTTGCCGACATCCGCCGCGGTGCGTCCCGCGCTCAATCCGGACCGGCAGCCGACGATCGCGATCATGGCGCCAAACGCGACACTCTTGAGCAGGCCGAACACGATCTGGCCACCGCCCAATGAGACCTGCGTCTCATCGATGAAGCTGGTGGCCGACATGTTCAGCATCGCGACAGCCACGGCGAGGCCACCAAGCACACCGACGGCGAAACCATAAATGTAGAGCAACGGCATCATGCACGTCAGCGCGATGATCCGCGGCAGGATCAAATAATCGTGCACCGGGATGCCGATCGTGCGCAGCGCGTCGATTTCTTCATTGCCCACCATGGTGGCGATTTCGGCGGCGTAAGCACCGCCGGTCCGCCCGGACATCACGATCGCGGTCATCAGCGCGGTCATTTCGCGCGCCATCGCCACCGCCACCAGATCCGCGACGAATATCCCGGCACCGAATCGTTTTAATTGCACCGCGCCGACGAAGGCGACAATGGCACCGGTCAGCGCGTTGACGACGGTCACGATCGGCAACGCCGCGACGCCGGCATCGCGCATGCAGGTCAGCAGATCGACCGAGCGCATCCGGACCCGGCCGCGCACGGATGCGCCCGCGCTCAGGACCGTGTCGCCAATCAGCGAAAATACTTCCAGCGTTTCGTTCCAAATACCGATTGTAACCTGACCGATACGAGCAACCAGCTTCGGTCCAGCCGGCGCGCCCGCGGCGGAGGGCGCGGCTTCCGTGGTCAGCGCGAGCAATCGCGTCGCCGCCTCAGGCAGACCGTCTTCGTGGAACGGAACATGATGCCCTCGCGCGGCCCGGCGCAGCGATGCGACAAAAATCAGCAGCGCGCTGTCCCAACGGCCCAGACCACTGGCATCGAACGAAATACCCCGGGTGCCGGCCGCTTCGATAATTCGCGAGATCGCCGCTTCGTCGGTACGAATCCCATTCACCGCGATCCAGTCGCCGGTCAGTGTGATCAACACGCCATCCCGATCGGCACGCGCCTCCCATCCCTCACCCCGAGGGCCCTGGGCAGACCCGTCCCGCCGGTCCGCCGCCGGATGGGCCGGCGTGTCATTCATGGCGAAACGACCGCGTCGCATCGCGGCGCGGCCGTTCGTCGTGTTCAACGCCGTTGCCTGAACGCATCGATGGCCTCCTCACACGATCAGAGCCGGCGAATGTCATCCGTTCCGTCGGCACTGGCGCTGGCGCCAACGAAAGGACAGCATTAGGCGTCAGTCCGCCATCGCGTCAATAATGTTGAGGGCTCGTCCCCGATCTCCTTCACCCAGGGCATGCAACGCGTCGCGAACGCGGTTCACGCGCGGGCCGCCGTCCGGCATGGTCGCCGCATCTTGTGTCGTTTCCCTTGTCAACAACCGCGTTTCCGCCATCTCCAGCGATTGCTGAGCCTGGCCCGTACGACCGGCGTTCAACGCGGCGCGCGCGGCGCGAAGATAATCGCGCGCATCCGCGTCTTCGCCAACATCAGGCGTGGGCAATCGTGGCGCGATCGTCGAGCGGGTGTCGTCCGGCAGGATATGACTCGCCCGGGTCGAGCGCGGATCGTTCGGGCTGGGATAAATGCCCGCCGACGAAAATGACGCGTCGGCCTCCGGGCCCGTATTAGCCAGCATTGGCGACCGCGCCTGGGCCAACCCAGCGATCGACGTCACACCGAGCAGAGCAAAAGTCGCGAGTTTCAGCATACGCATGAGGATGACCTCCTTACTTCGCCGGATCAGCCATACGCCAGACCCGGAAGGACCGGCGAACCTTCCGGGGCTGGTCCATCCACCTTCAGCGGAACGGGGAAGCGCGGGAAGTTGTCAGGCATCAGCCCTGCTTCCTGAAGCAACGTCCCTCTCAAAAACGTCATGGCGTCAAAACGTCCCGGTCAGCATCAGAACCACGACGATGATAAGTACCAGCCCCAATACGCGCTGTATGGCCACGTCGGTCACGCCGCGATCAGCAACAGCACGACGATGATCAGAAGCAACGCGCGAATGACAAACCCTCACCAACAGGCCGGCTGGACGACTCTCATCTCGTTATCGGATGCGTCCGCTCCTGAGGGCGCCGCGCATCGCGAAGTTCTTTCGCCACACACGAAAGGAAACCGGCGGGATAACGGGCCGGTCGCCGCAAAGTTCCCCTGCCCGTCCGCGCGCCCTGGCCGGCGCCGCGCCCATCAGACGCGGCGCCCGGGCGGAACGTCAGCGACGCGCCAGGAACACGCCCGCGATCAAGCCAACGGAAGCCGCCACCAGAAGAGACGTCATCGGCTGCGCCTCCACCTGACGGGAAATCCGCGCTCCGGTCTGCGACCCGATCTGATACGCTTCCTCGCTCAGATCCGAAATCGCCGCCGAGGCCCCGCGGCACGCCTCACGCAACGCGTCCGAGGTGGCGCGGGCGCTTTCGCGCAGGCCGCGGTAGGACAGCGCCTCTCCATTCCCGTTCGACTCGCCCGACACGTCGTTTTCGTGCCCGGCACCGGAGCCGTTATGCATCGTCGTATCGTCAGCTTTGGACTGGCTCATCGCCGCCTCCTTGAGGGTTGTATGAAGATTTCAGATCGCGTGAATTAAGTACAGCGCGACCACGACCGGAACCGGACCGTAAGCGATCCACCATCGCGCGCCGCGCGTTCGATCCCCCTTTCCTGCTCGGCACCCCATCCCCGGGACGTCATATGAACGCGCGGCGTCGATGGCGGTTCCCGACGCTACGGCAAGGAGGTGCGGCCTTTGGTACCCACCATCGGACGTTCCCCGAACAATTTGGCTTCGAGAAACTTGATGGCGAGCACGATCGGATGCGACGGCGCGGTCCAGAACTCTCCGATGTCCGGCTCGAATCGCAGCAGACAGACACGAGGGTCGTCCGGGCCGTCCTGGAAGTAGGCCTCGGCGTGGTCGTCCCACAGATCCGTGATGGTGTCCGTTTCCGTTACCTGCGAGATTCGACCCGACAACGATACATAAACATTGTCCTTCACGTCGGTAAACGTCAGACAAGCACCGGAATTTCTCCGGGCGTCCTCGTGGGTCTGACTTTCCCGGTCGGCGAAAAACCAGATCGCGTTTTGCTCGGGACGAGAAATCCCGCGCATCGGCCGTGCCCGCACGCCTTCATCGCCATGCGTCACCATCATGCAAACGCCGATTGACTGGACATACGCCCAGATCCGATTCCGTTCAGGTTGTTTACTCATGATGAATTGCCATCTCCGAAATGACTGACAGCCCGGCGGATCCGGCCACTGTCAGCCCATGCCGCCTGAGAGGCGACGGCGTTCCCTGCGTTACCAACCGGCGGTCAACGCCGCGGGTTGGGCGGAGGTTCCCAATCGGAGCCTTAACTGTCGGAAACCAGGCTTTTCGGAAATTCCAGGGTCCAGCGCAGACCCGTCGCGGCGTAATCGATACGGACCTCGCCATGCAGCGCGCGCGCGACGGTGCGTTCGATGACCACACGGCCGAACCCGCGCCGCCCAGGACGCTCGACGGGGGGACCGCCGGATTCTTCCCAGGAGAGGGTGCACATCGNNTGGACAGCGCGCCGTATTTCGCCGCGTTGGTCGCCAGTTCGTGCAGCGCCATGCCGATGTGCTGCGCCGCGTCGGGACGGATTTGCAACGACCCGCCGGTCAGTTCGATCCGCGAGTCGATGCGGTCTTCGTAATGACCCAGTTGCGAGCGCACCAGGTCGCGCATCGACGCGCCCTGCCAGTCTTCTCGCACCAAAAGATCGTGCGATCCCGCCAGCGACTGCAGCCGCGCCGAAAACCGCGTCTCGAAATCCTCGATCGAGTCGCTGTTGCTCGCGGTCTGCCGCATGATCGCCTGAATGACCGCCAGCAAATTCTTCGACCGGTGAGTCAGTTCGCGCATCAGCAGCCGGATGCGGGCTTCCTGTTCCTTATAGCGGGTGATCTCGACCGCGCCCGCGATCACGCCGGTCGTCGTGCCGTATTCGTCGGTCAGCGGATGCACGGTCAGGTCATACCAGGTCTCGATCCCGTCATGCGGGATGCGCACGTCGCCGCGGGCCGGCTCCCCGGTTTCGATCACCGCGCGCTTGATGCTGGCACCGGTTTCCTGACCGGCTTCGGGGATCACCTCCTGCTGGGTTCGGCCGACGATCTCGGGCGCGGTCCGGCCGAACATCCCGCGGCTGATCCAGGTGAACACCAGATCGCGGTCCTGCGTCATCACCGTGACGCCGGACGCCCGCAGCGCCGCGTCGAAGCGCTGGTTGACCTCGGCGAGTTCGCGCGTGCGCCGGGCGACCCGCCGCTCCAGCGTTTCCGCCAGTTGCCGGGCGCTGATTTCGCGGGTTTCCAACAGGCCGAAATACCGCTTCGTATCCAGTAACAGCAACACAGCCAGGCCCGCGACGCAGGCCAAAGCGGCGACGATCGCGCCCACCAGCAGGCTGCTCAGCCAGGCCTGACGCGCGGTGGTGCGGTTGACCTCGTCGTTGGCTTCCGCCGTCAGGTCGGACACGGTGCGCCGCAGATCGTCCATCAGCGTCCGGCCTGTGCCGGCGCCGACGATCGCGATCGCCTCATCGAAATGCCCGGCGCGCCCGAGCGCGATGGTGCGGTCCAGTTCGGCGATTTTCGCGTCGCCGACGCGGGCGATCGCGGCGGCGAGGTCGGCGCGCGGACCGGCCTCGGGCAAGTGGCCCCGCAGATCGACCAGGAGGGAGGGATACGCGGCCTTGGCCGCGTCGTAGCCGGTGAGGTAGGCCGGGTCCCGCGTCAGCAAAAAGCCTCGCTGCCGGGTTTCCGCGTCCAAAAGAGCTTCCAGGACAAGGGTTCCCGCGCGCCGTGCCTGCCGCGCCTCCACCACGGCGCCGGTGGCCTGGATATCCCGCCACGCCAGCACACCGGCGATGGCGCAGGCCGTCGCCAGCAGCGTGAACACGGCGATAACCGCCAGCACCACGCGCCGGCGCCGCATGGGCCGGGAAAGGCCGACGATCGTCACCGGGCTGGCCGCCGCGACAGGCTGGAACTCGTCCAGATCGCCGTCAGCATCGCTGGAGCGGGCCTGGCTCACGGCCGGCCCGCGACGCAGGCAGGAGGGCCGGTCAGCACGAAAAACCGTGACACCGCGGCATTCGAACGTTCGCGAGAGCCGCGATCATCATACCGCCAATCACTCTGAATTATCGTCCGGATCGAAGCGTATTCTATTTCACCGGCGGTCGCCAGCGCGGGGGAAACAGCGCGGGGGAAACGCGAAGGCCGCGCCCATCGAACCCGCGAGTGGCTTTGCCGCTTTCATCCGCTTCGCGGCTCAAGCCCAACAAAGAGTGAGGCGCAGCGCCTGTTTCGGGTACTGGGCGAAGCTCTGGGGCGTCACCGCGCCGGTGCCGGCGTCGACAACGACGCCCGGCGGTCGAAGAACAAGGCCTGACTGATGATCGCCTTCACCGTATCGGTGCGGAACGGCTTGGTGATCAGGAACGTCGGCTCCGGCCGCTCCCCGGTCAGCAGCCGCTCCGGGTAAGCGGTGATGAACACCACCGGAACGTCGCACACCGTGAGGATTTCATTGACCGCGTCCAGACCCGAGCTGCCGTCCGCCAGTTGGATATCCGCCAGCACCAGCCCAGGAGCCTGGTCGGCGATGGCGGCGACCGCTTCTTTGCGGGTGCGGGCGATCCGCATCACCGAATGACCCAGGTCGATGACCATGGCTTCCAGGTCCATGGCGATGATCGGTTCGTCCTCGATAATCAGGACTTCCGTGCGCAGTTGAGAGGCGATCTCCCGTCCGGCCACGTCCAACAAGTCTTGCACTTCGGACGGCGAACGATCCAGCACCGCCGCGATCTCGGCCGTGGTGAACCCTTCCAGCGACCGTAACAAGAAAACCACCCGCGGCAGCGGCGTCAGCGCTTCCAGCGTCCGGTCGGCCGCCCGCATCGTCGGATTGTCCGGGTTGTCGTCGGTCCGCTGATTGACCGCGACCGAACCCCAGATCTTCAGAAACACCCGATACAACAACTGCCGCGGCTCCAGCGCGGCGCTTCCGGGGAAACGCCCGGCATCTTCCGTGATTGCTTCCAGAGTGGCGATCGCATAGGCGTCCCCACTGGCCTGGCTCCCGGTCAAAGCACGAGCAAATCGCCTGAGATATGGCAGATTCGCGGCAATCGACGCGGTTTGCGACATACTTTATCTCCCCTCGGTACATGGGTTCAGCCTGGAGCATACGACACACCACGCCACTGCCAATAACGCCGCGCCGTGACAAATGTTCCATCTCCTCGGGAACTTTCGTCCCGCGGTCGCATTGAGGTTCCGATGTTGGCCGCGAGGGGGACCGCGGGGGGATGGTCGCGCCTGCCCGATCGACTGTATCCGTTGCCACTCCCGCCGGAACCCGGTGCGCCTGGCTGCGTTGGAGGATTTAGATGGCCGATCAGGACGATCAGGATTCCAAGCGAGGGCAGGCACCAGTCATGAACCCCGGGCAGACACCCGATTCAGCGTCGATCCCCCCAGGCACGCCTCACGGCGCGATCCTGGGCGGCGACCTTCAGGCGCATATCGGCCGCCAATTGCGGGCCGTTTATGATGAGGTCGCGAACGAAGCCGTGCCCGATCGCTTTCTGAAGCTCATCGAGGAACTCGAGCAAAAAGAGGCGAAGAAGTCATGAGTGCCCCGGCGAGCGTCCCTGGGGATGGCGCCTCAGTTAAAGATGACCTTCTCGCCGCGCTGCCAAGCTTGCGGGCCTTCGCCATCTCGTTGTGCGGCCGCACCTCGCGCGCCGAGGATCTGGTGCAGGAAACCCTTGTCAAGGCGTGGGCCCATATTGGATCGTTCCAGCCTGGTTCCAATATGATCGCCTGGCTGTACACGATCTTGCGAAACGAGTACTATTCGGAATTCCGCAAACGCCGGCATGAGGTCGGCGATGAGGAAGGACGGCATGCCGCGCGCCTCGCGACCCGTCCCACCCAGGAAGGCCATATGCAATTCCTGGATTTCCGCGCGGCGCTGGATCGCCTCGCGCCGGATCACCGGGAGGCTTTGATTTTGGTCGGCGCCTCCGGCTTGTCTTATGAAGATGCCGCGGCGTTGTGCGGTTGCGCTGTCGGAACAATGAAAAGCCGGGTCAACCGTGCCCGTGTCAGGCTCGGGGAGTTGCTGGCCGTTCCGTCAGACAATCATCTGGAGCCTGATCAGACGTGGGACGCGGCTGTGGACGCATCGTGGAACGCCAGGTCACGGTCGTCGGCGGACGTATAACGAACGTGGCGAGCGGTCCATCCGGTGGGGCCAGCGGAGGCGACTCTCGTTCCGGTGGGCGAGCGTCCCCGCGTAGGGCGCGCGGCCCCGGGCGAGCCGATGTCCCGCCGCCCGCTTTGGCGGAAATGCCGGATCCGGTCACGCTGGTTCGGGAGCTCAACCACCGGGTCAAGAATAATTTTCAGATCATCGTCAGCCTGATGAATTTAAGAAAACGGATGATGCCGCCCGGCCGCCGGGAGGACATCCGCTTCATCGAAGAGCATGTGCAATCCATGTCGGTCGCTTACCGTTTGGTATATGCGACGGGCTCGATGATCGAGGTCTCGCTGACCGAACTGATCAGCGAGGTCGTGTCGGGCCTGCGGCAGATCGCCGGCCTGGCCGAGGAACATTTGCGGATCGAACCCCCGGCCTTCGACGCGTTGATCGGTCTGGATCATGCGATCGCCCTGGCGCTGTATTTCGCCGTGCTGCTGCCGCCTTATCTGGATGAGGCGATCGCCCGCGACGGCACCGTCACGATCGCCACCGACGCGAGCGCCAATGTGACGACATTGTCGGTGCGCGGTTCCTGGGGGATGCCCGTCCCCCTCGATTTGTTGCGTAACCGGCTGATGCAGGCTTATGCCGCGCAATTGAAGGCGGAAATCGTCTCGGCCTCGCCGCGGGGCGCGGAACAACTGCGTTTCGTCGTCGATCGGGCGCCGCGGGCGCGCTCCATTACCTGAAGGATTGGCGAAGTCGCCGACGAGCCTCCCCGGGAACCGAAACAACGCGACGAACTTATGGGCAATGGCGTCATTTCACCTGGCGGAGTTCATTCCATGCGAACCGTCGCTTTCGCCCTGCTCCCGCCGTTGGCCGTCGCCGCCTGCCAGACCTTCAGCAGCGCGCCCTCGGCATCGCGCCAATCGATGGCCGAACCGCCGGCGTCCGCCAGCGCTGTCGCCTGTTCCAGCGGCCGTTGTTGAACCGATCGGTTTGAGCCGCCACCGTAACGGGCCCGGACCGTCTTAAAGCGAGGCCCGGTCGTCCGCCGCGGGTAATCACGGTCAACGCGATCGTCCGACGCGGCGCGCCCGAAGACGAGATCCCCCGCCAATTGCGCGGCGGCCAACACGATCTTGTCGTCATGGGCGTCAGCCGCCGGCCTGGCGAGGTGCTGTTCTTCGGCGAGGTGCCGGACGCGGTGCTGGATCGTTCGGCCCAATCGATCGTGCTGATATCGAGTCAGGGATAAGCGTCTGTGTCCCGGCGGAACCTTCAACGGTCATGCGCCGTTAGCCTGCGACGAGTTCGCGGCCCCGAAGTGAAACAGGTGAAGTCATGCCGACCAATCCAACGCGCGAAGCGCCCCATATCGGAACCGAGAAGACCGCGGTTTCCGCCCGCCAGGGCGTCATCAGCGGCCGGGTCATCACGGTGTTGATTGTCTCGCTGACCCTCGCGGTGATCGCGATGGTCGTTGGCTGGCTCGTGGTTCGCTGAACGAAGCGCGCTGTTGAGACCGGGGGATCGCGAATGAAGTTATTCGTGTGCGCGTGCTGTTCGAATCTCGTGTATTTCGAAAACCGCTTCTGCGAAACCTGTAGGAGCCGGCTTGGCTATTTCCCCGAAGCGCACCGCGTTCTTGCTCTGGAGCCGGTTGCTGATTCCTGGATATCGCTCGGTGAGGTCAAGGAGTTCCGCTTCTGCGCCAACGCGGATCACGACGCCTGCAACTGGCTGATCCCGGCTGATTCCCCCGATCGCCTGTGCGCCGCGTGCCGGCACAATCACATCATCCCGGATCTGTCGCTGGATGAGAACCTGTCTCGTTGGCGCAAGCTGGAACGCGCCCGGCATCACATGTTCTACGGCCTGCTGCGCCTGCG
>PLSZ01000434.1 GCA_003164305.1 Acetobacteraceae bacterium
CTGATCGGCAACATCGCCGATCCCGGCCTGCGCGAGGCGCGGGAGATAGCGAACATTCCCGTACTGGGCTTGTGCGAATCCGCCATGCATGTGGCGTGCATGATGGGCGCCAATTTTTCGTTCGTGACGATCAACGAGAAATTCACCCCACGCGTGGTGGAAAACGTCGATCGTTGCGGATTGCGCGCGCGTTTCGTGGGGGCCAGCCGGATGCGCATCGATCGGATTACCGACCTCGGGCCGGGCTTCGAGCCGGGACCGGTACAGGATGAAATTCTGGCGCAGTTCAACGCGGCGGCGCGGAAGAACACCGAAGCGGGCGCCGAGGTGGTGATCGCGGCGGGCGGCGTGGTGATGGCGATGCTGGCGAATGCCGGCATTCACGCGACCGAGGACGGTGTGCCGATCCTCAATGGCATCACCAACCTGGTGAAGCTGGGTGAGGCCGCGGTGAAGCTGGACCGCATCATGGGCGGGCGGTTCGTGTCGAAGAAGTGTGTGTACGCGCCGCCTCCGCCGGATCAGATCGAGGCATTCCGCAAGCATTATGGCGCCGATATCTATCCGACGGTGAAGGCGCCGTGACGGTCGTACTTAAGTCGGCGCTGGCGGATTACCCGCATGTGATGGCGCTGAAGGACGGGACGGTGCGCTCGGATGCCGTGACGTTCGCGTGGGAGACGGTCAATCCGATCACGCGGGCGTTCCGGCGCATGGCGCGGACCGGCGATTTCGATTTGTGCGAGATCGCGCTGACAACTTTGGCGCAGGCACGTGCGTTCGGGAAGGAGCTGACGGCGCTGCCGGTGGTGGTGTTCCGCGGCTTTCATCACGCGGCTTTGGTGTGTCCGGTGGGATCGCCGTTGCGCGGGCCGGAGGATCTGGTTGGGAAGAAGATCGGCGTGCGGGCGTTCTCGCAGACGACCGGGGTGTGGCTGCGGGGGATCCTGCTGGACGAGTACGGGGTTGATCACCGAGCAATCACCTGGGTGACCGAGGAAGACGCGCATGTCCTGGAATACCGCGATCCGCCGAATGTCGTGCGAATCGCACCGGGGCAGGACCTGAAAGCGATGCTGCTGTCAGGGGAGATCGACGCGGCGATCGCTCTGGCGGGGTTGGATGAGACGAAGGCGCGGACGGTCATTTCGGACTCGGACGCGGCGGCGGCGGGGTGGTACCGGCGGACCGGGGCATATCCGGTCAATCATGTCGTGTGCGTGAAGAGCGCGTTCGCGGCGGAGTACGGCGCGTCGTTGATGCGACTGTTCGCTGAGGCGAAAGCGGCGGCGCGAACGGCCAGCGCGGAGGCGAAGTACGCGGCGATCGTCGGCGGGGATCCCCTGCCCTACGGGCTGGAGGCGAACCGGACCGGGATTGAATTTTGTCTGCGGTATGCCGCCGAACAAGGGCTGGTGCCTCGGGTGTTCGCTCCGGAGGAATTGTTTTTCACGGGAGGCTGACAGATGGACATCCCTCGGCTGAATGGCGTGATCCGGGCTTTGGAATCGAACAAGCCGGCGTTCGCGCCGTTTTCCCCGGCGGAGATCGGCAACGCGCTGACGATTGGCGGGGCGCCGTTCGATGGCGTGGTGTTCGAAATGGAACATAATCCGTACGACATCAAAGCGCTGCGGGATTGCATGCAATACATGCTGAACCGGCGCCAGATCGCGCTGTCGGGCAGCATCGCTCCGGCGGTCGCGCCGTTCGTGCGGATCCCGCCGAATGGCGGGGAGCGGTCGCAGTGGATCGCCAAGCAGGTGCTGGATATTGGGGTTTACGGCGTGGTGTGGCCGCACGTGTCCTCGGTGGACGAGGCGCGCAACGCTGTGGCGGCGTGTCGGTATCCGCGGCCGCGCGACGAAAAATATTACGAGCCGGCGGGACAGCGGGGCGACGCGCCACGAACGGCGGCGCGGTACTGGGGGCTGACGGAGCAGGAATATTACAAGAAAGCGGATGTGTGGCCGTTGAATCCCGAGGGCGAAATCCTGGTGGTGATCATGTGCGAGGAAAAGCGCGCGATCGCGAATTTGCCGCGGATGCTGGAGCAGGTGGAGGGTATTGGCGTGGTGCTGATCGGCGAAGGGGATCTGTCGCAGGATCTGGGGCATCCTCGGGATTACACGCATCCGGCGGTGGCGTCGGCGATTGGCGAAATTCTGGCGATTTGCAAGCAGTACGATGTGCCGTGCGGGCATCCCCATGTGAACGCGGGGAATGTCGAGGGGCTGATCGAACAGGGGTTCCGGTTTTTGATGCCGGGCGTGGTGCCGTCGTTCGCGGCGCTGGAAAAGGGGCGGAAGGCGTCGGGAACCTCGCTCGAAATCGGCCGGTAGGCTCGGAATTGAGGCCGATTAAAGTAAGATTTCAACACGAAGAACACCGAGGACCACTGAGGGCCACGGAGAACCAAGGAATTCAGCGCTTCGCGCGGGTGCGTGACCGAACACCGCGCGTAGCGCCATATTTTCTTGTTCTCAGTGGCCCTCAGTGGTTCTCGGTGTTCTCCGTGTTTAATCCTGGCTTACTCGCTTGCGTGGCAGTCACTCGGACGCTCAAACAGACGCACCCTGACTCGCCGAATGGGACCACGGGGCGAACCGCCATCTCAGGCGGATAAGCTTCCATACAATCGCAGGTTTGTCTCAAATTTAATTCCACGCGCCTTCGGTCTGTCCGGGACTCGCTTTTTTGAAGGCACGGTATTAAGCAGCGTTCACGATTTGGCTCGGGCGCGGATCACTCCCCGGTTCGTCCACGCCGGATTTTGTTCAAGGCCGCCGCCAAAGGGCGGCTTTCGAACTGGACGGAGGTGCGGACGATGGCTCATCCCCCGGCGAGGACCCGGCTGGTGCGCGAATGACGGGAAACGGACAGACGCTTCGGTGCCCCGGTGCGCATTTCCCCCGCGCCGGGCACCCCATCACGAAGGGGCGGCGAAATAATCGGGTGACAAATAGCCGATTGGGCGAAACCATCCGGCAACACTAAAAGCGCGACTCGCGCGTACGACCTGGAGAATACGTCATGGCTGCCTCTACCTGGACCTGGCTCGGCCTCAGCGACATCGTCAACGCCAGCACCAACTGGGCGCGGGACTCGGGGTCCGGCACCAAGGGGTATCCGTCCTCCGGCGACACCGCGATCTTGACCGGCGCCGGGGTGGCGCCCGAGTTCCTCGACACGGACCTGTCCGGCGCCGTCACCATCGACCTGACCGGCAGCGGGACGGTCCAGTTCCTGAACGATACCGGATTCTTCAATACGACCTCGATCGATTCCGGCACCACGATCGACGCCATGGGCACCGCCACCAGCTTCGTGGCGGAAGGAACGGTCACCAACGCCGGCACGATCCAGGTCACCGGCTCGGGCAATCAGCTGACGATCGACATCACATCGGATGTCAGCAATGGCGCGACGCTGACCGGGTGGTTGGAGAATGACGGCTCGATCGTGATCAACACGGGCGATCAGTTGACCGTCACGGGGTCGGCCGGCGCGACCTACGCCGGGTTCGGCACGATTTACGTCAACGGCGGCACGGCGGTGATCGACGCGGCGCTGCCGACGTTCAGCAACGACGCGAATTTCAGCATCGGCCAGGGCGGCTCGCTGGAGATCGGGCAATCGGGCACCTCGGCGCAGCCGAACATCAACTTCAACGGGTCCGGCGTTCTGAAGATCGACCAGCCGGGCAGCTTCGCCGGCACCATCAGCGGCTTCGCTCTGGGCGACACCATCGACCTGGGTATCCTGAACGTGACGTCCGTCGTCTACGACAACCAGGGCGACATCTTCCTGATCGGCACCAATGGCGGCACGGTCTTCGCGTCGCAAACCCAGGGCGGGAACCTCGGCGGCAACGGGTCCGGGACGTTCACGCTCACCGGCACCGGCGGTGTGGCGGGCGACGTCATCGTCACCGAGGGCAATGGCGGCGACACGGTGCTGACATCGACACCGCCGCGGACCTGGCTGTGGGCGCCCGGCGTCTCCGCCTCGGCCAACACGCCGGGCGACTTCTCCGTGCTGGCGGGGCCGCCGTACCCCGACGGCAATCCGACGCAAGGCGACACGGTGATCAACGCCGGCGGCACCGTGGTGGCCTCGGGCGGCTTCAACCTGCAGAGCAACACGATCGAGCTTGGGGGCACCGCCGCGACCGCGGCGTTGCTGGTCAGCACCGCGCTCGCCGGCAGCGGCGGCAACGACAACGGTCAGACGCCGAGCGCGCAGAACCCGACGATCGATCAGAACAGCGTGATCGAGAGCCAGGTGAACTCGGTCGGCACGGTGTTCACCGGCAACACCACGAAATCGAGCAGTTTTCTGGGCGTCAACGGGCTGTTCGTGAACGAGGGTTCGGTCCTCGCCAACGGGCCGACCGGCAGCGGCTTCACGATCGCGGTGTCCGCCACGACCGTCGTTGGCACGGCGGCCAGCACGTTGGTGCCGGGATATTTCATCAATTACAACCAGATCGAGGTCGATCCCGGCAACGCGATGACCATCACGGTCGGCGCGAACTCGGAGTTCTTCAACGTCAGCGAAATCCTGGTGAACAGCGGATCTTTGCTGTTCGACGCGGCGTCGGGCGCGCTCGACGGCGGCTATGCCGGCGGCTCCGGCGCCGTCGTGATCACCGGCGACAGCACGGTGGAGACCAACGCCAGTTACCCCAGCACCTCCACCACCTCCTTGCCGATTTACGCGTTCGCCGACCCGGAGAGCGGCAACACGCTGAAGATCGACAATATCGGCTCGTTCGGCGGCGTGATCGTCGGCTTCGCGCAAAACGACACGATCGATTTGGGTACGTCGATCACCGCCGCGGCGCTGGCGTACAGCAGCACGACGGGCATCCTGAACCTGGAGAACAACGGCACGATCGTCGATTCGCTGGTGCTCGGGTCGGGGAATTTTCTCAACGGCACGACGACGATCAGCGGCGGCGTGGCGGGCAGCTTCATCGTTGGCACCGGCACCGACGGCGATACGATCCTGACCACGAACGTGGGGAACGACGTCTTCAGCAACACGTCAGGGAGTTGGCAGGCGGCGGGGCTGTGGTCGAACGGTGAGCCTGGCTCCCTGGACACCACGTTCATCGGGCTCGGCCCGAAAAGCACGGCCACGCTGACCACCGGCGGCCAGGCGGTCACCGCGGGCGCGCCGATCCTGATCAGCGGCCTGTTGCAAATCACCAGCGCGACCACGTTCAACGCTTATCCGCTTCGCCAGTTCGGCGGCACGCTGGAGGTGACCGGCGGCAACACGCTGACAGGCTCGCAACTGAGCATGTCCGGTGGCACGACCGAGATCGACCCGGCCGGCACCGTCGATCTGACCGGTCACGTCGTCTATGGCTCGACCGGCGCGAATAACGGCACGGTCGCGGTGGGCGCCGGCAACACCAGGGCGGTGTCGGTCTCCAGTGGCTCCTTACTGGTCAATGGCGGCGTGCTGAACGCGGGCACCGGGGTTCCAGGCGGGGGTGGCGGCTCGTTCCTGATCGGGGTGGACGGCGGCGGCACGCCGGCCAACGTGACGGTGCAAAGCAACGGCACCAGCACGGGCGTGGTGACCGATTTCTACACCGAGCTGGCGTCCGATCCGACCGGGTTCGGATCGCTGCAGCTCAGCGGCAACGGCACGGCGGGCAGCGCGACCTGGACCGACCAGATCGATCCGGGCGAAACCGCGAGCAACACGACCGGCTACATGCTGGTCGGTTACGACAACCAGGGCACGCTGATCTCGCCGCTGACGCCGCCGGCCTTCGCGGGCCAGGCGACGTTGCAGGTGCAGAACGGCGCCACGCTGACCGAGCAATCGTATGCCATCGTCGGTCTGTCCCCCGATAGTTCCGGCAGCGTCGATGTCGTGGGCGGCCTGTGGAACATCGGCACCGGCGTGGATGGCGGCTTCCTGACGGTTGGCGATTCGGCGAGCAGTTCGGGCACCGTGACGGTCGATAGCGGCGCCACCGTCGCGCTGGCCCAGGGCGGAACGTTCCTCAACAGCGGGACGAGTTTCACCGGCAGCGGAATCAGCGTCGGGCTGTCGGCGCAAAGCACCGGCACGATCGCGGTGCAGAACGGCGGCCAGTTGACCGACGGCGCCAGCCTGGGGATCGGCACATCCGGCCAGGGCCTGTTGGAGATTCTGAACGGCGGCACGGTAAAAATAACCGGCACCGCGGGCGTCGGTGCCGGGCAATCGGCGGGCGGCGTCGGGACGCTGCTGGTGTCCGGTGGCAACGGCTCCCCTTCCGTGCTGAACGTCGCCGCCAGCGCGAAGGGTATTGGCGCCGGCGTCATTGGCCAGGGCACGGTGGACGTCGAGAACGGCGGCACGATCCTGATGAACGGCACCGGTGGCATCGGTGTCGGACAGTCGGCGAACGCCAGCGGCGTGGTCATCGTCAACGGCGGCGGCTCCTCCATCGACGAGAGCGCCGCCGGCAGCGGCATGGGAATCGCCCAGGGCGTGAGCAGTTCAGGCTCGGTGCTGGTGGAGAACGGTGGGACGATCGCGCTGAACGGGAACGGCTCCACCGCCGGGTTCGGCATCGGTCAGGCGGCGGGCGCGCATGGCACGTTGGACATCGAAAGCGGCGGCACGGTGCAGGTGAACGCGCCCTCGAACATCCTGGCCGGGCAATCGGCCGGCGCCTCGGGGCTGCTGATCGTCAACGGCATGGGCGCGGCCTTGAACGTGGGCACCGTCAACAACGGCACCGTCACGGGCGCCAGCCTGGGCTTGGTGGTCGGCGGCGCGGGCAGCGGCACGATGACGGTCGAGAACGGCGGCACGGTCCAGTTCGACAGCGCCGCCGGCGGTTTGCGCGACGGCAGCCCGGGAGCCGGGCTGCTGACGGTGTCGGGGACGGGCTCTTCACTGACGCTCGACACGCCGAACAATCCGGAGAGCGTCGGCATCAGCGGCCAGGGCACGCTGGACGTGCTGGCCGGGGGCTCGTTCACGGCGAACAACCAGTTGGCCATTGGCGGCATACAATCCAGCGGCACCGGGGTCGTGCTGGTCAGCGGCTCGGGGTCCTCGCTCACGTTGACGGGTTCGTCCGGCGGCATCGCGGTCGGCGGGCCGGGTCAGGGCACGTTGACCATCAACAATAACGCTTCGGTCGCGGCGCAGCAGAACGTGTCGATCGGGTCGGGCGCGGCGGGCAGCAGCGGCACGGTGACGGTCGGCGACACGGCGGCCGCGGTGGGTGGCGCGCTGACGGCCGGGGGGAATGTCCTTAACATCGGCGTCGGCGGCACCGGGCTGTTGAACGTGTTCGGCGGCGGCACGGTGACATTCACCGGCACCAGCGGCATCAACCTGGGCGGCGGGACCGGGGTCGGCGGCCATGGCACCATCTCGATCAACGGCGGAACGCTGTCGGCCGGCGGCTCGGGCATCACGGTCGGCAACAGCACCGGCAGCGGCAGCCTTTCGGTCAGCGGCGGCGGACTGCTGACGGCGGGCAGCCCGAGTTCGTTCGCGATCATCAACGCCACCGCAGGGGGCACGGCGGTCGCGACGATCAGCGGCGGCACCTGGAATCAGAGCGGCCAGATCACCATCGGCACCACCGGCGGCGGGTCACTGGACATCAACGGCAATGGCGGGGTGAACACGGGTGTGAACCTCTTCATCGGCGCTGCCGGCACCGGCTCGGGCACGGTTTCACTGGAGACGAACGGTTCGCTGCTGGTGGGCGGCGGCGGAATCTCGGTCGGTTCGACCCTCGGCGGCAGCGGCACGCTGGAGGTCGCGGGCGGCACGGTGACGGCCTCGGGCCTGAACGAGAGTGCCGGCGGCACGGTTTTGGTCGGCTCCGGCTCCCTCGCGGTCAGCGGCTTCGTCGCGGTCGGACAGTTCGGCACCGGCGCGGAACTGACGCTGACCGGCGGCACGATGTCGACCGGCAATTTCACCATCGGCCAGAACACGTTCAGCAGTGGCAACGTCGCGGTTTCCGGTGGCTCGCTGAGCGTGAACGGACTGAGCGTCGGCGCCGGCGGGGCGGGAACGCTGACCGTCAACACCGGCCAGTTCACCAACTCCGGCGCCAACAGCGTCACCCTGGGCGGACTGAACGAGGCGGGCAGCAGCGGCACGCTGACAATCAACGGCGGTTTGTTTTCGGACACCGGGGGGTATTTCGGGGTCGGCTCGACCAACGCGGCGGGCTTCCTGACGCTGAACGGCGGGCAGTTGATCACCGGCGGGGGCATCGTGTTCGCCGACGTCAACGCGACCGGCTCCGGCACGGCGCTGGCGCAGGTCAACGGCGGAACCTGGACCTCCAACGGGTCGCTAATCGTCGGCGACACCGGAGGCGGCACGCTGGCGATCGGCGGCGGCGGCGTCGCCATGGGCGGCGCGGTCACCATTGGGCAGCAGAGCGGCGGCTCCGGCACCGTGACGATGTCCGGCGGCACGCTGAGCAGCGGCGGACTGTTCACGGTCGGCGGCCAGGGCAGCGGCAGCGCGACGATCGGGTCGGGCGCGTCGTTGATCGCCGGGGCGGGCGTGGTGATCGCCGACGGCGCATCGAACCCCGGCACGCTAACGGTGAACGGCGGCCACGCGACCGCGGCGGGCGCGATCAAAGTTGGCGGCGGCGGCAATGCCGGACTGCTGATCGAGAATGGCGCCAGCTTCATCGCCAACGGCTCCAGCGCCGCGGTCACGCAAATCCTGGTGGGCAACCCCAGCGGCGGCGCGGGGTCGCTGATCGTCAGCGATGGCGTGCTGAGCGGCACCAATGAGGGCTTGTTCGTCGGCGGCGGCAATGGCTCGATGCTGGTCGAGGCCGGGGGCACCGTGAGCACCGGGTTCTCGGCCGGCGGCCCGGCGGTGGACGTCAGCGCGCCCGGCGGGCAGGCGAACGCGCAGGTGCTCGGCGCGACGTCGCTGTGGAACCTGACCTCGACGAACGGGCAGTTCGTGGTCGGCGACAGCGGCGGCGGGTCGGTCGCGGTGATCGGCGGCGTAGTGAACGCCGGGACCAACGTGGTCGATATCGGCAACCAGTCCGGCGGCGCGGGCAGTATCAGCGTCACCAGTGGCGGATCGTTCAGCGCGACCTCGGCGTCGAACCTGTCGTCGGCGATCGTCGTCGGCTCCGCCGCGGGGTCGAGCGGGGCGGTGTCGGTCACCGGCGCGGGCTCGAAGGTGAGCGCGACCGGGCAATTGACGGTGGGCGGCGGCGGCGGCGGTGCGCTGACGATCGGCGCCGGGGCGACGGTGGTGGCCGGCGGCGCCGCGTTCGCTCCATCGCAGGGCATCGATGTGGGCCAGTCGGGCGGCGCGTCCGGCGCGATCTCGGTGAGCGGCACGAATTCGCTGCTGAGCAACATTGGGGCGTTCATCGTCGGCGATTCCGGCATGGGCGCGCTGACGGTGGGCGGCGGCGGCACGCTGGTCACGGGACCGGGCGGGGTTGGCGGCCTGGCGGGCCTGGTGATCGGCAACGCGGCGGGGGCCACGGGGTCCTCGGTCGAGGTCACCGGCGCGGGGTCGCAGATGAACGTGACCGGGTTGCTGGATGTCGGGATCTCCGCGTCAGCCGGGCTGCAGATCAGCGGCGGGGCGACGGTGACGGCGGGGTCGCTGGACGCGGCCAACGTGGCGTCGGCGATCGCTCAGGTGGGGTTGACCGATCCGGGCAGCGAGCTGATCGTTTCGGGGGCCGCGACGGTGGCGGACGATGGCACGGGCGTGTTGTCGGTGCTGAACGGGGCGACGTTCTCCGCGCAATCGCTGACGATCGGTAACCAGACGGACAGTTCCGGGGCGCTGGTGGTGTCCGGGAACGGGTCGCTGCTGTCGATCTCCGGGCAGTTGAACATTGGGACCGCGTTGGGCACCGGCGATCTGACCGTCGGGCCCGGCGCGGTGGTCAATGCGTCGGTGGTGAACCTGCAAGGCGGGGTGGTGCTGGAAGGCGGCGTGCTCGATCCGACGGTCTTCATCGAGAACGGCGGCAGCACGACCGGCGGCTTCGGCACCGTCTCCTCGCAGTTTATCCTGCTCGAAGGCACCATCCTTTCCAACGGCAGCAAGTCCGGTAAGGAAACCGAGGTCGTGCAGGGCACCGTGGTCGGCGGCGGCACCGCCACCATCAACGGCTCGGTCTCCGTCAACGGTCCCGGGATTCTGCAGATCGGGACCCACGATACGATCGAGTTGACAGGGGCCGTGGTGAACGCCGCCACCACGACGTTCACGGATAACCTGACGCCGACCGGCACTTACACGGTCAACAACAGCGTGATCGACGTGGTGTTCCAGGACAGCACGGGCCTGTTGCAACTGGACGACATCGCCGGTTTCGCGGGGACCGTCGCGACGTGGAAAGGCGGCGACTCGTTCGTGATCACGGGCGGTACGTTGTCGAATCTCGGTGTGAGCAATGGGAACACATTGACGTTCTCCGATGCCGGCACCGGCGCGGGCACGGGCGGGATCGATACGATCATCTTCGGCTCGGGCATCAGCGCGGGGGCGTTTGGCATCGTCAACGGCAACACCGTTCAGGCGGTGGCGTGCTTCGCCGAGGGCACGCGCATCGGCACCGCGCGTGGCGAGGTCGCGGTGGAGGCGCTTGCGGTGGGCGATCGGGCGGTAACGGCCGATGGCGGCGACGAGGCGATCGTTTGGATCGGGCAACGGGCGGTGAACTGCGCGGCGCATCCGGCGCCCGAGACGGTGTGGCCGGTTCGCGTGCAAGCAGGCGCGTTCGGGAGGAACGTTCCGGAGCGGGATCTTTGGTTATCGCCGGATCACGCGGTGTTCGTCGCTGACGTGTTGGTGCCGGTGAAGTTACTGATCAACGGGGACAGCATCGCTCAGGTACCGCGTGACCGGGTGCGGTATTTCCATGTCGAGTTGCCGCGTCATTCGATGATCCTGGCGGAAGGGCTGACGGTCGAAAGTTACCTGGACAGCGGCGACCGGGCGAACTTTTCCGGGTACGAAACGATCCGGCTGTTCCCGGATTTCGTTGCCCGGTTGTGGGAAACGCAGGGCGTGGCGCCGCTGGTGATGACGGGAGAGGCGCTGGAGGCGGCTCGGCGGATGGTGGCCTCGTCGCGGGCGGTCGCGGGTTTGGCGATTGGCGGCTGACGTGTTTGACTCGCCCCGGTCAGCGGAGGCGATGCGGTCATGTCGGACGTTCAGGAACGGGAAGCGGAGAGCGCCGGCGATGGGCGTGAGTTGCAGTTGGACGCGATCGTGGTCGGCGGCGGGTTGGGCGGGCTTTACGCGCTGCACCGGCTGCGCGGATTGGGCCTGACGGCGCGAGTGTTCGAGACTGGGTCCGGCGTCGGCGGCACGTGGTTCTGGAACCGTTATCCCGGCGCACGCTGCGACGTTGAGAGCATGGAATATTCCTATGCGTTCGACGACGATCTGCAGCAGGAATGGAAGTGGCCGGAACGCTACGGCACGCAACCGGAAATCCTGCGCTACATCAACCATGTCGCCGATCGTTTCGACCTGCGGCGGGATGTGATCCTGAACGCCCGGGTCGTTTCGGCGGTGTTTGATCCGGCGCGCGCGATGTGGACGGTGCGGACGGATCGGGGCGACGTGGCGCGAGCGCCGTTTTGCATCATGGCGACGGGCAATTTATCGACGCCGCGGGTACCGGATTTCAAGGGGATCGAGACGTTCAAGGGGCGGTGGTACCATAGCGGGCTGTGGCCGCATGAGGGCGTCGATTTTTCTGGGCTGCGCGTGGGGGTGATCGGTACCGGGTCATCCGGGGTGCAGATGATTCCGCTGATCGCGGCCGCCGCGAAGCATCTGCACGTGTTTCAGCGGACGGCGAATTTCAGCCTGCCGGCGCGCAACGGGCCGATGGATCTGGAAATCGAGCAGACGCACAAAGCCGAATATCCGGCGCGGCGGGCGGCGGCGTATGAGACGCCGTTCGGGATCGCGGGGTTCCCTCCCCCGGTGAAATCGGCGCTGGAGGCGACGCCGGAGGAACGCGACGCCAAGTACGAAGCGAAATGGGCCGAAGGCGGCAGCATCAGTTTTCTGTATTCGTATAACGATCTGCTGGTGAACCAGGCGGCGAACGATACGGCATCGGAATTCGTGCGCGACAAGATCCGCTCGATCGTGCGCGATCCGGCGGTGGCGGAATTGCTGGCGCCCAAAGATCATCCGATTGGCACGAAGCGGCTGTGCCTCGATACGAATTATTATGAGACGTATAACCGGGATAATGTGACGCTGGTGGATGTGGGGAGCAGTCCGATCCAGGAGATCACCGCGACGGGGGTGCGGACGGCGGACGCCGAGTACGAACTGGACGCGATCGTGTTCGCGACCGGGTTCGACGCGATGACCGGGGCGCTGCGGGAGATCGATATCCGGGTCGGCATTGGTCCGACCCTGGCGGAGACATGGGCGGGCGGCCCGGTGACCTATCTGGGTCTGATGGTCTCGGGCTTTCCGAATATGTTCACCATTACCGGGCCGGGCAGTCCATCGGTGAAGACTCAGATGATCGTGGCGATCGAGCAACATATGGACTGGATCGCCGATTGCCTGGCGGCGATGCGGGCGCGCGGGATGCGACGGATCGAGCCCAGTGTGGAGGCGGAACGGGATTGGGTGCGGCATGTGAATGAGATCGCGGACGGCACGCTGTATCCGCTGGCGAACTCCTGGTACGTGGGCGCGAACATTCCGGGCAAGCCGCGCGTCTTCATGCCGTATGTCGGCGGCTTCGCGTTGTACAAGAAGACATGCGACGCGGTAGCGGAGAATGGCTACGAAGGGTTCGTGATGTCGCGGTAGCACCAGGGGCTGGCGCACTGTCCCCTCAACGTCATGGCCGGGCCTCGACCCGGCCATCTGGCGCGGCACGTGCGTCGACAGGTCACCGGGTCGGGGCCCGGTGATGACGGGGAAACGGGTGATGGCGGGGAACAGGTGATAATGGGGAACACGCCTGTCTCGCGTTCCGGCGATAGCACTTCCCCGGTCAGGCTCGCTCGTTGATCAGGTCCAACGGATAAATCGGGCGGCGGATTTTTTCGAAGTTGAGGATGCCGTAGTCGGAGGTGCAGACGCCGATTCCGTTGCACTCGACGACGTGTTTCGCCAGCGAACCGAGATCGGCGCGCCAGTGCACGCGGCTTTTGATGGCGACGTAGTGTTTCGAGGCAGGATCGATACCGACGACCTTGAACAGGCCGAGGTCGCTCGGTTCGGCGTGGCGGCTGATCAGCACGATCTCGACTTTTCCGGTGTCCAGCACGGCCATCGGGCCCATCATCACCTTGACGCCGCGGCGCATCGGGCTGTCGCTGGTGAAGTAGCCCGCCGACA
>PLSZ01000559.1 GCA_003164305.1 Acetobacteraceae bacterium
TGGACGACATCGCCGGTTTCGCGGGCACCGTGGCGACCTGGAAAGGCGGCGACTCGTTCGTCATCACCGGAGGCACGCTGTCGAACCTGGGTGTGAGCAATGGGAACACCTTGACGTTCTCGGATGCCGGCACCGGAGCGGGCGCGGGCGGGATCGATTCGATCATCTTCGGCTCGGGCATCAGCGCGGGGGCGTTTGGCATCGTCAACGGCAACACCGTGCAGGCGGTGGCGTGCTTCGCCGAGGGCACGCGCATCGGCACCGCGCGTGGCGAGATCGCGGTGGAGAATCTTCGCGTTGGCGACCACGCGGTCACGGCGGAAGGTGGCGCGGAAGAGCCGATCGTTTGGATCGGGCATCGGGTTGTGAATTGTTCCGCGCATCCCCAGCCGGAGATGGTGTGGCCGGTTCGGGTTCGGGCCGGCGCGTTCGGCGAAAACGTTCCGGAGCACGATCTTTATCTTTCCCCCGATCACGCGGTGTACGTCAACCACGTTCTGGTACCAGTGAGGTTGTTGATCAACGGTAGCAGTATCGCCCAGGTGAAGCGGGATCGGGTGACGTATTTTCATGTCGAGTTGCCGCGGCATGCGGTCATCATGGCTGAGGGGCTGACGGTCGAGAGCTATCTCGATACCGGCGATCGGGCGAACTTTCGCGATGACGTCACGATCCGGCTGTTTCCGGACTTCGCGGGCCGGTTGACGCCTGGGGCCGCGCGGCTGTGGGAAACCCGCGGGTGCGCGGAACTTGTTTTGTCGGGAACCAGGTTGGCCGCGATATGCCGGCGTCTGAAAAGACGCGAGGCCATGACGGTGTCAGCGCTGCGGAACGTCAGCCGGTAATTCCTCAGGTTGACCCGTGCCGCTCGTGCAAGCGCGCGGACCAGTAACAGGAGAAATCCATGTCGACCAACTCCTCCGGCCTGGACCCGCTGGACCTGGCGTCCGGTACGATCGCTTCCGTGTTCGATCCATCGGTTTTCCCCTTGGTGACGGTCGATCCGTTCAGCCTGAACTGGCCCACGCCGTGGCTGGAACTGAACGCGGGCGGCGTTGCCGCACCCGATGCTGGTCCACTTCCCGCTTTGACCGCGGCCACGACGGCGCCAACGAATGACGATGCATCGGTCGCCAGCGCCGGCACCATGTTCGCGAGTTTCACGACATCCGCGGGCGTGAACACACCGTCCGTCCCGATAACGACGTCGGCCAACCCCGGCCCGGTTGGCAGCCAGGGAAGTCTGCTGTTGGTGGCGGGTCTCGCCCATGCGACAGGCCCGGTTCTGGGCTCTGCCTCGACCAGCGATGACACGATCGCGGGACGCGCGATCGACACCGCGGCGATCGTTTCTCTGACGGCATCGATCGACGGCGGGACCGTCTTCAGCGAAACCAGCGCGATCGGCGCGGGCGGAGGATTCACTCTCACGCCTGTCATGATCGCCGCCCTGGCCGGTGGTTCGTTAAGTAACGGAGCGCACACCGTCGTTGTCAGCGCGTCCGACGGCAGCGGCAACACGACGTCGGCCGGCGTCTCTTTCACGCTGGACGGTATCGCGCCTTCCTTGAATGCCGGTCTCACGGATGTCACCGGGACGAGCACTCTCGCGCAAACCATGGGGGCGTCGAGCAACGACACCGTCGCCGGGACCGGGACGGATGCCGCCGGCATCATCAGTCTTTATGGGACGCTGGATGGGGTTCGCGAATATACGAACCTGACCGGCGACATCGGCACCAACGGTGCGTTCACGCTCACTCCCACGGTACTGAATTCAATCGCTGGCGGAACGTTGCCGGATGGGCACCATTCGCTGGTACTACAGGCGACGGACACCGCGGGGAACGTGACGTCCCAGACCGTCGGCTTCACCTTGGAGACCGAACTCGGCGTCCCGACCCTGGCGTTGGCGTCCGCCGATCAAACCACCGGTCCGACGACGACAAACTCCAGCGTGGTCACGCTGTTGGGCACGACGACACCTGAGGCTGTCGTGACGCTGATGAACAACGGCGCCACCGCCACCGCTGGCCAGACGGGTTTGTTCCAGTTCGCGAACGTGCCTGTCAGTACGGGTGGAAACTCGATTTCGGTACAGGTGACGGATCTCGCGGGCAACACCTCCAGCGCGTCGCTGAACGTGGTGCAGGCGAATGCCGGGGGCACCGACCCGGTCATCGAATGGGACACGATCACCAACCAGGCGATCACCACGGACGCGTCGCCGCCGACGGTGGCGTCTCGCGCGCTCGCGATCGAAAGCCTGTCCGTTTATAACGCGGTGGCGGCGATCGATGGCACGCCCGGCTTTGATTCGAGTCTGATCGCGCCGTCCGGCGCCAACGCGCAGGCGGCCGTGATCGCGGCGGCGGACGCGGCGCTGGACTCGCTTTATCCGGCACAGGCCGCCGGTTTCGACGCCCAGGCGACGGCCGATCTGGCGGCCATTCCCAACAGTCTGTCGAAAACAGAAGGGATCGCGGTCGGCCAGGCGGCGGCGGCGGCGGAACTGGCACTGCGAGCGGATGATGGCTCGGCCAACAGTGTCACGGATACCGGCAGCCAGACCCCAGGGCAGTGGCAACCCACACCGCCCGCGTACGCTCCGGCGTTGACGCCGCAATGGGCGAGCGTCACGCCGTTCGCGCTGGATAATCCAGGCCAGTTCCTGCCGGCCGCTCCGCCGGCGATCGGCAGCTCGGCTTATGCCGCGGCCGTGAATGAAACCTACAGTCTGGGTGGGCTGAACAGCACCGCGCGCACGGCGGCGGAGACCCAGGCCGCGCTGTTCTGGAATCTTCCGACCGGCACCGACACGCCCGCCGGCGAATGGAACGTGATCGCCGCGAGCGTCGCGCAAAGCAGCGGCGCCGGATTATCGGAAGACGCCCTGTTGTTCGCGGAACTGAACGTCGCTGAGGGCGACAGCGGAATCGCGGCCTGGAACGGCAAGTTCACCTACAGCGCATGGCGGCCGGTCACGGTCTTCACCGATCCAACGATCGCCAGCGTCAATCCGCTGATCGATTCGAGTTCGACCTGGACGCCCTTGCTCGTGACCCCGAATTTTCCGGAATACCCGGAAGGCCACGGCGTTTTCAGCGGCGCCGCCGCGACGGTGCTGGCGAGCTTCTTCGGCGACAACACAACCTTCACCGTTTCGTCGCAAACGTCTCCGGGTGGCGCCGATCTCACGTTCACGAGCTTCAGTTCCGCGGCCGAAAATGCCGCGATGAGCCGGATCTGGGGCGGCATTCATTTCACGTTCTCGGCCTCGACCGCGTTGACGGTGGGCGACGAAATCGGCCAATGGACGCTGGGTGCCTTCAATTCCGGTTCCGATACGACGCCGCCGAAAGTGACGCTGAATAACGTGTCCGGCGGCACGACGAACACGGACCCAACAGTCACCGGGGTGGTGTCGTCAAGTTTTGGCGTCGCGGCATTGAACGCGCTGCTGCCTAACGGAACGACGGTCAATGTGCCGTTGAATTCGGATGGAACGTTCTCATACACCGTGCCGGATGCGCTGGATGGCAGCGCGGATGGCAATCAGCAGATTACGTTCATCGCGGTCGATCCGGCCGGCAATCAATCGCCCGCGAACAACTACACGTTCACCCTGATCACTCAGGCACCTACCATCACCCTCGCTTCGGGAAGCGTGACGAACAACGCGACGATCGGCGCGAGTTCGGTTCTCGATGGGACGATTGGCGTCGAAGCGGGCGACACGCTTCAATCGCTCACATATTCGTTCGATGGCGGCGTGGCAACGCCGGTCGTCGCCAATCCGACGACCGGAGCGTTCGACACGCCGCTGAATTTGACGAGCCTCACGCCTGGCCCGCACGAGTTGGCGCTGACCGCGCTCGACGCCGCCGGCAACACCACGACCAAATACATGCCGGTCGTCTATGCTTTGCCGCCGCTGATTCTGACCAGCGTCACGCCGACGGTCGGCACCAGCAATGTCGGGGTGACTTTCCGTCCCAGCATCACGTTCTCTCGGGCGGTGAACACCGCGACGCTGAACAGCACTGACTTCTATGCCACCGACAGCACGGGCGCGGTGCTGCCCGCGACAGTGGTGCCCTACACCGACGGAACTGGTGCGTGGCTGTTGCCCACCGGCACGTGGCCGGGGTCGTCGATCGTGACGCTGCATGTGATCGGGCAGGATATTACCGCCGTGGCCGGCGGTGCCGAGCTTGACGCGGCCGATGTCGGGACGCCTGGCAGTTCGATCAGCGAAAGCTTCACCACGGTCGCCAGCACACCAGTGCCGGGGACCACGATCACCGGCATCATTGTCGATCCCGGTCCGGACGGCACGCCGTTCACCATCGACGATGTGAAGTCGTCAGTCGGCAACTCGAGCGATTACGCCTCGGACACCTGGAAGCTGCCGATCGCCGGAGCCACGGTTTATATCCTTGGCGACGAACAGGACGCCGTCAAAACGGCCGCCGACGGTTCGTTTACATTGACCAACGTGCCGTCAGGCGACGTCAAGGTCGTCGTCGATGGGACGACGGCCACCAATCCGCCGTCAGGTTATTACTTCCCGACAATGACATTGGACATCAACGTCAAGGCGGGCGTGGCCAACACGATTCCGGCGGATATGGGAACCCCCGCCGAGCAGGCGGGCATGGCGGGCGATCCGGCGGTTTATCTGCCGCGCGTGGCGGACGATGCCCTGACGCCAATCAGCGGCACGCAGCCGACCACGGTGACCGCGGCGAACAACTCGGACCTTGGGTCCGGCGCGTTCACCATGACGCAGCAGCAGCTTTCGGAGTTGTCGCTGACCGTGCAGGCGAACAGCATCGTCGATGCGAACGGCAATCCGGTGGCCAACCCAATGGTTGGTATCGCTCCGGTGCCGGCCTCGATCGTGCAGGACATGTTACCCGCTGGGCTGATGCAGCACAGCTTCGACATCACGATCCAGGCGCCTGGCGGGTCGGTGTTTTCGTCCGGCGCCACGTTAACGATGCCCAACGTGTTTGGCCTGGCGCCGGGCGAGCAGACCTACATCCTGTCGTTCGATCACACGACCGGTCGACTTGTGATCGACGGCACCGCGACGGCTTCGGCCGACGGGCAAACGGTCACGACCAACCCGAGCACCACGATCATGGCGCCGGGCTGGCACGGCATGACGCCACCGGGCTCCAACGGCAACGGCAACGTGGGGGACGATTATCCGTCCACCTACGGCGCGGCTTACAAGGCCTTCCTGCAGGCCGAAGGTCAGGCCAATCCGACGGCGATGGCGATCGTCACGGGCGGTAACGATTCGGTCAGCCAGGCGTCAAACGGCGCCGGTGTGATCACTGGCACGGCCGGGGCTCTGGGCGCCTCGCATGGCGGGCTGACGTTCCTCGGCGGCGTCAGCGCTGGCATGGACGCGGCGAACGGGATCCACAATTTCGCGACGAATGCCTCCCAGGTCGCCAATCAACCGACCAACCTCGGAGCCTGGGGTGTCCTCGGCGCACAGGCAGTGCATGACGCGGCGAACGAGTTCCTGGACCTCGGCAGCAACATCCCGGGGCCGGCGGGGGAGTGGGCGAATGGCCTTCGCGCGGCGACCTCCGCCGTCGATTTTTACGAGGGCATGCCGAGTTCCAATGCCAGCGTGCAGTCGAACGTCAACACGATGTCCAACTCAAACCCGTTCAGCACGCTGTCGGGTCATCAGGCGGTGTCGAATGAGGGGACGACGAGCGCGTTCGACGCCATCGTCTCGTCGGTCGACGCGGAGGTCGCGTATGAGTTGCCGATTTTCCAACGCATCCAGAGCGACCTGACGACGATCTCCGCGCTGGACGAGTTGAACCTGACGGAACCCAGCCTCGGCGTCACACCGGCGCAATTGGCGGCGCTGGCCACTCAGTTGCCGGCGATCCAAAGTGCGTTCGACGATTACCTGTCAGCGTCTCAGGCGCTCGTGGGTCATCCGACGGCGCTCGGTCTGGCCGAGGAGATCGCGAACGGCCTCGCCACGGTGGAAGCCACGACCAACGCGGCGTTCTTTCTGGAAGTCACCCCACCTGTTTTCGCGCGCGGCCTCTCCTACATCGCGAACCAGAGCGGCGGAGCGGCGCAGATCCCCAGTACCGCTCCCGCGAGCGCCTCTGGGCTGACGATGACCGCGGCCAATGTAGCCCCGCTCGCCCAGGCCGCGACGGTTTTCCCGGCCGCGGCGCAAAGCGCTCAGGCGTTGGCGGTGGAGGATGTGTTCGACACCGGCGGCGTTGCAAGCGTTGCCAACCCGGCCGCGACCGACACGGTTTATCTCGCGATCCAGGGCTCCGACGGCAGCATCCAGCGGATGAGCTTCACCGCGGATCAGGGCTACAATTTCTTCTTCGCCCCAAACCTTTACTATCAAATAACGGCTTTCGATCCGACGACGAATTCTACCGGCGAGGCGTTCCTGCAAAGCGGCCCGTCCGGCCAGAACACGCAAATCCCACTGATCGGCCTGTCGCAGGATCCTGGCACGCCGGGCGCCGATGGGCTCACGCCGACCGAGGCGTTCGTCATCGGGGTCAGCAATACGACCGCGGACAATCTGGTTCCGGGGTTGACGGACCTGGCCGCGCTGCAGGAGGGGCTTTACAACGGAAGCGTGCTGCCCGGCACGACCGGCATCGTGGCCTCGGTATCGCTGAATGGCAGCGCGCAGGCGGTGGCGCTGGCCGGTTCATTGGCCAGCGGGCTGACCACGTATGCCTATGTGGCGACCGGCAGCTATGGGCTCGCGGTCGTCGATGTCAGCAACCCGGATGCTCCGGTGGCGCTTGGACAGATATCCCTGGGTGGCAACGCGACGGGCGTGGCGGTCAGCACGGCTTTGGGTATCGCCGTGGTGGCGAACGGAACCGATCTCGCGTTCGTCAACGTCAGCGATCCGGCGCAGCTTTCCGTTCTCCAGACGGTTCCGGTCGATGCGACGGTCGCGCAGATCATCGGCGGCACGGTGTATGCCAACAACGGTGGGTCGCTCGACAGTTTCGACGTCGCGACCGGCACCTTGCTGCAAACGTTGGGTCTGGGCGGAACGACACTGACCGGGATCGCGGTCCAGGGCTCGACGATTTACACCATGGATTCGAGCGATACGCTGCGGGTCATCGACACCTCCAGCGGTTCGATGGTGCTCGACGGGTCGGTCACCCTACCTTACGGCGGCAATCAGATCTTCGTCGCCAATAATGTTGTCTATGTCGGCGCGGAGAGCGTCTCGACCGCCGGTGGTTATTTGACGGTCGATGTCAGCAATCCGTCCGCGCCAGCCTTGATCGAGGGGCCTGACAACCGCGGTATCGGCGGGGCCGCGCTCGCGCTGAACGGTTCCGGAACCGGTTTGTCGGTCCAGCAGGGTCTGACACCGCAAGGCCAGATCGTCGATTTCGCCTCGGTCTTCAACACCTCGAGCCCGTCGAACACCGGTCAGTTCGTCACGCAATATAACCTGCCATCGCAGCCATACGGCGTGGCGATCGGTGACGGGACCGGTTTTGTCGCGGACGGCACAAGCGGACTGCAGGTGCTGAGTTATCTCGCCCCGGATACGGCCGGCGTCCCGCCGGTCATCGATAGTGTCACGGGCCCGGCGGATGTCGATCCAACGACCGCCGGGATCCAGGTTTATGAAGGCGTTCCGGTCTCGGTCAGCGCGACCGTTACCGATGACGTACAAGTTCGGAACGTCGAGCTTTTGCTCAACGGTAGCGTCGTGGCGAACGCGGTGACGTTCCCCTTCGCGTTGACCGCGACAATGCCCTCGATCGCGACCCTTGGCACGAATGTGGCGACCTTGCAGGTCGAGGCGATCGATACCGGCGGCAACACCACTCTTTCGACGCCGGTTCAGGTTCAACTCGTGCCCGATACGCGGCCGTTGACATTGCTCAATCAGAGCGTCAGCGAAGGCGCCATTCTCAGCCAGTTCGATCGCACGATCAGCCTGACGTTCTCCAAGCCGTTGAACGCGGCATCCGTCACCACCGCCAATTTCGAGGTGCTGAACCAGGGCGGCACCGTCGTGACGGCCCAATCGCTGGAACTGTCCGGCGGCGATCAGGTGGTGTCGCTGAACTTCGGCACGCTGGCGACGGGAGCCTACAAACTGGTTGTCGACGCACCGGCGGTCACTGACGATAACGGTGTCATATTGGGGGCGAGCACGCTGGCCACGGATTTCTCCGTCCAGGCGTTCTCGGCGATCTTCACCAACGCGGCTGGCGGCAGTTGGAACACGGCCAGCAACTGGAATGGCGACTTCGTTCCGGGACCGTTCGATTCGGTTTACATTGGCAACGCCATCGGCGCGGCGGTCAATTACGACGGCAATACGGACAGCGTGACCCAGTTGGTGGTCAGCGGCAGCGGTCAGTTCAACGTGACCGGCGGGCAGTTGACCGTCACCGGCTTGTTTGAGGCCGACGAACTGATCACGGTGGGCGGAGGCGGTTTCTCCGCGCAAGGCTCGGTGAGCATCAACAGTCTGGGCGCGATTCAGGTCAACAACCGATCGACCGCGCTCGACAACGTCGCGATCGCGGCGGGCGGGCAGATTCAGATCAGCAACAATGACTTCCTGTATGTCGCCGGGACCTTCACCAACGCGGGCCTGATCGGGCTGAATTCCAGCAACAACGATACGGAATTCGACCCCACCGGCAACCTGACGCTGAACGGCGGCGGCGTGGTTCAGTTGTCCGATAACGGCAACAATTATATCGATGGAAACAGCGCGGCCGTTACGCTGACCAACGCCGGCAACATCATCCGCGGCGCGGGCACCATCGGCAGCAGTGGCAGTCTGACGCTGGTCAATCAGTCCGGCGGCACGATCGACGCGACGAGCAACACCAACTGGCTGGCGATCAACGGCGACACGGTGACCAACACGGGACTGCTGGAGGGTACCGGCGCCGCGTCCCTGGCCATTCTGAGTTCCAGCGTCAACAACGCCGGCGGCACGATCTCGGCGCCCGACGCCGGTTCTTATGTGCAGTTCCGGTCGAGCAGCATCACCGGCGGAACGTTGTCGGACGCCAATGGCGGCATCATCCAATCGATCGACCGCGGTGTGTCGCTGGATAACGTGACGTTGAGCACCGGCAGCGATCTGCACGTTACCAACAATAACTACATTTATCTGGCCGACACGTTCACGAACAAAGGCACGGTGTTTCTCGACTCGATTAATAACGACACTGAACTGGATCCGACGGGCACCACCACGCTGACCGGCGGCGGCGTCGTCCAGATGTCGAACAACGGCAACAACTACATCGGCGGCCAGGGGGCGACCGCGACACTGATCAACGTCAACGACACGATTGAAGGTGCCGGCACGATCGGGGTGAACAATTCGCTGACCCTGATCAATCAGTCCGGCGGCACGATCGACGCGACGAGCGCCACCAACTGGCTGGCGATCAACGGGGTCACGGTGACCAACACGGGCTTGCTGGAAGGCACCGGCCCGGCATCGCTGGCGTTTCTGAGTTCGGGCGTCAACAACGCCGGGGGGACGATCGCGGCGCCGGTCGCCGGGTCCTATGTGCAGTTCCGGTCGAGCAGCATCACCGGCGGAACGTTGTCGGACGCGAATGGCGGCATCATTCAATCGATCGACCGCGGAGTCTCGCTGGATAACGTCACTCTGAGCACCGGCAGCGACTTCCATGTCACGAACAACAATTATGCGTATTTGAACGATACGTTCACGAACAAAGGCACGGTTTACCTCGATTCGACCAATAACGATACGGAACTGAATCCGGACGGCACGACGACCCTGAACGGCGGCGGCGTCATTCAGATGTCGGACGACGCCAACAACTACATCGCCGCGCGGGGCACCGCGACCACGCTGATCAATGTCAACAATGAGATCGAGGGCGGCGGTTCGATCGGCGCCGGCGGCAGCCTGACACTGGTCAATCAGGCTTCCGGAACGATCAACGCGACCGGTACGAACAGCGCTTTGACGCTGGTCTCGGTCTCCATCACCAACGCGGGACTTTTGGAAGGTACCGGGCCGGCACCGCTGTCGATCGTGAGTTCGAGCGTCGCCAATACCGGTACCATATCCGCGCCTGTCGCGGGCTCGGCGGTCAACCTGTTCTCGGCGGGGATCACCGGCGGCACGCTGTCGGACGCCAATGGCGGCGTGATCCAGCAGACCAACCGCTCCAGCACGCTGGACAACGTGACGCTGAGCGCGTCCAGCAACATTCATGTGCTGAACTTTGAATACCTGTCTCTGGCGGACACCTTCACCAATAAGGGAACGGTGTTCCTGGACTCGAGCAACAACGACACTCAGCTGGACATGGGCGGCACCGCGCCTGTCACCCTGACAGGCGGTGGCGTCATTCAGCTTTCGGACAACAGCAATAATTCCATCGACGGGATCGGCGCGACCGTCACTTTGATCAATGTGAACAACACGATCCGGGGCGGGGGTCAGATCGGCGCGAACAACGGTCTGACCCTGGTCAATCAGGCCTCCGGCACGATCGACGCGACCGGCACCAACAATGCGTTGGTGCTGTCTACGGACACCATCACCAACGCTGGACTTTTGGAAGGCACCGGAGCGGCGCCGCTGACGATTTCCAATTCGAGCGTCGCCAATACCGGCACCATATCCGCGCCTGTCGCGGGCTNNGGCGTGATCCAGGAGACGAACCGCGGCAGCACGCTGGACAACGTAACGCTGAGCGCATCCAGCAATATTCATGTGTTGAACGATCAATATCTGTCTCTGGCGGACACCTTCACGAACAATGGGACGTTGTTTCTGGACTCGAGCAACTATGACACACAGCTCGATATGGGTGGTACCGCGCCCGTCACTTTGACCGGCGGCGGCGTGATCCAGCTTTCGGACAACTCCAATAACTCGATCGACGGCATCGGCGGGACCGTCACACTGACCAACGTCAACAACACGATCCTGGGCGCGGGGCAGATCGGCCCGAACCTGACCCTGGTCAATCAGGCCGCTGGCACGATCGACGCGAGCGCTACCAACAACGCCCTGGTGCTCGCTTCCGACGCGATCACCAACGCGGGTCTGCTGGAAGCGACCGGCGCGGCGCCGCTGATCATTCGGTCCACGTCGGTCACCAATAGCGGAACGATTCAGGCGGCGGCGGCGGGCGATGTCGTCGATCTGCAAAGCGCGTCGATCAGCGGCGGTTTGTTGCTGGCCGCCAACGGTGGTGTCATTCAGGAGACGGATCGCGGCAGTGTTCTGACGAATGTCGATGTGCAGGTTGGCGGCGGCGGCGACCTGATGGTCCTTAACAACGAATATCTGTTTTTGCAGGGAACCATCACGAACCAGGGCACCGTGTCGCTCGGCTCGACCAACAACGATACGCGGCTGGACGCCATCGGCACTGTCGTCTTCACCGGTAAGGGGCAGGTCGTCCTGTCGGATAACGGCAACAACACCCTGGCGAGCAACGGGACGGCGGCCAGCTTCATCAACCTCAACAATACGGTCAGCGGCGGCGGCCAGATCGGCGACCTGGGCGACGCGCTACTGACGTTCACCAATGGGTCCAGCGGCATCATCGACGCGACCGGCGCCAACGCGCTCCGGATCGAACTCGACGGTGGAACGCTGACGAATACCGGCCTGATCGAGGCGACCTCCACGGCGATCGGGAATGGCGGGCTGCTGATCCAGAGCACCGTCATCGACAACACGGGCAGCAACAACGCCGGCATCATCTCATCCACGGGCGCGAACAGCCACGTCGATCTCCGGTCGTCCACGATCCTTGGCGGCACGCTGGCGACCGCGGGCGGCGGTGTCATCCAGGAACTCGATCAGGGCAGTCTGCTGGACAACGTAACGATAACCCAGTCGAGCGATGTGCTGATCGACAACAACCAGTATCTTTACGTTAACGGCACGATCAGCAACGCGGGCTCGATCGTGCTTGGCTCGACCAACAACGCTACGCGTCTGATTTCCGATGGCACGGCCACCCTGACGGGTGCTGGCTTTGTGCAATTGTCGGACAACAGCAACAACTCGATCCATGGCGTTGGCGGCGCGGTGCTGATCAACGCGACCAACACGATCGAGGGCTCCGGCACGATCGGCGACGGCAATCTGAGCTTTACCAACCAGGGCTCCGGCGTGGTCGATGCCACCGGAAGCGGCAACCGGCTGGTGATCGCGGGCGGCATCGCGGTCACCAACGCCGGACTGATCGAGGATACAGGTCCGGCGGGCCTTGGGATCGTCGGCACGGCCATCAACAACACCGGAACGATCGCCGCGCCGCTGGCCGGCACGCATGTCGATCTGCAATCCGCGACCATCAACGGCGGGGTGTTGAGCACCGCGAATGGCGGCTACTTCCAGGCCGTCGATCGTGGCAGCGTGCTGAACGGGGTGACAATCGCAACCGGCGGCGTGGTCGCGGTCGATAATAACGACTACCTCGCGCTACAGGGAACGGTCACCAACCAGGGCACCATCCAGGTCAACTCGGGCAACAACGACACGCGGCTTAACGCGTCGGGCACCGTGACGCTGACCGGCGGTGGCACGATCGTGATGTCAGATAACGGCAACAACACGATCGGCGGCACCGTGCTGACGAACGTCAACAACACGATCCAGGGGGCGGGCGCCATCGGCGACGGGACCCTGAGCTTTGTCAACCAGGGCTCGGGCGTCGTCGATGCAACCGGGACAGCGAACCGGCTGGTCATCGCGGGTGGCGTGCCCGTGACCAATACCGGGCTTATCGAGGATACCGGCCGTGCCGGCCTCGGGATCATTTCCACGACGATTAACAACGCTGGCGGAACGATCGCGGCGGCGGCGACCAACGCCCATGTGGATCTGCAAAGCGCGACGATCAACGGCGGCGTGCTGAGCACGTCGGCCAACGCTTTCTTTCAGGCCGTCGATCGCGGCACCACGTTGAACGGTGTGACCATCGCATCGGGCGGCCTGGTGGCCGTGGACAACAACGAATACCTCTATTTGGCGGGCGCGCTGAGCAACCAGGGTACGATCGAGGTCAACTCGGGCGGCAACGATACGAGGTTGATGATCGACACGGGCCTGACGCTGAGCGGCGGCGGCGTCGTGCAATTGTCGAACAACGGCAACAACAGCATTTTCAGTAACGGAACGAGCGTGGCGTTCACCGACCTGAGCGACACGATCGAAGGCGCGGGAACGTTTGGCGACGGCAATATGACGCTGGCCATCGGCGCCAGCGGCACGATCGACGCGAACGACAGCAATGGACTGACGCTCAATACCGGCGCCAATACGGTCGGCAACGCGGGTGTGCTGCAATCATCCGGTTCGGGAGGATTGAGCGTGACCGGCGCCGGGGGCGTGGCCAACACCGGCATGATCTGGGCGGACGGCGACGGCCTCTACGTCGCGGGAAGCGTCAGCGGCACGGGCGCGGACCGGATCAGCGGAAGCGCCACGTTGCGGATTGGCGGCAGCGTCGCCGCCGGCCAGACCATCAGCTTCGACACCGGCTCAACCGGGACGCTGCGTCTGGATGATTCGCAGCAGTTCAACGGGACAATCGTGGGGTTGGCGGCAAACGGAAGCAACGCGCTCGATCTCTCCGATATCAGCTTCATCAGCACCGCGACCACGACCGCGACGTTCAACTCGGGAACGCTAACCGTCACGGACGGAACCCATGTCGCGACGATCGCGCTGACCGGGAATTATACGAGCGGCACATTCGTAACGTCGTCGGATGGGCATAACGGGACGAAGGTCGTGGATCCCACGCTGACGGGCGGCGGTGGCGCCGGGATAGCGGCGGACTCCTCAACGGGTTCGCTCGGCGCGATGCTTGGTGGCGCGCTGAGCGCGGTCATGCCGGCCGACCTGATCCCGGGTGCCCCTGGTGCATCGGCCGGCCCAGGGACGGCTTACGGGGCGCCGGCGGCGGGAGCGTTTGGCGCGGTGAATCAGGAGGCCGCGATGCTTTCGCCAAAAATCGGCTGGCTCAATACCTGAGAAGGATCGAAGGATCTCCCGCGCGGCACCCGCCCGAGCGAGGATGACCGCGGCGGGACCAGATCCATGTGTGAAATGGGAAACGCGCTGGTGGAACCGCGGTCTCGCGAACTCTTGGCCGCTGGCGACCTTGTATGCCCGAAATTACTTTTCTGGTGACTGCTCAGGTTATCCATCACCACGATGTCGCCCGGACGCAGGGCCGGCACCAGGAACTGAACCACCCAGGCCAGAAAACTCTCGCCATTGATTGGTCCGTCGAACACGCACCTGGCGATGACGGCGTCACCGCGCAAACCCGCGGCGAAGGTCAGCGTCTTGCGCTGACCGTGCGGCGCCCATACAGCCGGGTCATGTTCGTCTTCGCCCAGGTTTCGTCGCCCAACGGCGATCCGGAGGCCCGCCCTGATGTTTAGCAGGCGAGGGCGGAAAGGTCGCGAGGTCAGACGCCGGCCCGAAGCCTGTCGATCAAAGGTTCAAATCGGGGACGCGCAACCCGCTATGCCGAACACCAGCGGTTCTAAATGCGAATGAGTCGCGTTTCTCAATAGCCTGTCGAACAGGCTGCCATTCCCCGAATGCCGGCCACGCCAGGCTGGGTGAGTCGCCAATGCGACGCTCCGAAGATTTCATGCTTCCCGGCCGGGAAGCATGACGATTTTGCCTGGCGGCGCGGCGCGATCTGCGCCTCGATGGGCTCGTGACGGTCCTGGAATCCCTGATCGCTGAACTGAAAGATGTCCGCGCCGGCCTTCCGGACAAGCGCAACGGCCCGCGGCGCGACAGTACGGCATTGACGCCTCTCGGCGACTCGTTCATCGTATTAATTGCTACAAAAAAGACAAACCAAACGAGCCTGGAAGCGGACGAGGATCGCCGCGGCCAGTTCGCGCAACGACCAACGGGATGAAACCAGCCGGATGCGTTTGGCGAATATGGATTGAAGGAATCCCGTGATGTCGATCATCAAAGCGACGCCTTGTTGTCCCACCACGGCTGACACGGGAGGACAGGTACGGACCTCACTCCGGAGGCGCGGCACCGTGCGGCTCCTGAGCGTGCTGTGCGCGCTCGGCGTGGCGGTGAGCCCGGCCGTGTCAGCCACGGCCAGCGACTCCTGCCCCCAGATGCAGGTTTATTTGGCGATCGCTCCCAACCATCGGGAAGACGTCATGTCCTACATCGCGCCCCAGCTTCAGAAGGACCTGGGAGTTACCCTGGTCGCGGAGGCCATTGGCTCCGCCACCATGGTGGACCGCGTGACCGCGCAGGCGTCCGCGCCACGTGTCAGCATCGTGCAGTGGGACGTGCCGATTGGCATCAGCGCCTGCGACCAGGGTCTGTGCGAGCCGATTGACCTCTCCCGCGCGCCGAACGCGCAGCATCTGGCCGATTGGGCTTACTCCCGCGACAAGGCCGGGCAGACGACGGTGCTGACCGCGGGCGCTCTGGGCGTCGGCTTCCTCTACAACGCCGACGAATTCGCGAAGCACAAGATCACGCCGCCGAAATCCTGGAAGGATCTCGCCGACGCCGCTTATGCCGGGCGGCTCGGTGTCACCGCGCCGCAGAGCACGATGGGCACCGCGGCGCTGGTGATGCTGGCGAAGCTCGCCGGCGGCGGCGAGGACAATGTCGACGCGGGCTTCGCCGCGACCAGGCAGATCCTGGCACGGCAAAATACGGTGTTCACCTGGTCGTCGGAGATGTCGAATCTGCTGCAGCTGGGTGATCTGTGGATCGCGGTGAACAGCTCCAACCTCGCGCCCGCGCTGCGCGCCAAAGGGTTACCGATCCATTTCATCTGGCCGGCGGAAGGCGCCCCCACGGTGAACTCCGGCCTGTCGCTGGTGAAAGGCGGCCCGTGCCAGGAGGCCGCCTATGAATATATCAACCTCTACTTCAGCCCGGACTTCCAGGCGATGCGCATGCGTAACGGCGGCGGGCTCAGCGCCAATTCCTTGGCCTGGAAGCAGCTGACTCCGGCGCAGTTGGCCGACCTTGATCTGCAGCCGGATTCGATGAACCGGCTGGTCGATCTGGATTGGCGTAAAATCAACGAAAACCGCCCGGCGTGGATCGAGCGCTGGCAGCGCGAAATACACTAGGCATCGCCCGGCGAAGGTTGAGGCGATGCGGGAGATGACTGTAACGCGGCCACCGGCCGCGCGCACGGCTCGCGATGCGGCGTCCGAGGTCATCGTTCGGTTCGACGCGGTGTCAAAACTTTATCACGGCCAGCCGGTGCTGCGCGATTTCAGACTGGACATGCGGCGGGGCGAGTTCCTGACACTGCTCGGCCCGTCCGGTTGTGGCAAAACGACATCGCTCAACCTCGTTGCCGGGTTGCTGAAGCCGGACGGCGGCACGATCTACCTGCGCGGCCAGCCGGCGAACGCGATCCCGCCGCGGCGGCGCGAAATCGGCCTGGTGTTCCAAAACTACGCGCTGTTTCCGCACATGACGGTGTTCGAGAACGTCGCCTACGGACTGCGCGTCCGCCACGTGGCGAAAGCGGAGCTGCGGTCGCGCGTGGAACAGATGCTGGCCCTCGTGCGCATGCCCAACGCGGCGGACAAATACCCATCGCAGCTGTCGGGCGGAATGCAGCAGCGCGTGGCGCTGGCGCGCGCGCTGGTGACGCGTCCGGATCTGCTGCTTCTGGATGAGCCGCTGTCGAACCTGGATGCCGCGCTACGCAAGGAGATGCAGGTGGAAATCCGCCGCATCCACGACGAACTCGGCGTCAGCACCCTTCTGGTCACGCACAGTCAGGAAGAGGCGCTGGTGATGTCCGACCGGATCGCGGTGATGCGCCAGGGGCGGATCGAAAGCCTGGACACTCCCGACGGCGTGTACAACCGGCCGCCCACTTCGTTCGTCTGCGGCTTCGTCGGCGACGTCAACCTGTTCGAAAGCCGCGTCACGTCTGTCGATGGCAACGCGGCGCGGCTGGAAAGCGATGGGATCCTCTTCGTGGCCCCGGCCGGTGACGCCACGCCCGGTCAGCGCCTGACGGTCGCGATCCGGCCGGAGAACGTCGCCGTTCGCGGCGGCGCGACGGAGGGTTACGCCGGAGCCGTGACCAGCGCCGTCTTCAAGGGCCAGGTTGTCGAATACAAAATACGGCTGGGAGCGCGGGAAATCGCCGCGGTCGCGCTACAATCCGCATCGGAAACCGTGTTCTCCCCTGGCAGCGAGGTCCGGGTCGGCTTCCCGCCGGAGCGGCTGATGCTGCTACCCTCCGAGGAGGCGGGCAATGGCTGAGACACCGGCTGGCGCGCGCGCCAGCACCGCCCCCAGAACCGGCCCGAGGATCGCGCGCGGCCTCGGTATCCTATTGCTGCTGGCGCCCGCGCTGCTGCTGCTGGCGGTGTTCTTCCTGCTGCCGCTTTATGAGCTGCTGCGCGTCAGCACCCTCCCGGGTCAGGCCGCGGTCCTGCACGGCACCGCGTGGCGCACGCTGTCGATGTACGGCCGCGGCCTCGGCGATCCGTTCTACCGCGAGTTGATGCTGAACTCGGTGCTGGTCGGGCTCGCCACTACCGTCGCGGCATTGTTGGTGGGCTATCCGGTGGCCTTCTATCTCACTCGCGCCACGGGGCTGGAGCGGACGCTGATCTCCGCCGCCTGCCTGCTGCCGCTGTTCGTCAATGCGATCGTCGGCATTCTGGGCTGGTACATCCTGCTGCTGCCGTTCGGGGTGATCCAACAGATCCTCGTCGGCCTTGGAGCGTGGTCCGGGCCACTGCGGGTGCTGCACACGTTTCCGGCGCTGATCGCCGTGCTGACGTACGAACACGTGCCCTTCGCCGTGCTGTTACTGGTCGCGAGCCTGCAGGCGATCCCGCCCGAGCGGATCAACGCCGCGCGGCTGCTCGGCGCCGGTACAATGCGCATCATCTGGACGCTGATCCTGCCGCTTAGCATGCCTGGGCTGGTGGCGACCGCGGTGCTGGTTTTCTCGCTCGGCGCTTCGTCTTATTTGGTGCCGATCCTGATCGGGGGTGCGAGCATGCGTGTACTGCCGTTGTCGATCTTCAACTACGGCACTGAACAGCTGAACTGGCCGCTGGCCGCGGCATTGTCGTTCCTGATGCTGGTGCTGGTGGGGCTGATCGCCTACGGCTTCTCCCTCGCCATGCACCGGATGACCCGCCGGGATGCCTGGGGGGCCATCTGACATGGCGCTGCTGCGGAGCATCGTCTACCTGATCGTCGTCCTGATGCTGTTGCCGGTGGTGATCATTATCCCGGTCGCGCTGACCACGGTGCCGCGCATCTCCTTCCCGCCGGTCGGCATTGGGCTGCGCTGGTTCGCCGCGGTGCTGGACGATCCGATCCTGCTGCGGTCAGTCGGCCACAGCTTCTGGCTCGCGGTCGCGGCGGCGCTGCTCGGCGTCGTCATCGCCATGCCCGCCGCCTTCGCTTTCGAGCGTGGCAACTTTCCCGGGCGCCACGTGGTGGAGTTGCTGCTGACCGGGCCCCGCATGATCCCGCAGATCGTCCTCGCGCTTGGATTGCTGATCTGGCTGGAGCATCTCGGCCTCGCCGCGAGCTTCCCCGGCCTGCTGGCCGCGCATCTCGTGCTGACCGTGCCCTACGCCTTCGGCACGCTGCTGGTCAGCGTCGCCACGCTCGATCGGAGGCTGGAATGGAGCAGCGCGGTACTGGGCGCGACGCCGCTCTACACTTTCCGCCGGGTGGTGCTGCCGCAGCTTAAGACCGGCGTGATCGCGGCGCTGATCTTCGGTTTCATCCTGTCGTTTAACAATGTCACGCTGGCGCTGTTCATCTCCGATATCGGCGACCGCACCATGCCGGTGGAGCTGTTCAATCGCATGTATATCGGCGGTATGACGCCGGACGTGCCGGCCTTCGCGGTATTGCTCGCGCTGTGTGGCGTGGTGCTGTTCGTCATGCTGGACCTGAAGGTCGGGGTCTACCGCTATCTGGCGGGAGGACGCTGATGGCCCCGTCTGGGATGCCCCCGTCTGGGATGCCCCCGTCTGAGGTGCCCCCGCCTGGGCTGGCCGCGCCGCGCCTGGTTCGCATCGATCTGTTCGCCGCCGACCTGCCACTGGCGGAGCCGTTCCGTCACGCGTCCTCCGGACACATCGACACGCTGAACGAGCTGGTGCTGCGCCTGGAAAGCGACGATGGCTGCGTCGGATGGGGCGAGATGCGGGCCAACAACCATTATGTCACCGGCGACAGCCCAGGAAGCCTCGCCGCGCTGCTGCGGGAGTTGATGCTGCCGCGGCTGCTGGGGCAGGACGCCACCTCGCCCAGGCGCATCGCCGATCTGACCGAGGGTTTCGTCGTGGGCAATCCCACGGCGAAGGCGCTGATCGACATCGCGCTCCACGATCTGGTGGCACGACGCCACGGCGTGCCGGCCACNNCGGCGCGCGGCACGAGCGGGTGCATTGCCACGCCACGCTGCCGTACTGCCCGGCCGAGGAAGCCGCCGAACGCACTCGCACATACCTCTCGATGGGGTTCGACACGATCAAACTGCGGCTCGGCATGCGGCCGTTCCAGTTGGATGTGGATCGCGTGGCGGCCGTGCGCGCGGTGCTGGACGCGCATGACGGGCCCGCGGTGCTGGCCGCCGACGTCAACCAGGGCTGGGACAGCAAGACGGCGATCCGCTGCTTGCGCGCGCTGCGGGAGGCGAACTTCGCCTGGATCGAGCAACCGGTGCCGGCGAACGACCACGCCGGCCTGCGCGACATCCGCCGTGCCATCGATATTCCGCTGATCGCCGATGAATCCTGCGGGACGCCCGCCGACCTGCTGCGGTTGCTCGATGCGGACGCGGTTGACGGCTTCCACTTCAAACTGTGCAAGGCCGGCGGCATGGGCGCGCTGATGCGCATGGTGGCGATCGCGGAAAGCGCGGGCCGGCCGTACCTGATCGGCCAGATGGACGAGGGGATGCTCGCCACCGCCGCGGCGGTGCAGTGCGGGCTGTGCGCCAATGCTCTGTCTTATGAGCTCTGGGGCTATCAGCGCGTCGCCGCGCAGCCTTTCACCGGGCTGACCCTTGAAGCCGGCCACATGCTCGCGCCGCGGTCCCCGGGACTGGGCGTCGCCGTCGATGAGGCCGCGCTGCGCCTGCTCTTCCGCCTGAACGGTTGACTGTCAAGGAGATACATCAGGTGGCAAGCGTCTGGCCGAAGCTTCAGAGACATGCCGGCGCGTTGCGCGAGCGCAGCCGCGAATGGCCGGCGTTCACGGTCATCACCACGCCCTCGCCTTGGCGCGTCGCGGAGCCGATGCTGAGCCGCGTGCCGGCGCGCGTCATTTTCGTCCCCAGCCTGAGGCGTGCCGACCTCGATCAGGCGTTGGCCCAGGCGAGAGGGGCGGGGCTTATTGTCGGCATCGGCAGCGGCACGGCGATGGACGCGGCGAAATACGTCTCGAAGCACCTCGACGCGCGGCTGATCCAGGTGCCCAGTACCGCCTCCAACAACGCCTGTTTCACCCGAGCCTGCTGGGTGCTGGAACCGGGCGAGCGCCGGAGTGAACGGCCGACCCCGATCCCGGAGGCGATCATCGCCGACCCCGGCCTGATCGGCAGCGCGCCGGCATCGCTCAACGCCGCCGGGATCATGGAAATCCTGTGCAGCCATACTGCCCTGTTCGACTGGGAGTTGGCGCACCACGCCGGCCGCGACGTCGATTGGAACGAACCCTTGCGGGATTTCGCGCAAGGCGAGCTGGACCGTCTGGAGACGTTGGCGCCGTTGGTCGGCGCGGGAGATGTCGAGGCTTACCTCGACCTGCTGGAGGCGGATGCGCGTTTCGCGCCCGGCTTCACCGCTCATCCCAAGGCGCGGTTCAACTCCGCCTCCGAGCATCTGTTCGGCTGGGCGCTGGAGGAACAGACCGGCCGGCGGCTGGTGCATGGGGAGACGGTCAGCCTCGGTATCCTGTTGATGGCGCACATACAGGACAACCGTCCCGAGTGGGCGGCGCGCATGACGCTGGCGGCGCGCGTGCCGTTCCGGCCGGAGGATATCGGCGTGACCTGGGACGAGGTGACGCGGACCTGCGCGATGCTGCCGGCGTTCACGCGCAAGGTGCCGTGGTACTCGATCATCGACGTGCTGGCGGAACGGGATCCGTCGTTGGCTTTGCTTCAGAACCGCTGCGCGGCGGCACGGGATTTCGTGCGGGGCCTCGGCTGAGCAAAACGGCACGGGCGGCAGCCGATAGCGCCGTTTTTCTCACTCCTCGGCCTCGTCTCATACCAGCCGGCCAACGGAATGACGTACCGGCCCTATCCGTCATGGCAGGGCCTGACCGCATAGGCATCAAGATAAGCGCCGCGAGAGGAAAACGGGCCTCATCCCGTCATCCTCGGGCAGAGTAAACGTCATCCTCGGGCGAGTAAACGTCATCCTCGGGTCGAGCCCGAGGATGACGTTTACTCGCCCGAGCAAGACGTTCGAGAGCCCGCGGAAGACGCCACAGGGGCCTCACGACCGAGAGTCAACGTCAACGCCGGCTGGTATCAGTCCTCGGCCAAGGTCTCCCGCAGCGTCGTGGTCTTGTAAACTTCGCGGAAACGGCCGCGGCGCCGCAGTTCCGGCACCAGCAGATCGACGATGCCGGTCAGGTCCCGCAGCAGCGACGGGATGTGCGCCAGCATGAAGCCGCCGCGGCTGCCCGTGGCCTCGAACGTCTCCTCCAGCCTGTCGGCGATCTGAGGCGCCGTCCCGGCGAGCATGGTGACGTGATAGGTCGCGTATCGCACGCCGTACTCAAGGAACTCCTCGCGCGCGAATTCCGCGTCGGCGCCGAACTCGACCATCATCTTGTGCACGATGCCAACCGGCGAGGCGTGCGCCTTCACGATCTCCGCCTGCAACTCGGATAGCCTGAAACGCCGCGGCAGGGTCGAGAAATCATAGCCCACGTTGTAGGACAGGTAGGCTCCCACCGCTTCCGGCGGGATCGAGGTCAGTAGCGCGTCCTTGCGCGCCACCGCTTCCGCCTCCGTTTCCGCGATCGCGATCGGCGTCTGCCACAGGATGCCGCAGCGCTCGGGATCGCGCCCGATCGCGACGCAGGCCTGGTCCAGCATCTCGCGCTGGCGCACCTGCTCGGACAGCGCCATGTCGCTGCCGAAGATCACGTCGGCTACCTTGGCGGAAGCGCGCACGCCGCGCGGCGAGCCGCCAGCCTGGATCAGTACGGGCCGGCCCTGCGGCGACGGCGGCGTATTAAGCGGGCCCGAGACCTTGAAGAAAGCGCCCTCGTAATGAACGTCGTGCACCTTCGCCGGGTCGGTCACGCGCCCGGTCGCGGCGTCCCACAGCATCGCGTCGGGCTCCACGCTGTCCCATAGAAGTTCGCAGACCTCGACGAACTCCTCCATCCGCGCATAGCGGTCGTCATGGTTCGACAGCGCGTTCATGCCGAAGTTCGCGAAATCGGACAGGCGCGTGGAGGCCACCAGGTTCATGGCCATGCGTCCGCCGCTGACATGGTCCATCGCGTTCATGTACCGCGCCATGTGGTACGGGTGCATGAAGCTCGTGGAGAAGGTCAACCCAAGCCCGACATGCTTCGTGGCGCGCGCCATGGCCACCGCGAGGGGGCCGAAATCCTGCCGCGGCCAGTTGACGCCCCACTCCAGGGCCGCGTCCCGGCTACCCCGCCACGTGTCGGGAACACCCGTTCCGTCGCCGGAAAAAATGAGATCGAGGCAGCCCCGTTCAGCGATGCGCGCCACCTTCTCGTAGAGCGCCACATCGGGAAATACGTACCCACCGAGCGAGCGCGGATCGCGCCAGCGGCCACCCATATGGGCGTAGGAGAGATCAAGGCCGAGGTGGATGAGTTTGGGCATGCTCGTAACCTTTGTCAGCGGAAGAAGGGGCGCGGCGATATCGGCTTTCCGGAATCGATGTCCCGTTCATCCACATCGCCGCGCATACCGAAACTCCGGGATGCGCGGCGATGTGGGATCATCGAGAATCCGCTCCGGAATCTCGCCTCGATCAGCCGCCCGCGCGCCAGGAAGCGGATCCGGTTGGCGAGCGTTTGCGCCACGGCCGCCTGATGGGTGACCAGCCCACCTGTCCCCGCGCTAAAAGGGTGGGCTTTTGGCGTGACCGGCGCCGAGATCAGGAATGGGTTCGAAGCCGCCAGCGGGGTCAAAGTGGAAACAGGTCCGCGCCCCCGTCGAGGACGATATGGGCGCCGGTCAGGAAGCCGGACCGCCGTTCGGCCAGGAAGGCGACCAGCTCAGCCAGTTCCTCGGGCTCCCCGACGCGCTGCATCGGAATGGCGCCCGCGACGTCCCGCATGGCCTGATCGGGCGACGCGCCGTCGGCGACCTGCTCCGCGATCCGGCGGCGCACTCTGCCCGTGGCGAAATACCCGGGTGCCACGACGTTGACCCGGATGCCTTCGCGCGCCAACGCGCGCGCGAGTGTCTTGGCGAGACCCGCCACACCCAACCGCATGACGGACGACAGCAGCAGATGCGGCGATGGCTGGCGCACGGTGGCGGAGCCGATGAACACGATATCGCCACCGCCGGCCGCGCGGAGAGCCGGCACCGCGGTCCGGCATAGCCGCACGGCGCTCATCAGCAGCAGTTCGAACGCGCCGTACCAGGCTTCGTCTGTCAGTTCCTCCAGCGAGCCGTAGGGGATGTGGCCCGAATTCACCACCAGCAGGTCCAGGCCGCCGAGCGCGGCGATGGCCTCGGCGGCCAGCGCCTCCACCTGCGCCGGCACGGCCAGGTCGGCCGGAAGCGCCACGGGGGTTCGCCCGGTTGCCGCGCCGATCTCCGCCGCCGCTTCCCGTAGTCGCTCCGGGCCGCGCGCGTTGATCGCGATGGCGCAACCCGCCGCGGCCAGCCGGCGCGCCACCGCGAAGCCCAGTCCTTGGCTGGACGCGGTGACGAGGGCCCGGCGACCCAGCAGAGGTTCCGTCATGCCGCTGATCAGACGCGCAGCGCGACGCGCTCGAGCTTGCTCAGTGGGCGCGCGGCGCCCTCAGTGACAATGATCGTGTCGCTGACGGCCACCGTGAACTTCGCGTAGTCGCGTAGCGTGATCGGCACGTGGAACACCATGCCCGGCTGTAGCGGCACGTCGATGCCGCGGTAGAGGCTGAGGATGTTGCCCTCGCCCCAGTCCGGCGCGAAGGAGATCCCCATGCTGTAGCCGGAGCGCTTGCGGAACCCGTCCGTGTAGCCGTGGCGGTCGATCACCGCCTGCGCGGCGGCATGGACGTCGGCGCAGGTGTTGCCTGGACGCAGCACCTCGATCGCGGCGGAGAGCGCCTCATCGCAAACCTTGTACATGTCCTCCGCCAGCGCCGGCACGTCGCCTACGAAGATCGTACGGTACAGTGCCGCGTGATAGCGGTTGTAGCAGGCCGCGGTCTCCAGGATGACCACGTCGCCGGGCACCACGGTGCGGCGCTTCCAGGTGGTGTGCGCGACGCCGCTGCGCGGGCCGGAGGTGACGAACGGCTCCATGCCGACGAACTCGCCGCCGGCCTTGACCGAGGCCGCCAGGATCGCGGCGGCGACGTCGTTCTCGTTGACACCTGGGCGCATCTCGGCGAGGCCAGCCGCCATGCCGGCGTCGTTGGCGCGCGCCGCCTGCTCGATCTGCGCGAGCTCGGCGGGCGACTTCACGCGGCGCAGCGGTTCGACGATGAAGGAGCCGTCGAGCAGCGGGCCAAACGCGGCGGTCAGGCTGTTGTAGAGATTGACCGTGAGATACCAGCCGTTCTGATCGATGGCGACGCGCTTCCCCTGCCAGCCCCGCGCCTTTAGCGCCTCCGCGACCGCGACCCCCGGATCGGCGTCGTCGGCATAACCATGGATGTCGGTCAGCACGGACTGCAGCCGGGCGTTCGGGCTTTCCAGCGCGCGGTTGATCAGGAAGCACTCGCCTTCCGCCGGCACGGCGAGGCACTGGAACATGTAGTAGCCGGGCGTCTGCTGGCCGGAGAGATAAAAGATATTCTCCGCGCCCGTGGTCAGCAGCAGGTCAAAGCCCTTGGCTTGCATGGCCTGGCGCGCGTTGGCGATACGGCGCTCATATTCCGCGAGCGGAAAGGGTGCCTCCGCGCCGGCCGGGATCTGGGCCAGGATCTCGGCCAGGGGTAAGTCAGTCATGGCGGTTTCTCCAGTGAGGCTCCGGTGGGCCGAGCGGTTCTTGGCTCATTTCCCGCCGGCCAGAAGCGGCTGGTCGCGAGGCCAGCAGCCGGCGCGCGCGTGTGGCCCGGCGAATTTCGCGTCACCTGAGCGCGGTTCACCGGGCGGCCCGTCGCGAGGATGCCGTCACTGGCTGCGCCCACCGCCGGCCTGACAGGGCCGCGCGTTCCCGATAGATTGTCTTTTTTTCAATTGTTCGTACAATGCGCGGACATGGCCTGTATCGTCAAGCATCGATCTCCCGCCCGTGCGAGGAGCCCCAGAGGCGAAGTCGGTCGCGCGGCACCCGAGCCGCCCCCACATGCCGCTCCCCTCACGAAAGCGAGTGCCCGCACCGTGCGGCTGGCGCGCGAGATCACGGTCCTGGCGGCGCGCGCGGGATGGAACCGCGGCCACCACCTGACGGAGCAAGAACTCGCCCGGGCGCTCTCGGTCTCGCGCACTCCGATCCGCGCGGCGCTCAAACTGCTGGCCACCCGCGGCGCGGTGAAGGCCGAGCCCAACCGCGGTTTCTTCCTGCTGCATGACGGTGCCAAACTGGCGCCGCTGCTGCCGGAGCAGCCGACCACCGCGGACGACGTGCTGCAGATGCAAATAATCCGCGACCGCGTGACCGGGACGCTGCCGATTAAGGTGACGCCCGCCGATCTGGCGGAGCGTTATGGCACGCGCCGCGCCACGCTGGATCGCGTGCTGGGGCGGCTGGCCGCCGCGGGATTGGTGACGCGAGAGGCGGGCCAAAAATGGCATTTCCTGCCATCCCTGGAAGGCACGGGCGGCGTGCGTGCCAGCTACCAGTTGCGCGCGTTGGTGGAGCCTGGCGCTCTGCTGATGGACAGCGCGCCCGTGCCGCGAGAGCCGGTGGACGAACAGCGCCGTTATCATTTGCATTTTCTGGAACGCGTGGATGATCCGCCGCGCGGCCGCATATGGCCCGCCGCCGCGGTGTTCGAGTTGGACGCCGCGTTCCATGAAACCGTGGCCGGGTTTTCCGGCAACTCGTTCGTGATCGGGCTGGTGCGGCAACAGAACGCACTGCGCCGGCTGCTGGAGTTCGACAGCTATACCGACATGGGACGCGTTGTCGCCTGGGTGCACGAGCACCTGGCGATTCTGGACGCACTGGCCGCGGATGACCGGCCCCTGGCCTCGCGGCGACTGCGGCAACATCTCGCCCGTGCCGCGATGGTCGCGGATGGCAAACTCGTCCCGGCGGGCCGCCAATAAGCGGGTCTCTTCTCGGAGCGTGACCCAGTCTGCCGACGGACAACGACACCGTGACCATTAATTGGGGTGACGGCACCGCTCCGGTCACCGCGACGGTCGAAGCCGGGTCGCGACGCACGTTCGGTGCGTGGCCGTAACGCCCCGTGGCGCGTGAAATGAGGGGAGGACCGCGGTGGCTCATGGTCCGACGACGAAATTCATCTGGGTGGACGGCTGATGCGGCAAGGGATCCATTTCGTCGCCGATCGGAACGACTTTCGAACGATATGTTCTGGCGCGTTCAGGACGCGAGAAGCCGGAGCGTTCCCGTGATCCGGTTCTGAAGCCGAGGCGGGCCGCGCGTCTTACTTCTTCAACGCCGCGTATCGCGTGCCGAGATCGTAAAAACTGAACAGCGCGTCGCCCGCGATGACGCCCGCCGCGAAGACTTCCATCGTCGAGCGCTGGCCGTCGCCGGCGAAACGGCTCCAGAGCAAACGCAGTACGACACCCGTGATCACGGCCCACCCGGCATAGGGCACCAGCAGCAACAGGCCGGTCGCGAACAGCACGCCCAGTTGACGCTTCGGGCCGCCGAGGAATTGGAGGATGGCGCCGGGAATGGCCCACATCAGCAACTGCCGCGCGACATCCATCGACGCGCCGGCCTTGATCGTCGCGGCATAAACGCGGTCGACCGGTGCGACGAGATTGTTGGCGAGGTAGCTGGGATAAGCGATCAGCACCACCGCTCCGGCGACGGCGAAGGCGAACAGCGCGGCGAACAGCTGCTGCTTGCGGCCCTCCAGTTCGAACGCGGGATCGGCGCCATTGCCGCGCAACATGTAGCCGGCCTTCAGGTCGTACCCCATGTCGGCGAACGCCGGACCGGTCGCGGCGGAGAAACCGACCAGCAACGTCAGCGCGACCGGTGGAAAACCGGCGAGCATTCCGATGACCAGCGTGATCAGGGCGACCGCGAACGCCGGAAACCACCCCGCGTGCATCGCGGCGAGGCCGACGATCACCTCATGCGCGAGCGCGGCGAACGCGGCGTAGACGATGAAGGCGATCAGCAAGCCGGCGGAAAGCTCGCTCCAAAGTCCGCCAAGCAGCGCGAGCAACATGGCGATCGCCACGAACGCGACGCCGCCGAAACCCATGGAGCGGCGGACATCGGTCGTGGTTTTCGCGCTTCCGGTGGCGGGGATCGCGGCGTCGTCGCGCAGCATCAGGATGACGACCTGGATCAACGCCACCAAACCGGCGCCGACCATGAACCCGTGCGGGATGTACGCCGCGTTGATATCGCCCTTCGGAATAATGCTCGCGAAAGTTTCGTTGCCAAACAGCGACGTTGAATAAAACCGTGTCAGCAGACCGATCCCGAACATGGTGAGCGCCCAGATGTTGCCGATGAAGGCGACGCCGAACGCGGACATCGGAATTTTGAACCACGCGCCCGCGGCCCCCACGACAACGCCGGTGCCGAGCACGGCCAGCTTGCGCCCGCCCTCGTCGCCCGCGCGAATGGCTTCGGCCGCCGCGACGCCGGGCGGCCACGCGCCACCGGTCGGAAACACCTCGCTGTCGAACATCCGGTAAAGCAGGTAGCCGTCCACCAGCATGGCCAGGAAGACACCGATGAACATGGGCAAAACAAGGTCCGGCCGGCCCATGACGAAGGGAATGCCGATCGGCAGCAGCAACGCGTTGCCGGCGCCGAACGTCGCGGCGGAAATCGCCGACTGCGCCAGGTTCTGCATGTGGATCGAGCGGTAGCGCGCGAACGCCAGCAAGGGCACGCGTGCCAGACCCATCCCCGCGAGCGCGCCGATCAGCGATGTGTTGGTGGTGATGCCGAGCGTAACGATCAGTTGCGTGCCGATAATGGCGCCGACCACGCACAAAGGTGCGATCAGCAGGATGCCGCCGATACTAAAGAACGCCGGATGCACGCGATCGACGTCGTCTGCTTCGAGCTTCTCCACTATCGCCGACATCGTGCCCGCTCCCCTTGGTTGTTCATTCCGCCGCCGACGCGGAATCCGGGACGCCGTAGACGCGCGCGGCGGCTTCCGAAGAAACATATCCGTCCGCCGTATCGTCCTCGACGCTCCGGCGCGCGCGTTCGCGCGGATCGCCAAAACCGGACCCTCCGGCGAGGCAGACCTCCACCATGCGTTCGGTCGTTGTCAATGTGACAAGTTCGCCCGTTCCGCAGTCGTGCACCACGTTTCCGGCGAGATCCAGCACGACACCGCGCACGCCGCCTCCGGCCATGCCGCCGAACAAGCCCTCGGTCGCGACGCCGACGCCTTCGGGATAGATCGAGAACAAAGTCGGCCGGCCGTCCTCATGCAATTTCCGCAACCGCGTCCTCACCCCCAATCCCCCACGATGCTTTCCTGGGCCGCCCGAATCGGCAACCAGCGCTTTTTCCACGACCAGCACCGGCGCGCGGGATTCCATCAACTCGATCGACGTGTTGGCGGCCGAGGTGGGGTAAAGCAGCGCGGATTTGCCGTCACCATGGAAGGAGCCTCCCTGTCCGCCGCCCATGAAGAAATGATCTGCGTAAATCATGCCATTCGCGTCCTGGCCGTAAATGTTGATCGCGTGCGGCAGGCCGGTGGCCGCCTGGACCTGCGTGGGCGCCGCGTCCGCCAACGCGCGGAAGATATTCGGCGCGATGTACCAACCCGTGCGGGTGCGCAGATTGACGCTGGCCGGCTTGGCGCAATTGAGGATCGAACCCTCCGGCGCCTTCACCGTGAAGGGCCGATAACAACCGGCGTTGCTGCGAATCCTCGGCGACAGAATGCACTTCATCGGATAGGTCGCATGCGCCGCCGTGTAAGTGTACGTGCTGTTCAGCCCACCCATCGGTTGCTGGGGCGGGGCCCCCTCGAAATCGAGTTCCACGGTATCGCCCGCGACCGTCACCTTCAGCGGATAGCGCAACAATGTGCCGAGCGGATTGTTCGCGATCTCCGAACGGTATTCGCCGTCCGGGAGCGCGCGGATCGCCTCGCGCATCGCGGTTTCGGAACGATCCTGCACGACGGCGGCGAGCGCGCGGAGGTCGTGCATGCCGTAATCGTCCATGAACGTCAGCAGACGGTCCGCGCCGAGTTGATTGGCGGCGACGAAGGAAAACACGTCGCCAAGCACTTCGGCGGACTTTCGCACATTCTCGCCAAGCAGCGTCAGCAGGTCGTCGTTCGGAACGCCGGCCCGGTACAGCTTCATCGGCGGGATCTGAATGCCTTCTTCGTAAATCTCCCGCGCGCGGAGCGAATCCTTCGTCCCACCGATATCGCCGACATGTCCAACGGTCGCGGTCAACGCCACCAGCCGCCCGTCGCGGAAGACCGGGGTGACGACAGCGATATCGAACAGATGGCCGGCGCAAAGCCACGGATCGTTGGTGATCAGCACGTCGCCCGGCACCAGGGTCGATGGCGGAAACTTCTTCAGCAGCGCCTTTACCGCGATCGGCACGGTGAGGTTGAACACCGGCATCGCGCGCGGCGAGTGCGCCAGGCTCTCGCCATCAGGGTCGAGCAGGTCGGTGGCGAAATCCTGCGCCTCCGAAACGATCAGGGAAAACGCCGTGCGAACGATGGTGTGCCACATCTCTTCCACCACCGTGACGAGGCGCGCCCACATGATTTCCAGTGAAACCGGATCCGCCTCGATCAAAGCGCGCGCTTCGGCCGGTGGCGTGTCGCGCGTGATGCGCGCGGCGGCGGGCGGGGTCACCGCGACCGCGATGCGCAAGGACCCGGCCGGATCCACGGTCACCGTGTCGCCGGCGGCGACGATCGTGGTGGCCTCACGTTCCTCGACGATCGCCGGACCCGCGATGTTCGTGCCGGGACGCAGCAAATAGCGATCGTACACCGGCACCTGAACGAAACCGTCGCCCAAGAAGGCGCGTCGAAAACCCTTGAGTTCCGGGCCAGCGTCCGTGGTCTCCTGTTGGGCGACGGCGAGCTCCGGCAACGGACCGCGGCAGCGCACCCGCAACGACACCAGTTGCACGGCCACGCCCTCATAAACCGAGGTGAAGCGCGCGGCGTAAGCGGCACTGAAAGCCGTGCGGATCGCGGGCATCGCGGTATCGTCGACGCGGCCCTCCGGCAGGGCAAAATTGATCTCGTGGATCTGGCCGAACAGCCGCATGTCCGCGCTGCGCTCGATCACGACGTCGGCCGGATCGACGCCCGCCGCTTCCAGCCGCGCGCGCGTTTCCGCGGTCAGTTCATTCAGCACGGTATCGATACGAGCGGCGGCGCCCGGTTCTTCGAGCCGCAGCGGGTGACTGCGCACCTGCTCGAAACTCAGCGGCGCGGCGAGGAAGCCCAACGCCGAAGCGGCACCGGACGCGGGCGGGATCAGCAGTTCGGTCACGCCCAGAATGCGCGCGACCCCGGCGGCGTGCGCCGGTCCCGCGCCGCCAAACCCGACCATCGCATAAGCCCGCGGGTCTTTGCCCTTTTCGACGATATGGATGCGCGCCGCGGCCGCCATGCTCTCCGTCACGACGCGATGGATGCCCCAGGCCGTTTCGATGGCAGACAGACCAATCCGTGCGCCCAGTGTCGCCAGCGCGCGTTCGGCGGCGTCGCGGTCGAGCGCCATGCGGCCGCCAAGGAAGAAGCCGGGGTCGTAATAGCCAAGCAACAAATTGGCGTCGGTGACCGTGGCCGCGGTCCCGCCGCGGCCATAGCAGGCGGGACCTGGATCGGCGCCGGCCGAGTGTGGACCGACGCGCAGCAACCCGACCTCGTCGATATCGGCGATCGATCCGCCCCCCGCGCCGATCTCGATCATATCGATAACCGGCGCTTTGATCGGCAGGCCCGAACCCTTCTTGAAACGATGCACGCGGGCGGCTTCCATTTCGGGGGCGATGGCGGCATGGCCATCCTCGATCAGGCAGGCTTTCGCGGTCGTGCCGCCCATGTCGAAGCTGATTACGTCGTCGTGGCCGGAGAGTTTGCCGAAGAACGCGGTCGCCAGGCCGCCGCCGGCCGGCCCGGATTCCAGCAGCCGGATCGGAAACGCCCGCGCGGTTTCCGGCGACACAAGCCCGCCGGCGGAATGCATCAAGGTCAATGCGCCGCGGAACCCGCGTTGCCAAAGTTCGCGCTCCAACCGGCGCACGTAATTGTCCATCAGTGGTTGCACGAACGCGTTGGCGCACGTGGTGACCAGCCGCTGGTATTCCCAGAGTTCCGCCACGACGTCCGAGGACAGGGACACCGCGACATACGGCAGCACGGCGCGAACGATCTCGCCGGCTTCGCGTTCATGCGCGGGATCGCGGTACGCGTGCAGGAAGCAAATGGCGACCGCCTCGACACCGTCCGCGGCGAACCGGCGGGCGGCGTCGCGCACCGCGTCGCGATCGAGCGGAACGATCGTGTTGCCGTCTCGATCCATCCGCTCGGGGACTTCAAGCCGGCGGCGTCGCGGTACCAGCGGATCGGGATAGCGCAGGAACAGGTCGTAAATATCGTAGCGTTGTTCGGTCCCCATCTCCAGGATGTCGCGAAAGCCCGCCGTGGTGATCAGGCCGAGCTTCGCACCGCGGCGTTCGATCAGCGCGTTGGTGACGAGCGTCGTGCCGTGCACGATTTCATCGATATCGGACAGCGTCAGGCCGGCGGCGGCGACGATCTCCGCCAACCCTTCCAACGCGCCGACCGACGGATCGGCGGGTGTGGTGAGGCATTTGTGCAGGCGGATCCGCGTATCGCGGGGATCGAGCAGGATGAAATCGGTGAAGGTGCCGCCGATGTCGAAACCGATACGATAACCTTGGGACATGAGGCCTCCGGGCAGGAACTTCACTTATGGCCGTCTGTTCGCGGACGAGTGTGGCCATGTCGCCCAGAGCTGGCAACCGCGATTCCGGCGAAAACTCAGGCCATGGTGTCCCGCTCCAGTTGTTCGCGCCACCAGGCGATCGACGCCATGATCCCATCGTAAAGATTTGTGCGCGGCGTGAAACCAACGCTGTCCCGCAACAGCGCGACCGACGCCGCGAGCCGTGTCGGTTCGCCCAGTGGAGTGGGGCGCGCGCCCAGGCGGACCAGATCCGGGCGCCCGAGGCATGACGCAGCGGTCTCGATCACCTCCCGCAACGGAAGGCACGTTCCGGACGCGACATTGACTGGTCCCGAAACACTGCTGTTCAGGATCGCCCGCAACGCGAGCGCGGCATCGGTCACGTACATGAAATCCCGCTCCGCGCGCCCGTCGCCGCAAAGCGCCGGTTGACCGCGCGAAATTGACGTAATGACGTCGGGTAACAGCCTCTGCCGAGGCTCTCCTGGGCCGTAGAGAAAGAACAGGCGCGCCCATGCCAGCGAAACATTGTCCCGCGCCGCCGCCGCGCGCAGCAGCAAATGCAGCGCGTGCTTCGCGGTCCCATAGAGCGTTGCCGGTTCGCACGGAGTGGTCGCTTCGTCCAGCGGATCGTGGCGCCAGTCGTATTCGGCGCAGGTGCCCGCGATCAGCGCCCGCTGTCCGCCGGCTTCCGCGAAACCGCGATATAGTTCCAGGCTCGCGGCAACCCAATCGAGGTTGTCGGGATGATTCCAGAACGCACCGGGGGTGACGTTCCAGGCCAGATGCACCAGATGCGTCGCCGCGACTGATTTCGCGAGCGACCGCGCCGTTCCCGGCTCTAGCAGATCGGCCTGATGCCAGTGCATGCCAGCGGAATCCGAGGGCACCGTTCGCGCCACGACATGAACTTCATAACCGTCCGCGAGCAACAGTGGCGACAAATGACGGCCGATGAAGCCGCTCGCCCCCGTCAGCAACAACCGGGTGCGGTTCGGCACGCTCATGGCGCGATATCGGGGGGCGCAAAATCGGGGGGCGCGAAATATGGGTACTCGGCGTCCCTTGATGACAGGATCCGCACGCCGATCGGCGATTGGATGCCGAACGCCTTGTCGTTCCAACGTCCGCCGCGCGCGAGGTCATCCCGGTAGCTTTCGCCAATCTGGCAGAACACCTCACTGGCGTCCTCCACTGTCTGGACGCCTTGCGCGAAGTCGTCCGGAATGGACAGCATCGGCGTTTTGGCCGCGGTCACCTTCAAGCCGAACCACTGGCAGCGCGTCGGAGAGTCGGGAGGCAAGTCGATCGCGACATCGAAAATCGCGCCTCCCGCGCGGTGCACGAGTTTGGCTTCAGGAAACGGCTCGGCCTGATAATGCAAACCGCGCGACGTGCCGCGGTGTTTGTTGAACGAAGTGATGCATGGAGGGTACGAAACCGGCAAGCCGGCGGCGGCGAATTCCTCGGCGCGGAAAGCGCGAGCGGAATGACCGCCTTCGCCATGATGCAAACTCCGGTTCGCCCGCAGACCACTCGATCGAGTTACCTTCTGGCGACTTACCTTCCGGCGCGGAAACGGTTGAGCGCCAGAAGATGTTTCCGCGCCGCGACGGCGGTATCCATTTCAATCGCCCGATAACGCTCGATGACCGCTTTGCCGGCGGTTGTCAGTACCGTGCCGCCGCCGCCGCTGCCGCCGGCCGCTGTCTCCACGACCGGCGTGCCGAGGCCGGTGTTCAATTCCTCAACCAGTTCCCAGGTGCGGCGATAGGACATGCGCAACCCCCGGCCCGCGGCGGAAATCGAACCCGACCGAGCGATTTCCTCCAGCACCGCCACCTTTCCAGGGCCGATCCGCAGCCCGTTCGCCAGATCGATCCTGATATTCAGGCGATCGCCGGACTTCCCGGATTCCCCCGTCGTCTGTTTTCGCTTTGGCATGACACGATACCCAAACACGGCACGCGCCAATGATCAATCGCGCGATGCGTCCGCCAGCAGTCCAGGGTGGATGCGGATCAACAGCTCGGACGCGGAATGGTGCCAGAGGGGATGCCAGAGGGGATGCCAGAGGGGATGCCAGAGGGGATGCCAGAGGGGATGCCGGAGGGGATACCGGACAGTTTCGCGCGACGGCAAAACGTGACAGTCAATCTGACCCCGCCGTCGCGGCCATGCCGCGGCGGTGGGGCATCAGGAGACGATCCCATGAAATTTGGCGTGCACAATCCATCCTGGGTGTTCGGTCCCGACCCCGCGGAAGCGTTCGAGGGCGTCAAGGCGAAAGCGCTCTGGGCTGAGGAACACGGGTTCGCGTGGTTCTCCGTGATGGACCACCTGATTCAGATCGCCCATATCGGCGCGCCCGACGAACCGTTCGTCGAGGGCTGGACCGTGTTGTCGGCGCTGGCCGCCGTGACCAAACGGATCCGGCTGGCGACGCTGGTGTCCTCGGTCGCGTATCGCAATCCGGCGCATCTGGCGAAGATCGCCGCCGGTGTCGATCTGATCAGCCGCGGACGCATGACACTGGGCATCGGCGCCGGCTGGTTCGAGGAAGAATATCACCAGTACGGCTTCGAGTTTCCTCAGCGGCCGGCGGTGCGCATTCGCCAGTTGGAGGAAGCCGTTCGCCTGATCATCGCGTTGTGGACCAATCCGCGGACGACGTTCCATGGCAAGTATTTCCACGCCGAAAACGCGATCCTGGAGCCGAAGCCAATCCAGAAACCTCGGCCGCCGATCATGATCGCCGGCGGCGGTGAGCAGTTGACATTGCGCGTGGTGGCCCGCCTGGCGGATGCCTGCAACGTCGCGGGAAGTCCGGACGCGGTGAAGCACAAATACGCCGTGCTGCGCGCCCATTGCGAGGCGGAACAGCGCGACTACGATACGATCGAACGCACCAACATCTTTAGTTTGTTGCTGGCACGGGACGACGCTGCGCTGGCGGAGAAAACCCGCCGCCTGGGTGTCGGCGCGTCATTCCCGGGTTTCGCCGGCACCGCCGCGCGCGCGACCGACCTGATCGGTCAGTACCAGGACGCCGGCGTGCAGATGTTCATCAGCAGCGTCTACAAGAACGATCCCGAGACCATGGAACTGCTGGCCTCGGACATCATGCCTCACTTCGCTTAATCTCGCCTGGAGGAAATCGACATGGCACACGAACAACAACATTATGTGAATGGCGAATGGGTGGCTCCGCTGCAGCCCGTTCTGCTCGACGTGGTTAATCCATCGACCGAGGAAGCGTTCACCCAGATCGCCGTCGGTGGTCCGAAGGACGTGGACCGCGCCGTCGCCGCCGCGCGCGCCGCGTTCCCGTCGTATTCTCGTACGACCCGGGCGCAACGGCTGGATCTGCTGCGCGCCATTCTGTCGGAATACAACAAGCGCCGGCAGGACATCGCCGATACGCTGTCGCGCGAAATGGGCGCGCCATTGGCGTTCGCGCTGCGGGCGCAATCCGGCACCGGAATTGCGCATCTGACGCGCATGATCGAAGTGCTGGAAACCTATAAGTTCGACGATGTCGAGGGCTCGACGCTGATCGCGCGCGAACCGATCGGCGTGGTCGGTTTGATCACACCGTGGAACTGGCCGAT
>PLSZ01000007.1 GCA_003164305.1 Acetobacteraceae bacterium
GACGGGATATGCCGCAAGTTTCGCTGAATTCCTGCCCCGATGATGGATGCCGCCGCCTCGGTTGATACGTCAATCAGGGAATTCGCCGCGGCACCAGTCCGTCCTTGCCGGGACGCGGTTCGCGACGTAAGCGAGCAACCGCGCGACACCGCGGCGGGAGGAGTCGATCAATGTCCAGGAACAGAGCGCCACAAACGATCGCGGTCGCGAACGGAATTGGTGAAGATAGCGCCTTCGGGGCCGTGACGCCGCCGCTTTATCTGTCCAGCAATTTTACCTTCGAAGGCTTCGAACGGCCAAGGCAATACGATTACACGCGCTCGGGCAATCCAACGCGCGACCTTCTGGCCGGCACGATCGCGCAGTTGGAAGGCGGCGCCGGGGCGGTGGTCGTCGCGACCGGCATGGCCGCCATCGATCTCTCATTGTTCAGCGTGGAACCGGGAGACCTCATTGTCGCCCCGCACGATTGTTACGCCGGAACCTGGCGCCTGCTGCACGCGCGGCGGACGAAGCGGCAATTCGATGTGGCGTTCGTCGATCAAAACGACCCGGAGGCGCTGGAGGCGGCGATGGCGCGCGCGCCAAAGCTCGTTCTGATCGAAACCCCGAGCAACCCTCTGATGCGCGTCGTCGACATCCGAAAGATCGCCACGCGCGCGAAGGAAGCCGGGGCGAAGACGGTCGTCGACAACACGTTTCTGTCACCGGCGCTGCAACGGCCGATCGGCCTCGGCGCGGATCTGGTCGTGCATTCCACGACCAAGTTCCTCAACGGCCATTCCGACGTGGTCGGCGGTGTCGTCGTCGCCGCGACCCAGAAGGACGCCGACGACCTGCGGTACTGGGCTAACGCCACCGGCGTCACCGGCTCTCCGTTCGATGCGTTTCTGACGTTGCGCGGTGTCCGCACGTTGTTCACACGCGTCGAAACGCAACAGAAGATCACGGCTTCGGTCGTCGCGTTCCTCGACGCGCATCCCGCCGTGCGCGTGGTGCACTATCCTGGCCTTCCCTCGCATCCTGGGCATGAAATCGCGAGGACTCAGCAAAGCGGCTTCGGGTCGATGTTGAGCTTCGAACTCGCCGGCGGCACCGACGCCGTACGCCGTTTTGTCGAAACTGTCGAGTTGTTCACGCTGGCGGAGTCTTTGGGAGGGATCGAAAGCCTCGTGTCCCACTCCGCCACCATGACCCATGCCAGCATGACCGCGGAGGCCAGACTGGCGGCCGGGATCAGCGACAGTCTGATCAGGCTTTCGATCGGGCTGGAGAATGAGTCGGATCTTTTGGCCGATCTGGCACGCGGCCTGGATGCCGCGATGGGCCGGGCCGGATAGCGATGCGCTGTCGTTCAGCGGAAACGAATAGCCTCAGCCGCCGCGTTCATTGATGCCGCGATATGTCCGCTCCAGCACGCGCGCCATCCAGGCGGGATCGGCCAGATAATGCTCCGCCCGCTCCGCCGGACGCGAGGCCCGGCCGCTCTCCGAAGCGCGCCGCGCCGCCAGCCTCGCGCGCCGGCGATCCCGGCCAGCCCGATGCCCAGTACCGTCAGGCTGGCGGGCTCGGGCGTCGAGGTGGTGGCGGTGGTCGTGCTGATCGACTCGATGGTGAACTGGCCGTTCGCCTGGACCGTGGGCCCGGCGTCGTCGATCACGAACTGACCCTGACTGTTCAGAAACGCATCGCTCGTGCTGAAGGTCTGGGTGGGATCGGTGCTGGTGATGAACGGCGTGAAAATGTCGTCGGCCTCGAGCGAGAAATCTTCATCGACGCCGCCGCTCGGCGCATTGGCGCTGGTGATGGTGATCTGGCTGGCGCCCGAGTCCAGGAAAAGGCTGGAGGAGGTGTTGTCGGTGAACGTATGGCTGAAGCCGTTGATCGTCACCGTCACCGTCAGCGCGCCCGAGGCCGTCCCCGTCAGGGTGTTCTGCGAGCCACTCACCGAGGGCGTGAGCAGGGTGGTCACGTAGTCGAACGTTCCGCTGATGGCTTCTCCGGTCAGATCGGATGAGGCCGGGCCGAACACCCCGGTCGTGTCGTCACCACCGGTCAGAGTGCCGGAGAAACTGCCGTCGATGACGGTCGCCTGGGCGGCCATGGGACCGAGCACGATGGCGAACGCGGCAGCGGCAATGATCTTGTGCGACATCAACACGTCCTCCGGAGGCTCAGGTTAGTAACGCATGGGCGACGAAGTCGCTGAGGCTGATCGAACCGGAGCCGTTCAACACGGCGATCGTGACCGGCGCGCCGTCGTAGGTCGTGCTGAGTTGCACCAGTGCATTCGAACCCGAAGTGCCGAGACTCAGGTAGCCGCCAAGATCGCTCAGTTGCTGGTCCCACGTGGTCGCGGCCAACGCGGATCGTAAATCGAACGTGTCGCCGTTGCTCAGCACGCCGCCGTTGATGGTGTCGAGCCCCTGACCCGCCAACGGCACGATGATCGTGTTGTTCGTTCCGCTATCGGTCAGCGTATCGGTGCCACCCTGATTGACGACATCGTTGCCGGATCCGGCGAATTTGATCGTATTGACGCCGAGGCCCGCCTTGATGGTCGCCGCTCCGGCGGTCACCACGATCGTATCGTTGCCGCCGCCGGTGGTGATGCTGTCGCCGGTGCCGCTCGCCCCCACGGTGTCGCCGCCACTGCCCAGGGTGATCGTGGTGGAGGCGCCGGTCGCGGTGACGGCGTTCTTGCCGTTGCCGGCGGTGATGCGGTCGTTCGCGCCGCCGGCGTTGATCGTGTTGGCCCCATCGCCCGCCACGATCGTTTCGTTGCCGCCGGTACCGGCGCTGATGTGGTCGGCGCCGGTACCCACCGTCACGCTGTTGCTGGCTCCAGTGATCGCGACCGTGTCCGTGCCGTTACCCAGAGTGATCGTCGCGCCGCCGGTCATTCCGGAGACGTTGTCATTGCCGTTGCCGCCGGTCACCGTATCGCCGGTGCCGGTCGCGGTGACTGTGTCGTTGCCATCATATAACGTCGCGGTATTATTGTTGGCGCCCATCGCGATGTAATGGTTGCCGGGCGTAACGAAAATCTGGTTGCCGTCGCCCTGGGCGTGGATGCTGGTGTCGCCGCCGCCGAACAACTCATCTCCGCCGGCCGCGCCGCCAATCAGGGTCTGGCCCGGTCCCTCGCCGACCAACCGCTGGCCGGCGCCGGTCGCGGTGGTGGTGGAGCCCGGTGTCGTCGCCACCGTGGTCGGCAAGTTCGGCCCTGTGACCGTCACATCGACGGTGCCGGTCACCGTGCCGCCGGTGCCGTCCTCGAGCGTATAAGTGAACGCATCGACCGGGCTCGCCGGGTTCAGTCCGGTGGCCAGGTAGGTCAGGCTTTGTGACGCCGTGCTGAGCGTCACCGCACCCTGGGTGCCGGAGGTGCCGATCGATGTGATGCTCAGGCTCGACGGACTCGGATCGACGCCGTTGGCGATCAGCTCCGACCACAGGTTGCCAAGCGACTCGCCCTCGGTGATGGTGAAGGAGAGGATTGGCTGCGTCAGCGCGGGCGGCGCGTAGAAGCCTTCGGTGGCGCTGAACGTACCGCCCGACGCAAACTGGTTCGGCGTCCGGATATTGGTCGTTTGCGTCACCACGTCGCCCGACGGAAGCTCCACCGCCACCTCGAAGGCGTAGGCGCCATCGCCGGCGGTGGTCAGACCGATGAAGCTGGCGTTGCCGTTGCTGTCGGTGACGGCGGTCGGCCCGAGTGGGTTGCCCGACCCATCCAGCAACTCGACCGTGATCCCGGCGGCGTTGGTGTCGCCGGCGTCCTGCGTGCCGTCCGCGTTGACGTCGTCGTAGACGTGCACATTGAACGTCGCGGGGACATAAACGCCCTCGGTGGCGCTGGCGGTCTGCCCGCCGGACAGCGTGTCCGGCGTGTTGAGGTTGCTCGCCTGGCTGACCCCGTCGCCCGCCGGGGTGACCACCGCGATCTCATAGGTGCCGTTCGCCAGGCCAGTGAAGCTGACGTTGCCACTGGCGTTGGTGGTCATCGACTGGCCGGTCGGATTGCTGGAGCCGTCCAGCAGGTTGACGGTGACTCCGGGAGTGCCGGTCTCGCCATCGTCCTGCGCGCCGTCGCCGTTGGCGTCGAGGTAAACATGGGCGTTTAAGATATTCGCCGCCGCCGTGACGTTGATCGTGTCGGTCGCCTGTGTGGCGCTGTTGCCGAAACTGTCGCTGGCGTTGACCGTCAGCGTATCCTGGGCCGCCGAGGAATCGGTGTCGGTCAGCGTGCTCAGATCGGCGTTCACCTGGATCAGCGTGCCGGCGATGGTCAGCGTCTTGTTGGCGTTGGACGGCGTGATGGTGCCGCCGCCACCGATGGCTCCGGTAGTCGCCGCCAGAACCCCGGCGGCGTCGGAAACCACCGCGATGAATGTCTCGCCGCTGGTGGTGGTGTTGCCGGTCTCGCTGATGCTGGCCCCGCTGAGCGGGCTCGACACGCCCTGCGAGATGCCGAACGGCGACGTCGTGAAGGCAATCGACGGCGCCGAATTGACCGTGACCGTGGTCGAGGTGGGGGAGGCGGAGTCGCCATTGCTGTCGCTGAGGGCGTACGAAATCGTGTCCGTCGCGGTGCTGGCGTCGGTATCCGCCAGGGTCGTGAGGTCGGCGTTCACCTGGAGCAGCGTGCCGGAGATGGTCAGCGTCGTCCCGCCGCCGGACGGCGTGATGGTGCCGCCCCCGCCAACTGCTCCGGCGCTGGCCGACAACTGGCCGTTGCCGTCCGACAGTGTCAGGGTGAAGGTCTCGCCGGGGGTGGTCGTCGATTCGGCGACCGTGACGGTTCCGAGGGAGCCGGCCTGGTTGACGCCAACCGCCGCGGTGGATGGAGCAGAGATCGAGGGCGTGCCGGTTTGCTCCAGCCACACCAGCGTCCCGCCGGTGCCGTCCGGCGCCAGATCCAACCCCTCGCCGGTGGGCAGCGCCGCCCCGAACGTCAGTGTCGCCGTGGTCGCGCCCAGGCCGGACAGCGCGTCCGTGTTCCCGGCTCCTGGCGTTACCGTCGTCTCGGTGCCGACCCCGGTCAGGTCGAGCGTGTCGCCCTGCGCGAAGCCCGACAGAATTTGCCCGCCGGCGAGCCCCGCGGCGTTCCCCGCCACGGTCCATGTCGACCCGGAATCGAATGTCAGCGTGCCGAGCCCGGTGATCTGCGTGCCGAAGCCGTCCAATGTGCCGGCGTGGGAGCCCGCCAGCTCGATCGTGTCGGACGTGTTCGCCGCGACCGCGCCGATGAACACCGCGCCGGGATCGACGACCATGGTGCCGGCGCCCGAGAACAGCACCGCGTCATTGCCCGTGCCGACCGGATTCGCTTCGATCGTCCCCGAGGTCGTGAGTCGCCCGCCGGCGATATAGACGCCGGCCGAGTCGCCACCGGCGCCGCCCTCGATGAAGCCGCTGTTGACCAGGGTGCCGGGGAACAGATTGACCCCGGTCGCGCCGCGGCCGCTCGTGCTGGACCCGCCCTCGATCGAGCCCTCATTGGTCAGCACGGCACCCCCGCCCATGCCGACGCCAAGACCCAGACCCAGGTTGTCGCCGATCGCCGTGCCACCCAAAATCAGCGCGCCCGCGGCGTTGTCGAGCGAGCCGCCGTTCAGCGCCACGCCCTCACCACCGCCGACGCCCGCGCCGCCCTCGACCGTGCCGGTGTTGGTGATCGTCCCGGTATAGCCGTTGATGACAAAGAGCCCGTCCGCGATGCCACCACCCAAGATCAGGCCGCCGTTGGTCAGGTTGCCACCGGTCACGTTGACGCCCGTGGCGCCGTCCTCCAGGTCGCCGCTCGCGCCACCCAGGATCGTGCCGTCATTGGTCAGCGTGCCGCCACCCATGGCGACGCCGTAGCCGAACCCTTGATTGCTCCCCGCTGCCGTGCCACCCGCGATCAGCGCCCCGGTCGCGTTATCCAGCGAGCCACTGTTCAACAGGACGCCCACCCCGCCGGTGGCACCGGCACCGCCCGCGATCGTGGCGTTGTTGGTCAGCGTGCCGCCGGCGCTCATGTCGATGCCGGTGCCGCCTTCCGCGCTTCCCGTGCCGACCGCGCCGTCGATCAGGGCCGAACTGGTCAGGTTGGCGGTGCCGTCGCCAAACGTCAGTCCGCTCGCCAGTGTGGCTGTCGGCAGCAAGGAAACGGCTCTGGGCAGGCTCAGTGAGCCGTTCAGGCCGCCGCCCTGACCGGTGACGTTCAGGACCGATCCGGTGTCGAGGTCCAGCGCGCTCAGCGGATCGAGCGCGATCGTGCCCGAGGTGGGGGCCAGGACGAACGTGTAGTTGAAGTTCTGGCCGTCGCTGGCGCCGCTCACGCTGATCAGCCCGGTATCGGTCACCAATTGGGCTTCGCTGGTGATGGTGAAGGTCGTCTGCACCAGGCTGATGTCGGTCCCGCCGGCGCCATCGGAGGCGACGCCCGGCGCCGTGCCGGCCGGCAACCCGCTGAAGGTCATGGTCGCGGTCGTCGCGCCGGGGCCGGAGAAGGTGAAGCCGCCACCTCCATTCGCCGTGACCGTGGTCTCGTTGCCGACGCCGGTGAGGTCGATCGTGTCATGCGCGGCGAAATTCAGCACCACCTGGCCGTTCGCCAGTCCCGACGTGTCGCCCGAAATCGTCCATTGCGCGCCGGACGCGAATGCGATTGTGCCCAGGCCGGTGATTTGCGTGCCGAAGCCGCCGAATGGGCTCGCCTCGATGCCGGACAGTTCGATCGTGTCCCCGGTGTTGGCTTCGACGGCGCCAATGAACACCGCGCCGGGATCCACGACCATGGTACCAGCACCGCCGAACAGGACGGCGACGTTGCCGGTGCCGACCGGGTTGGCTTCGATCGTGCCGGATGTGACCAGCAAGCCGCCGGCGATATAGACGCCCGCCGCGTTGCCGCCGGCGCCGCTCTTGATTAGGCCGCTGTTGGTCAGCGTGCCGGGGAACAGGTTGACCCCGGTCGCGCCGTCGCCGGTACCGCCGGCGCCGCCGATGATCGTCCCTTCGTTGGTCAGGATGCCGCCGCCGCCCATGGCGACGCCAAGGCCCCAGCCATGGTTGTCGCCGGTCGCCGACCCACCCTGGATCAGGCCCCCGGCCTGGTTGTCGGCCGAGCCGCCGTTCAGGTACAGGCCCCAGCCCCCGACGTCGCCCGACCCGCCATCGATTGTGCCGGTATTGGTCAGCGAGCCGCCGCCGGCCATGCTGGCACCCGTCGAGCCGCCCGCGCCGCCGGTACCCGCCGCTCCAAAGATGCTGCCGGCGTTGATGATGACGTCATTTGCGGAAGCGGTGGTGACCGCGTTCGTGCCGCTCGCGGTTGGCGCGACCATCACGCCCGGGGACGTGAGATCGAGCGTTCCCGCGCCAGTCCCCGCGAACGTCACCGGGCCGGTGCTCGCCGCGATCGCGGACGAAAGCCGCAGCGTGCCGAGCTCGATCGTCGTGCCGCCGGTGTAACTGTTGTCGGTTTCCAGCACCAATGTGCCGGGTCCGTTGACCACGAGGCTCGAGGCCGTCGTGCCGTCGGTCAGAACGGTGTCGACCGACCCGGTGGCGCCCGCCACCACGCTGAAGGTCACGTCGCCCTCCAGCACCACCGGCCGATAGAGGCCGAAGCTGTCGGCGAACGCCAGCGTGGAGCCGGCCTCCAGCGTCGGCACGTTGCCCGCTGGCCCCAGATTGTCGTCGTCGGTAAGGCCGAGCGTCGCGCCGGGCAGCACCGTCACGTTGCCGACGAAACTGTTGGCCGCGTCGAGCGTGACTCCGCCGCCGCCGCCCACGAAGAAGTCGCTGCTACCGGAGATCACCCCCGCGATCGATCCGGCCACGCCGGAATTCGCGAACAGTGTCGGTGTGCCGGAGATGGTGATGGCCTGGCCGATCGTGGCATCCGCCGAGAAGCCCAGACCCGCGCCGGCATCCAGCGTCACGAGATTGGTGGCGACCGCGACCGTCTCGGCGGCGATCGTCGTGCCGCTCGCGTCGATGGTCACGGTGGCGCTGGCGAGGCCGAGCGCGTTGTCGGCCCCGGCCAGAACGGAGCCGCCGTTCTGTACGATCACCGGTCCCGAGAATGTGTTGTCGCCGCTCAGGGTGACGGTGCCGGGTCCGATCGCCAGCGTGCCGACTCCGGTGCCGCCGGTCTGGGGCATCTCGCCGATGCTGTAATACGCGCCGTCCTGATCGGAGATCACCCCGGCGATGCTCAGGTCCTGCCCGGAGCCGGGCGCCAGGGTGACCACCTGGTTGCCCTGGATGAACATGGACGAGCCGAAGGCCTGGCCGTTCTGGCCGTTCAGCACCTGCGCGCCGGGAGCGGACGTCTCGCTGGTCCCGCTGCCACCGAGCCCGGGGTTGACGGTGCCCGCGCCGAGCGAGCCGTCCTCAATGTTGAGGGTGGCGCCCTGCTGGATGAAGATGTCGCCGCCGGCGCCCAGACCACCGCCGCCGCCGCCGCCGGAGACACTGTTACCGATGCCGCCGTTTTCATTGTAGAACGGCGAGCCCGGTCCGACGACACCCTTCCCGCCGGCGCCGGCGCCGAACCCGCCGGCGGGCGCTCCGGAATAGCCATAGCCGTTGCCGCCGCCGCCGAAGCCTCCGCTGCCCTTGGCGTCCCCGCCGCCGCCGCCGCCGAAGCCGCCGTTGTAGCCTTCATAGCCGCCGCCACCGCCGCCGAAGGCGCTGGCTCCGCCATGTCCGCCGACGATCGCGCCTTCACCGCCGCCGCCCGCCGAGGCGCCTCCTGGACCGGGGGAGTAATTCTCGCCCGGAAAGCCATTCGGGTTGCCCTCGGTCCCGGAGCCGGCGCCCGGCACGATGCCGAGGCCACCGGGGGTCGCATCGTTCAGCGCGTGTGGGGCGGTGCCGGACGCGCCGCCACCGCCGGTCGCGCCGACGCCAATGCCGCCACCGCCGCCGCCGAAGCTGGGACTGTTGGTCGATCCGCCGGCGCCGCCATCCAGCCCACCGCCGCCGCCATTGCCGACGCCAATGCCATGCCCGCCGGCGCCACCGGTCGCCGAATCGCTGTTGAAGATGTCGTTGCTCAGGGTGACGTCGGCGCCGGAGGCGACGAACAGGCCGCCGCCCAATCCGGCCCCGCCGCCGCCGCCGGCCAGCGCCTGGCCGCCGGCCCCGCCGACCGCGCGGGCGTCCGCGATGGTCAGGTTCTGGATCGTCACGTCGCCCGCGTAAGCGAACAAGGCGTTCAGGCCGGCGCCGTTCAGCGTGCCGCCCGCGCCGTCGATCGTCGCGGAAACCGCGGTACCCAGGTTGAACGCGAGCAGGTCGGAGGGCGCGAGCCGGGTACCGGTCGCCAGCGTGATCGTGCCGCCGTTGTCGGTGCCCTCGGTGATCGTCACGGCGCTGAAGACGATGTCGTAAGCGACGTTGGTCCCGGCGTCCGCCGTGGCGATCGCCTGGTTCAGTTGCAACTCGTTGCCGACGGTGATCGTGTCGGTGAGCACGATCGCGGTGCCGCCGCTGACCGGTACCGCGGCGAACACGGCGTCGACCGGCACGTCGGCCGGGTCCAACGCGATGGTCGCGGCCGTGGTCCCGGGGATGTCGATGGTCAGCGTGCCGGTGGTCGGGTCATACGAGATGTCGCCGCTGGTGAAACTTTGGTTGGCGAGGGTGATCTCGTCGCCCAGGGCGAACCCCGGCAATGTCTGGTCGAACGACTGAAGCTGCGCGAGCGTAAATCGCAGGCCATACTCAGTGCTTCGCACCGCCGTGCCGCCGGCGCCGTCGCTGGTGACGGAAACTCCACCCGACCCGCCGGTGATGTGCAGGTCCACGCTCTGCCCGCCGCTGATCACGGTCAGCGTGTTGCTGAGGATGGTCCCATGGGCGCCGGCGACGTAGGTGAGGTTGCCAAGGTCGATCTCGGCGTCATGGCCGACGAAACCGGCGATCTTCGTGGTCGGCGTCGCCGCGCCCGAACCGACGGAGAGCACGACGGCGGTGCCCACCAGATCGATCGTGCCGGTGCCGGCCGTGCCGGTCCCGCTCAGCGCCAGCGTGCCGGTGTTGACGACGATCGTGCCCGCGAAACCGGTGTTCGCGGCCAGCAGGGCGACGGTGCCGCCGCCGTCCAGCGCCAGGGAGGCGGCGCCGTTCTGATCGGCGATGCTTCCGGCGATGTCGATGCTCTGCCCGGTGCCCGGAGTCAGCGTGGTGCTGTCATTGCCCTGTAGGAACAGGGCGGAGCCGA
>PLSZ01000149.1 GCA_003164305.1 Acetobacteraceae bacterium
CGGGTCGAGCCCCATAGCGATAAAATGGTGTCGCGGATGGAACGGCACCGTTCGCTATTCGTCATGGCCCGGCTCGACCGGACCATCGGTGTGCCCAAAATCGCTCTCACCGGCGTGATTGTGCCGATGGTCCGGTCGAGCCGGACCATGACGGGGATGGAGGGCCCGAGCTCGCTTTCCGTGCTATTTTAGCGCGCATGGGGTCGAGCCCGGGGATGACGTTTTGGCATGCGGCGACGGGTCAATCGTTCGGGCGGTTGGTATAAGTGCCCAATCCGGCGCGAGAGTTAACAAGGTCGCGCCCAAGGGACTCGCGCTTCGCCATGGCAAATAGCTGGATCGGATGACGAGGAGGTTATCGACAACCCGGCGACGCCATCGGAATTGCCAGGTTGTGCACGACGTCAATCGTCGCCTGCTCAGTCCTCGGGTCAAAATTCTTGTTAGACGGGCAGCTGGCATCAGGATTTCACGCATTTGACGTTGGCAAGGCAACGGCCCCCGGACCGCCACGAAACGCCGTTCGACGCGAGCGCCGGAGCGTCCGGTCAACCGCGCCTGACGATGGCGCGCAGCGTATTTTCATACGACTCGGTGAAACCAGCGATATCGCCAATCCGCTTTCGCCAGGTATCCGCGTTGAAGACAGCTCGGTAAGTTTCGATCGCGGATGCGCTCGTGGCGAGCGACACGGCCGTCTCGACGTAATCTTGCACAGTCGTGGTGATGCCTTGATGGGCGCCTACGGCGGTAAGCAGCCGGCTTGCCATCCGTGACGCGAAGGACTGCCCGGAAATGGTCAATAACGGTAGCCCCATGCGAATGGCGTCACTGGCGATCGTTCCCGCGTTATACGGGAACGTATCGAGGAACAGATCCGCCAACGGCAGGCGGGCCATATAATCGTCAGCCCCGACGCGGGACGCGAAAATCAATCGCTCAGGATCGATGCCGTGTTTCCGGGCCCGATCCAGCATGTTCCGGCGAGCCCATTCGTTGTCTCCAACTAACCAAATGACCGAATTGGCCGAGCGTCGCAGGATGGTCATCCAGGCGGTGAAGATTTCGCCGGTTAACTTGTAATGATTGGAGAAGCAGCAGAAAACGAACCTGTCTCGCGGTAGTCCGGCCTCCGCTCTGGTCGTCGCGCGACCAATCGCACGCTTACTGTCGTTGACCTGATAGTTCGGGGCGATGTGGAGCGGTGCCGGAGCGTAGCAGGCCGCGAGCGCCGGCGGCACGACGTAATCGTCGCAAAACATATAATCCAACTCAGGTAATGGAACCGGCCCGATGAACCCGAGATAGGTCGCCTGCACCGGAGCCGGCTTCCAACGGAGAATTTGCAGCCTCGCACCGGACGTGAGGCCGTTCAAATCCACCAGAATGTCGATCTCGTCATCACGGATCAGCCGCGCCGCCTGCTCATCCGTCAGGTGTTTGACGCTTTTGAAATGATCGAACGATCGTATGACCCTGGTTCGGATATCGCTGCCGTCATCCGGGCTCATGCAATAGCCGTACACTTCGAATTGCTCACGGTCATGGCGTTCGAAGAGTTCGGCGATAAGGTAGCTCATCGCATGCCGGCAATAATCGGACGACAGGTATCCGAGCCTGATCCGGTCATGCCGGTATCCATTTGGTGGGCAAAGCCGGCGCGGAGGTTGGTAGGTCTTGCGCTGGATCCAATCGGCCGCCGCCGCGCGCTGCGCTCGAACGTCGTCGGTCAGTGAGAGCGCGCTCAATGGTCCAATGTGCCGCGCCAGGCTGCTGACCGGCAGGCCCGGAATCACGTCGGTTAAAACGGGCCACTCGCACATCTTTTGCCGTACGTGCACCCAATGCTGAATAACGTCCGGTTGGTTCGGATCGATCAGCAGACTTCGCCGCATTTCCCGTTCGGCTTCGTCCAACCCGCCTGTCTGTTCCAGCAGGCGCGCACGGTGGTTGATCAGGCCAATGCGAACCTCGTCCGGTTGCAGCGCCATCTCCCAGGTCCGCAACGCCGCCGCTGTCTGGCCAACCGATTCCATCGTCAGTCCCAGATTGGTCGCCGCGGCATGGAAGTCTGGTCGCAACGCCAACGCATTCTGAAAGGCGAGGATCGCATTCGCTTTGTCGCCCGCCAGCCTGAGAGCCACGCCAAGATTGAACCATGCCGCGAACAGGAACGCGGCCCCGGGTTTCTGATGGGATATCCAGTCCTGATACAGGCGAATCGTCGCCGGACCATCCATTGATCCGGCGGACTGCTCGATGATGCTGACGATTTCCGTGAACGAGGCGCGTGCCAGGACGTCGCGGGACGGGGAGGTATCGTTTTCACGAATAACCTCGCCCGCTCGCTCCACCAGAAAATCAGGCAACCACGCGACGGTCCCGGACAAGGTCGCGCCTTCGGCGAGAGGCTCAGCTATGGTCACGTTCCGGTTCGCTCCGTTCTGGGAGCGGCGATTGTTCCAGGCGAACCCTTTCAGCGTTGCAACAACAGAAATCTTCCGCGGAGCAGAGACCTGGCGTCAGTGGAACATCGCCGCCGCCTGTGAACCACTCATCGCGTGGATCTGGGTGGTCGTGAAGGCGCCGACCTGCGAACTGCTCAGCGCGGCCAGATCAGTCGTGGTCATGGCCCCGACCTGGCCGGTCGTGAACGCGGCGATCGAGGCCGTCGGCAAGGCTGAGAACTGCGCCGTGGTGAATGCCGCGATGTCCATGGTCGTCAGCGCGACCAACTGGCTGACCGTCAGCGCCGCCACGTCGGTCGTGGTCAACGCCGCCGTGCCCGCGGTGGTGAGGCCCGCGAGGGCGGCTGTTGAGACGAACGTGATCTGCGACGAGGTCAATGCCGCCGCCTCCGCCGTGGTCAGCGCCGCCATCTGCGCCGAGGTCAGCGCGGGCATCGCCACCGCGCTGACAGCGGCCACCTGCGCCGTGCTCAGCGCCGCCACGTCCGTCGTGGTCAGCGCCGCCAGTTGCGCGGAACCCAACGCGGCGACCTGCGCCGTGGTCAAACCCTGGGCATCCGCGGTGGTGAAAGCGGCTATCGCGCTCGTCGCCAGGGCGGCGATCTGTGCCGGCGTCAGATTCGTGATCGACATGACTCTCTCGCTCCTTCATGCGAACCAGCCACCGCCGTTCGCGTTTTTGTAGGATGCGAGTTCTTCGCCGGGGCGATTTGAGGAGCGCCCACCGGTCAGATGCACGATAGGTCGTTGCGTTGCAGTTTCAGAAACGCGGCAGGCCGCCGTGGGCGACCAGGCCATGAGCGAGGTCGCTGCCGGCCTTGATGCCTCTCACACGTACCAGCGCCGCGGGGACGGCGATATAATCGGAGGTGGAACCAGGCGATACGGTGGAAAACCACGAAACTCTCTCGATCGCCTGGCGGATGTGGTTCAGTCGCTCGTTGGACATAGAGCGCGCGATCAGCGCAATGGGCTCGGAGTAGCGGCGCAAGCGTGTCCGGTGAGCCTGGCCATCGTTCCGTGGATCGTTATCAATGCATAAGGACATACGGGGCAGTTTGTGGAGATGGACCGCGGCAGACTTTCGGCGTCCGCCGATCCACATAATGAGAGGCCACGTGAATCGCTACCGACATGGTCATTGGTAGTTGCGTCGTCACCATTCACGTCGTGCCGAAGCAGGCACGCCTGGATTGAAGACGCGGGACGCCGACACATCATGCTGACCCGCGCCCGCCACGCCAACGGCGATCGCGGCATTATATTGGAAGCCATGATACTCAATAAATCATTAACATCAATCTGGATGAAAGTATGTCGAGGCACGATCCAGAATTTTGTGTACCGGAGCGAGGCAACCATTGATGTTCCATTAAGGCAAGCAGCGTGACGCCCGGTTTCGGTTGCAAACCATGGCGGCCGCGTAATCGGTGACCACACGCAATACTCTTGCAATACGCCGCGGTATAACGCTGCCGCGGAACGGCGGGCTCTCCCCGCGCAACGGGACAAACACAATGTCTGAAATGTCGTCGGAACCGTCCGTGACCGCGATCACCGGCCCTATCCTGGCGCCTCTGGGCTTTGCAACGCCACCGTCACTCCAATCGGAAGATGCGACGGTACAAATTTGGAATAAAATTGAAGCGGGCTTGTTACCTGACATCAACACCGACGATGCGCGGTTCACGGTTCGCACCGGGCATGAGCCTGGAATACAGCAACTGGAATCGGATACCAAGGTACGTACTAACTACCTTCAACGGGACGACGGTCTGAGTGAAGCTTCTCTTGCCGCGCCGCGGAACCCGCCGAGCGTATTACATGTGGGTTGCGGTACCTGTGCCCGCGAGAAACTGCCGCTCGTTTTCCGTACCGGTTGGCGGGAAATTCGACTGGACATTGACCCTGGGGTCGAGCCGGATTTCGTCGCAAGCACAACGGATATGCGGGACATCGCCGATCGCGCGATCGACGCGGTTTATTCATCGCATAATGTCGAACATCTCTATCCGCATGAAGTACCGTTGGCATTGGGCGAAATGTTTCGGGTGTTAAGGACGACCGGCCTCGCGCTCATCAGGTTGCCGGATTTACAAGAGGTCGCTCGTCATATCGCGAACGGAAAACTGGAAGATCCACTATACATTTCTCCCATGGGCCCAATCGCGCCGCTCGACATATTGTACGGTCATCGTCCTTCGCTGGCGAGTGGCAATACGTTCATGGCGCACCGCACCGGATTTACCGCGGATACGCTCGGCGCCGCTCTGATCAAAGCAGGATTTGCCGCGGTGATGATACAAACCAGCCCGGCCGAGTTCAGCCTGACCGCGATCGCCTTCCGCGATCGGCCCTCGTCGGAGCGGTTGACGATGGAACAGGCGCGAATGTTACCGGCTCCCGATCGGTCGGCGGCGCTCTACTCGGCGGTTGGCTAACGCCGCTTCCGGCGATTGGCGCCTTCGGTCCTGGAAGCCGGAACATATCGCGTCGCGGTGTAGGATGGCCGTCGGAGCGTCCGGATACGACGGGTTTCTCGATCGCCGGTGGATCGATCGGGGCGACGTCCAATGGCAGTTGGACGCTACATCGACACCGACCGTCACTGGAACCGCTGGTGTCACGGCTGCCGAGCTGGGAATGCAGTCGGCGGCGATGCAAGCCGGACATCCGGCGGGGTCCACCAACGGCAAAATTGTTTTTGCCGGGGACGAGGAAGTGCTACGAAACGGTCCTCGCAAACTCAAGCGCTCACGTAACTATCAAGTGGTTATCCCGCGATCTCATTGACTCCCTGGCCAGAACCAGCCGTCGCGAAGGAGGCATACATAGGTCATGAAGGCTGTCATCCTCGCGGGTGGGCTGGGTACCCGCCTCATGGAAGAGACCGAGACACGGCCAAAGCCGATGATCGAGATCGGTGGCAAGCCAATTCTCTGGCATATCATGCGCGGCTATCATGCCCATGGAATCAGCGAGTTTATCGTTTGCCTCGGCTATAAGGGCTATGTCATCAAGGAGTGGTTCCACAATTACCTCCTTCACGCGGCGGACGTGACATTCGATCTTGCCGCGAACACGACCGTCCTGCACCGCGCGACAGTCGAGCCCTGGAAAGTCACGCTGGTCGAGACCGGGCTTGGGACCATGACTGGGGGCCGGCTGCGCCGCGTGCGCGACTACATCGGTGATGAGCCGTTCTGTTTTACCTATGGCGACGCGGTCAGCACCGTTGATATCAGGGCCTCGATCGCCTTCCACCGCGCACACGGCAAAGCGGCGACAGTGACCGCGGTCATACCCCCCGCGCGGTTCGGCGCACTCGATCTGGATGGCAATGTCGTGCGCGGATTCCGCGAGAAACCCGTAGGTGACAACCAACTGATCAATGGCGGTTTCTTCGTGCTGCAACCCGCGGCCATCAACGTGATCGCAGGCGATTCCACGGCATGGGAAGCCGAGCCGATGGAGCAACTCGCCCGCACCGGGCAGCTGATGGCCTTTCGGCATGAGGGCTTCTGGCAGCCGATGGACACACCGCGGGAGAAGCGGCTGCTGGACGAACTATGGGCCTCCGGGAAAGCACCGTGGCGGGTTCCGTGAATGGCCGCCTGCCCGATCCCGCGTTCTGGCGCGGCAAACGCGTATTTCTGACCGGTCACACCGGTTTCAAAGGGGCCTGGCTCGCCATCTGGCTCCAGCGTCTGGGATCGCACATCACCGGTTTCGCTTTGCCACCGGAGGCCGCCAGTCTTGGGGAAGCCGCCGGGGTCGAACGGCGGATCACCTCGATCCGCGGCGATATCCGCGACATGTCCGTACTGGCCCAGGCCGTCCGGGCAGCCAATCCCCATATCGTCCTCCACCTGGCGGCCCAGTCGCTGGTCAGGCTCTCATACCAGCAGCCGCTTGAGACCTTCGCCACCAACGTCATGGGTACCGCTCATGTGTTGGAGGCGGCGCGGCAGGCACCGCGTGTTCAGGCACTCGTCAGCGTCACCACCGACAAGTGTTACGAGAACCAGGAATGGGCGTGGCCCTATCGCGAAAATGATCGGCTCGGAGGTCATGATCCATACAGTGCCAGCAAGGCTTGCGCGGAATTGGTCGCTGCCGCCTGGCGCACCTCCTTCCTGTCGGCGGACCGGCCGGGCAAGCCGCCGATGGCGGTCGCGACAGGCCGGTCCGGCAACGTGATTGGCGGCGGCGATTGGTCGCTCGACCGGTTGGTGCCGGACTGCATCCGGGCCTTCGAATCCGGGCAAACCGTCCTCATTCGGGCCCCCGATGCGACGCGGCCGTGGCAGCACGTCTTGGAGCCGCTGTGTGGCTACCTGCTGCTGGCTGAACAGCTGTGCACATCCGGCCGAGACTTTGCCCAGGCGTGGAATTTCGGCCCGATCCCGGACGACGTGCGGCCGGTCTCGCACGTCGTGCGATTGGCAGCCGATGCCTGGGGGGACACCGCCAACTGGCGGCTGATCGAAGGTCCGCATCCGCACGAGGCCGGGGTCCTGGCGGTCGATTCATCCCTCGCCCGCGGCAGGCTCGCATGGCGCCCGCGGTTGCGGCTGCCAGAGGCGCTGGAATGGACGATACGCTGGCACAAGCAATACCTGGCCGGCTCGGACGCGGGGCGTCTCGTCGAAGCGGACGTCGAACGTTACGAAGGCATTGGAGTCGCGAAGTGACAGCCTGCCGATTCTGCGATGCGCCGCTGCGTGAAACCTTCGCCGACCTGGGTATGACGCCGATGTCGAACTCTTTTATCGCGCCCGATCAGGCGAGCGCGATGGAGCCTTTCTATCCATTGCATGCCTATGTCTGCAGCACCTGCCGCCTCGTGCAACTCGAGGAATTCGAAAGTCCATCACACATCTTCGGCGACTATATCTATTTCAGTTCCTACTCGGAAAGCTGGCTGCGGCACGCCGAAGCCTATGCCGGGAAGATGACCGAGAGGCTCGGCCTCGGCGCGGGGTCAATGGTGGTCGAGATCGCCAGCAACGACGGCTATTTGCTACAGTATTTCCGGCAGGGCGGTATTCAGGTTCTTGGCGTTGAGCCCGCGGCCAACGTCGCGGCGGTCGCGGCCGGCAAGGGCATCCCAACCGAAGTCGCGTTCTTCGGCGTGGAGACGGCGACGCTGCTGCGCGACAAGGGCATCGCACCCGACCTGATGGCGGCGAACAATGTCCTGGCGCACGTGCCCGACATCAACGATTTCGTGCGGGGCTTCGTGATCCTGCTGAGGCAAGGCGGCGTGGTCACAGTCGAGTTCCCGCATTTGCTGCGGCTGATGCGCGAAACCCAGTTCGACACGATCTACCACGAG
>PLSZ01000204.1 GCA_003164305.1 Acetobacteraceae bacterium
AGTGTCTTAGTGTCTTAGTGGTAATACTATTCGTCGTTCGCGCGCGGCATGACGTCGATGGGGTTGCCTTCAATCTTCAGGCGGCAATTTATCTCAAAGATCGAGTTACGCGATATTCCACCGTTTTCCAGCATGTGCGCCTCTGTTACCGGGTCGATCCGAGGATGACGATACACGATGGTCCGTCAGGCGACTCGTTTATTNNATACGTCACCGTAATTACGAATCGGGGTACTTGGTCACGCCACAGGTTCGGTCAGGCTGGGTTGCACGGGTGATACGAAGGATGATTCCAACAACAGAATGGGCAACTCCAGCACGCGCAACGTGGGGGTTTCGATCCGCTTCTGATACAACCAGAAGGTGAACACCCGTTCGGAGAAATAGCCGAGTGCCCGGCCCGTCACCGGAAGCCGGGACTGGCAAAACGCCAGCACCTCGAAGCAGAAGGTCAGATATTCATCCAGCAAATCGCGCCGCATGATATACATGTTCGCGAACCAGCAGGTCTCGGTCTGGAAAAAGATGTAGTTCGGCCGGCCGCGGAACATCGGGTTTTGCCGGATCCCCTCGACCATGGTGTCCCACAAATGGTCCGCCGGGAACCATTCTTTCCACTGCCGCTCGATATTTTGCGGGTTGGGCCGCGGCACGACGATATCGTAGCCGCCGATCCATTGCTTGATTTCCGTGATGTCCGCCGGGCCGAATGACCGCCGCATCGCCAGATAGCGTTCGAACAGCTCCGGCGGCCGGCGCAGCCCAACGCTGTTCATCGCCATGAAAAATTGCCGGGCCTGTAGCACGTCGGGAAAATCGGGGGTGAGACGTTCCGCCGGCAGCGGATCGATGAAAAACGGCCGGCGATAATGCTCGAACCCGATGTAATCGAAATCCGCCATCAGGTTCTTCCACACGAAAAACTGATGGCGCAATTCCGAGTAAAGGTTGTCGCCGGCGATATTGATGCCGCCAAGGTCCGACATGAAGGAGCCGTCTTCGGGTTCCGGCAGGTTGGAGACCAGGGTCTGGAAGATGTCCGTGTTGCAGGTGAATTCCGGCTTCAAATGGTGGCACGAGAATAGTTTCAACCGCATCGTTCGTCTCCGTCATGGCTCCAGGCCCAGACGGAACGTGCGCGCGAGAGATGACTTTCCGGTTAATTTCATCGGTCGATCGCGACAGGCCCCGATTCGCTAACGCTCCGTCAACGTTTCCGTGTTTCTGTCACTGGAGATTGCAAGGATTGACCGGCGGCCATGAGCGATGTCTGGAGCGAAGGTTATGTCACCGGCGTCGGATACACCTACGGCTATTACCGGGAGACATCGCCGGTTTATCAGCGGTTTTGCTTGTTGCTGCGTGGTCTGGTCTGTAACGACGTGGACGAGACCACCGCGCATTGTGAGCTCGGCTTCGGTCAGGGGGTATCCATCGCCATCAACGCGGCCGCGAATTCAGCGCGGTTCGTCGGCACCGACTTCAATCCGGCGCACGCCGCGCATGCCCGCGACCTGGCGAACCATTCCGGCGCTCAGCCAGCCATCCTCGATGACAGCTTCGAACAGATGCTCGCGCGCGACGACCTGCCCGCGTTCGACAGCATCAGCCTGCATGGCATCTGGACCTGGGTCAGCCGGGATAACCACAAGCTCATCGCTGAATTCGCCGCCCGTCACCTGCGGCCCGGCGGAATTTTCTACGTCAGCTACAACTGTTTCCCCGGCTGGTCGCCAGCCTATCCCTTGCGTCAGGTGTTCGCGTTGCACGAACGTTACGCAACTGGTTCCGGGGATGTGACGAAACGGATCGACGCCGCGTTGAAGTTCAGTGGCGCGCTGTTGGACGCCCGCCCGCTGTTCGCTCGAACGGCGACGGGCGTCGAGGACCGGTTGAAGCTGATCTCGACGCAAAGCCGCGACTACCTCGCGCACGAGTATTTCAATCGCGACTGGAACTGCATGTTTTTCACCGACGTGGCCGATGCGCTGGCCACGGCGAAACTCGATTTCGCCACCACCGCCGAGCCGCTCGATCTGGTCGATCCGGTCAACCTGACCGCCGAGGGCATCGCGTTCCTCGACGCCATCGAACACCCGATCCTGCGCGAGCAAATGCGCGACTATTTCGTCAATCAGCAGTTCCGCCGCGACCTTTATACCCGCGGCATCCGCCGTCTCGGCCCGGCGGAGCAGATCGAACGCACGTTGGAGACTCGAATCGTCCTGACGCGATCAGCCGATTCAGTTCCGCTGAAAGTGACCATCGCCCAGGGCGAGGCGCCGTTTGACGCCGGTGTCTTTGTTCCCCTGATCGCCGAACTGGCGGCGCGGGATTACGCGCCGAAGTCGTTCGCCGACCTGCGGCGCGCGTTGCCGGCGCTGTCGCTGCCCCAGTTGGTGGCCGCCGCCGCGGTGCTCGTCGGAGCGGGCCACGCGGCGCCTTGCCAAAGCGAAACGGCCGAGCGACAGGTCCGGAACAACTGCGCGTCACTGAACCGCCGCCTGTTGGAGCGTGCGCGAACCCGCGACGACATTCACCATCTCGCGAGTCCCGTGATCGGCGCGGGAGTTCAGGTTGGACGTTTCCAGCAACTCTTCCTTTTGGCGAGAAGCCGCGGTCACGACCAACCGGAGGAATGGGCGCGCTTCGTCTGGCCATTCCTCGCCGATCAAGGCCTGCGTCTCGTCAAGGACGGAAAACGCCTGGACACGGCGGAGGACAACATCGCCGACCTGACCGAACGGGCGAACGCCTTTCTCGCCCGGGAAATACCGATATTAAGGGCGCTGGAGGTGATCTGAAGGCGGACCGGCGCGGTCCGCGATCGCGAACGGGTCAACCGGATAGCCCACGCGCATCAGGCACAGGCCCTCGGCCGAAGCGGTGGGCCCGGCGGCGCTTCGATCGCGGGCCTTCAACACGGCGGCCACGCGCTCGATCGGCCAACGGCCCTCGCCCACCAGACGCAGCGTGCCGACGAGATTGCGCACCTGGTGATGCAGAAAACTGCGTGCTTCCGCGACGATCGTGATCAGGTCCCCGTCGCGCGTGACATCCAGACGATCGAGGGTGCGGATCGGGCTTTTCGCCTGGCACGCGGCGGCGCGGAAACTGGTGAAGTCGTGCTTGCCCAACAGGGTTCGCGCCGCCTGGTGCATCGGTTCGGCGTTCAACGGCGTGGCGACATGCCACGCCTGGCCCAGGAGCAACGCGGGCCGCGCGCGCCGGTTCAGGATCAGATAGCGGTACGACCGGTGCACCGCCGAGAACCGCGGATTCCATCCTTCGGGCGCCGGCGCGGCGCGCACCACGACGACCGGGTGCGGCTTCATGTGATAATTCAGCGCGTCGCGAATTTGCCGCGCCCTGAAGCCGGTGGGAAGCGCCAACGAAACAACCTGGCCCGCCGCGTGGACTCCGGAATCGGTTCGCCCAGCGACGGTGGCGGCGACCGCCGTACCGCCATTGAGTTGGGCCGCGGCGCCCTCGACCACCTCCTGCACCGACAGCCCGTTGTCCTGGCGCTGCCAGCCGACGAAGGGGCCGCCGTTATACTCCAGCAACAAGGCCCAGTACGTGTGGGTGTCAGGCGCCAAGGCGCGTGCCGGGGGGGAGCTTGTGGCCGCGCAGGAACGCCGCCGCGTCCATCGCGGCGCGCCCGGCCAATTGCACTTTGGTCAGGCGCAGCGCGCCCTGCCCGCAGGCCACGCACAGCCCCTCTTCAATCAGCGTCCCGGGCAGGGACCCCTCAGCCACGTCCAACCGGGCGAGCTCCGCCGCGAGCACTTTCAGAACCACACCGTCCACGGTCGAGAACGTCCCCGGCCAGGGATCGAAGGCGCNNGGCCGTCGCGTCGCGTGTCCAGTCGATCCGCCCGTCCTCCCGCGACAATTTCGGCGCATAGGTCGCGCCCGATTCAGGTTGCGGCATCGGCGCCGGCGGATCGCTGAGCGCCGTCAGGATCAACCGCGCGCCGAGCTCGGCCAGGGTGTCGTGCAGTGCGGCGGTCGTAGTGATGGAGGTGATCGGCACCGCCTCCCGCAGCAACATCGGTCCGGTATCCAGGCCCGCGTCCATTTGCATGATCGTGATGCCGGTCTCGCTGTCGCCCGCCAGGATNNCCATCGCCACGTCGCCGGTATCGAGGCCGGCATCCATCTTCATCACCATCACGCCGGTCTCGGCGTCGCCGGCCATGATGGCGCGGTTGATCGGCGCGGCGCCCCGCCAGCGCGGCAACAGGCTGGCGTGGATGTTGAGGCACCCCCGGCGCGGCGCGTTCAGCATCGCGGGCGGCAGGATCAGCCCGTAGGCCGCCACCACCGCGGCGTCGAGATCGAGGGCCGCGAACGCCTCCCATTCCTCGGGCACGGTCCGCAGGCGGGTCGGGGTCCGGACATCCAGGCCAAGCGAGTCGGCTTCGACATGCACCGGACAGCGGCGGACGGCCTGGCCGCGTCCCGCCGGACGGGCCGGTTGGCAATAGACCGCGGCGATCTCGTGGCCCGCCGCGTGCAGCGCGCGAAGGGCGGGAACGGCGAAGTCCGGACTGCCCATGAACGCGAGGCGCATGTCAGTGAGCGCGGCGGGAGCGCTGGCCGCGTCGCCTCGTCAGGTCAGCGCTTCTTATCGTCATCGCGCTTTTGCCGCTGCTCTTTCGCCAGCCGCCGCATGATGATGTTGCGTTTGAGCGCCGACAAATGATCGACGAACAAGACCCCCTCCAGGTGGTCGATCTCGTGCTGCAGGCAGGCGTTGAGCAACCCGTCCGCCTCGATCTCCTTGCGCGCGCCGCTCAGGTCCAGATAGCGCACCTTGCAGCGCGCCGGCCGTGTCACCTCGGCGTACTGGCCGGGCAGCGACAGGCAGCCTTCCTCGCGGGTGGCCAGATCGTCCGCGAGCGCCACGATCTCCGGATTGATCAGGGTGATCGGGGCCGGCTTGTTGTCGGGCATCAGGTCGATGGTGATCAGCCGCAGCAGTTGGCCCACCTGCGGCGCGGCGAGGCCGATGCCGGGCGCGAGATACATCGACGCCAGCATCTTCGCGGCCAGATCGCGAATCGCGGCGTCATCCGACCGGCCCACGGGTCTGGCCTTCGCCTTCAGCAACGGATTCGGCGCGATCAGGATCGGGATGGTGTCGGGAGCGGTGGCAAGCATCGTTCGCATGTAGACTTCGTTCCGGATCGGATCAATGGTTTGGGCGTCCGCGCCGTGGGGTTTGGCGCGCCGCCGCGGCCTTTTGGTCTCGCGGCCGCCGATCCCGCGCCGGCACTCCTCGTGCCGGCACCCGTTGCAAATGACCTCTTGTAACCGGCGCTCCGATTGACCATCCTCTTACACGGCCGGAATGCCGATGCGGGTTCCGGTCATCGCTTCGCTCCAAGGAGGGGGCCTTGAGCACCAGACTGTTCGCCTCGCCGTTGTTCCTGGGATTCGACCATCTCGAGCAAATGCTGGAGAGGGCCGCCAAGACATCTTCCGACGGTTACCCGCCGTATAATATCGAGCAGGTCAGCCCGGTTGGGCTGCGCATCACGCTCGCCGTGGCGGGGTTCACCATGGACGACCTCCAATTGACGCAGGAGGACAACCAGTTGGTGATCCGCGGCCGTCAGACCGATGACAGCCAGGGACGCGTGTTCCTGCATCGCGGCATCGCCGCGCGGCAGTTTCAGCGGGCCTTCGTGCTCGCCGAGGGGATCGAGGTCAAAGGCGCCTGGCTCGATAATGGGTTGCTGCACATCGACCTCGCGCGGCCGATGCCGGAGCCCAAGGTCAAAACGATCCCGATCACCCGGGCGGCGTCTGGTTCTGGTACGAAAACCAGGGACATGATCCGGACCAAGGTGGTTGAAACCGAACCGGAGTGAGAAGCGTTCTTCCAGTATCAGATTGGCATCGGTGCCTTACGAGGGCCGTGGCCGAAAAGGAGTGCGAAGATGAGCAACGATAACGACATTGAAGACAAAAAGATCGATTTCCGTTCGTTCGACGTTCGTCACATGACCGCCGACCAATTGAGCGCTCTTGGGGTGTCGCACATCGCCTATGTGAAACCGGTGATTGTCAACGGTGAGGCGGGGTTCGCGATCCACGCGGCCGACGGCACGCCGATGGCGCTGGCGGGCGACCGCGCGACGGCGATGGCCGCGATCATGCAGCACGAGATGTTGGCGCTGTCGGTTCACTGAGGGGGGCGGGCGAGACCGCGTCATACCGGCGCGTCTCGCCTTCATCGCGCTGAATCGTCAAGTCCGAGAAAGACCAGAAGCGTCTGGCTGACGGTCGTCATCACGACGTCCTCCAGGCGACCGAACACGGCGCCGATTTTTGATCGGGGCAGGGCAATCGGCCGATCGATCATCACCTGGGATGGCTGTCGCAAGCCGTTCTGCCGCGATGGCTGAACGGTAACCCGAAAGGTCGGCCAGTCGTGCAATTCGCTGGTCAGGCGCAACACGGTCACGGAGCCAAGGCTGCTGAACGCATCGGATTGTATGATCAACGCGGGCCGCGGCTTGCCGTAATCGCCCCCTACGGCAATTGTGACGAGTTCGCCTCGTTTCACGCCTTCGACTCATCACGGAACGGATCCTCTTCGAGCAGGGCTTCGTATTCCTTGAGTGATATGTGCTCTTCGCTGAGTGGATCCCGAGAGAGTTCCGCCGCTTCCAGCGATTGCCGGCGTGCCTCCGCCTCAAAGGCGCGCCGTTCGCGGCTTTTCACATAAGCCCGCATGAAGTCCCGCAGCACCTGAGCGGCGGGCTTGTCCTCAGCTTCGGTTGCCTGGGTGAAGGCGGTCTTCAACTCCGGATCGATGCGGAAATTGAAGCTGCTTTCCTTGGGGTGTTGAGTGGTTCTGGGCATCGGCGATCACGTAATTGCGTATTGTGAGGATAATGCAGTTACATGAGATCGTCAACGTTTGGCATCAGCGCCGCGCATCGGCTGTTAAGGAACGGCGCCGTTGGATCGGGTGCCTCGCCGTGCTATGGGTTGTTCATGAGCGCGGTCGCGAAACCCATGACTCTGGAGGCGTTCCTCGACTGGGAAAGCCGGCAGGAGTTGAAATACGAGTTTGACGGGTTCCAGCCGGTCGCGATGACGGGCGGTACTGTGGCGCATTCTCAAATCCAGTTCAATCTGTTGGGAATGCTATTCAATCGATTGCGGGGCCATCGATGCCAGGGTCACGGCAGCGAACTGAAGATCCAGGTCGCGGGACGCATCCGTTATCCAGACGCATTTATCGTGTGTTCCCCGGTTCCATGGGGAGCGACGGTTGTTCATGATCCCATCGTCGTGTTCGAAATTCTCAGTCCCGGCACATCCGACACGGACCGGTTCGAGAAGAACTGGGAATATCGGGACACGCCGTCCATCCAACGCTATGTGATGCTGGAGCAGTCGCGGCGCGGCGCGATGGTGTTTTCCCGGGATGGAGACGATTGGGTCGGACACGTGCCGCCAGGCGATGCCATCCTCGATCTGCCTGAAGTTGGGATCGAATTGCCAATGACGGAATTGTACGAGGGCGTGACGTTTCCGCCCGCCCCGGGCGAGGCGCTGACCGGCTGATTCCGTCCGGACGCGGCTTGCCGCTGACGGGACCGCGACGTACCCTGGCGCCAGAGCAGCCCAGGACCGTCCCTTCGTCCATGCCAGCCACCCTCGAACCGATCGGCTTTTGGAGCTACACGAGTTCCGACGACACCGCGTCGCGCGGGCATCTGAGCCGGTTGCGCCGTTTGCTGGCGGACGATTTGCAACGACTGATCGGACGGGATCCGAAAGTCCATATTTTCCAGGATGTCGCGGCAATTCCCAAGGGCTCTGACTGGGAAGAAAAGATTCACGAGGCGCTCGACACCGCGTCGTTCATCATTCCGATCCTGACGCCCGCGTTTCTGCAAAGCGAGTGGTGCTGCAAGGAAGTGCTGCGCTTCCGTGAACGCGAAAAGACACTTGGCCGGAACAATCTGATTTTTCCGTTTCACTTCACGGACACCGGGCATGTCGATCCGGACGACAAACGGGAGGTGTTCGACAAGGCGGTGCTGACGTTGCTACGGCGGCGGCAGATTACGGATTTCCTGGTGCTGGAACTCGAGGATCCGGATCACCGCGACGTCCGATTCAAATTGCGTGAACTGTCGACGTCCGTTCGCGATGCATTGCGAGGCGCGCGGCCGTTGTCGGCGTCCGCCGGAAACGCGGCCGACACGACGCCAGCACCCGAACCGGTCGCGTTCGCCCCGGTGACCCGGCCGGCGCCGCCTTCGCCGGCATCCGCGCGCCCCGCGATCGTGCCCGCCGGCCCAGCGCTTCCTCCGAAACCCGTCTGGGCCGCCGCCACCGGCACGGACTCCTTCGGCACCTGGGCCGACATCGACGTCCCCGCCAGGAGCGGGCCGGCGGTGACGCAACGCCTGCGGCTGATCCCGGCGGGACGCTTCCAGATGGGCTCGCCGGACAACGAACCCGGACGTTACGGCAACGAAGGTCCGCGCCACGCTGTCACCATCGCGCAAGACTTCTGGATGTTCGACACGCCGTGCACCCAGGCGCTATGGCAGGCCGTGATGGGCGACAATCCCAGCTATTTCGAATCCCCCACCCGCCCGGTGGAAACGGTGTCATTCGAGGATGCGCAACGATTTTTGACCGAAATTAACAAGCGCGTGCCAGGCCTGGACCTGACGCTGCCGTCGGAGGCGCGCTGGGAATACGCCTGCCGCGCCGGCGAAGACACCGCGACCTATGCCGGACCGATCGAAATCCTCGGCGCGAACAACGCGCCGGTGCTGGACAACATCGCCTGGTACGCCGGCAACAGCGGCATCGGGTTCGAACTGGATAATGGATTTGACTCAAGTGGTTGGCCGGAGAAGCAATACGACCACCGCAAAGCCGGAAGCCATCCGGTGAAGGGCAAAGATCCGAACGCCTGGGGTTTGTACGATATGCTCGGCAATGTGTGGGAGTGGTGTGAGGATCGCTGGCACGACAGCTACAACAACGCCCCGGTCGACGGGTCCGCGTGGCTGAGCGGCGGCGCGGCGGGGCGTGTCCCGCGACAATCAAGATGGGAG
>PLSZ01000024.1:0-9954 GCA_003164305.1 Acetobacteraceae bacterium
CCGCCGCGATCAGCACATCGATGAAATCCCTCAGCTTCATCCCAACCCGGCCCCCGTTCCGGGCCGCCGGACCATTCACGTGCGACAGCACGCCGTCGTGATAAAGCGCGCGGGAATCGCCAATGGGCGCGCTGTCCGCCGAGGTCGCGCCCGCGACGATCCCTTTCCGCTCGAGATCGTCGAGCCGTGCGATGCCCGCCCCGTCCATGCCGCCGCCCGCATCGCTGAAGAACACCGCGTGGATGCCCAGAGGCACCGTATTGTCCGGACGGCCTCCGGACAGCGCGCCGTGCGACGCCGTCACGACAATCCGGCCCACGTCGTCGGGCTGTAGCATGCCGATCGAATCGGCGCAGATCAGCACCGGCTCGCCAGGGACGTCCCGCATGACGAAGCGGGCGCCCTCGGTGATGGGCGGCGGCGCGATCGTCGGCACGGGTGCGGCGCGCATGCGCTCGGCGCAGTCTCGGACGTTTTGCCCCGGCGCGCAGCCAAGCGCGGTGGCGGCGCGATTGACGTGGCTGATGACGCCGTGCGCGAGCATGTGCGCCCCGTCGCCGATGTGGCATGTCTTCGCATCCGCCGTCGCCGCGGCCATGCCGATCTGATCGAGAAAATCCAGCCCGACAATGCCGGCATTGTCGCGGCCGATGCCGGCATCGTTCATGATCACGGCACGCACCGGCCACTTCGCCGCGTTGAAGGCGTTGTAGCGTCCGCCATAGGACCCGGAAACGACGACATGCGAACGGTGCCCGGCGTCGATGTTCGAGCAACTGGCGACGGTCAGGATTTTTGCCTCCTCGTTCGCGGCGCTCATTCTTTTTCCTTCCGTACGAGAGGACTTTGATACCGTCGAAACTCCGGTCTGGTAGCCGGAAGCGTTGAAGCACGACACATTTCATTCGTCATGGCCGGGTTCGGCCCAAGAGGCGCTGACATAAGCGCCAGCGAAGGTTAAAGCCCCGATCGACAGCCACTGATCGTCATCACCGGGCTCGACCCGGCCATGACGGATCCGAGACGATGGCTCGCGATTCACCGACAGCGGGTCCTATCCGGCCCGCGCGCGAATTTCGGTCGAAGATGTATCGAAACGAAAACGATGCTCCGGGATTTCGCTGAACAGATCGGCATAGCGGCGCGGCACGGAAATGTCGCTCAGCGCCCGTACCCGCGCCGCGGCGTCGATCCGCACCGCCACCAGAAAGCTGGCGCCGGAATTCCCGATTTCCTCCAGCGCGAGGTGCATTCGAACCTCATCGTCGCCGTAATATTTTGGCGCGAACAGCCGCTCCGCCGTATCCGCCCCGATCACGAACGTGGTCTTCGCGAACAGGCGCGCCTTCTCCAGAAAAGTGGGCGCCCTTGTCAGTTCGACCGGCGCCTTCCAGGCGAATTGCGTCAGCCGTTGCCGCACCGTCTCGCCCGCCAGCGGCGGCTTATCGACGTTCGTGACGGAAATTTCGAAAGCCAGTTTCTGCTGCCTGAGGTCTTCGGCGGCCCGCGCCAGCAGCACATGCCCGGTGTGCAGCGGGTTGAAAGACCCTGGAAACAACAAAAGGGGGCCAGACGCCGACGTCACCATCTGGCCATCCGGCTGGACGGTGACGCGATCGGCCTCGCCGGCCAGCAGGCGATCGATCGTATCCACCGACGGAACGACCGTCTCCTCAAACCGTTCGTCCGCGTCGAGCACGCTACGCGCCGTCGCCGCGGCGACCCCGCATGATCGCGCCAGCCACAGAACGATCGCGCGCGAAACGATATCTTCTTCGGCGGCGCGGTCGCGTCGGCCTTTGGCCATCACGCCCGTGCAATGCGCGACGCCGGCGGCGTTGGCGCATGCGATGTGAAACCGGTGCTCGCCTTTACGCGGACGATCGCTGACCAGCGCCGCCGTGGCGCCGAGGCCAACCAGATCGGTGTCCCCGGACACCAGCCTGGCCGCGCGCGCCCGAACCTCGCGCGCCATCGCGATCGCGGTATCCGCGCTGCTGGCCTGATCCGGAGCGAAGCCGAGAAACGCCGAGAGCGCCGCCGCGTCGTAAGGAACCTGTGCCTCGATCAGCAACCGGGATCCGCCGGGCACACGCAGCAACTCACTGATCGCGCCACTGCCGCCCCCGGTGATCGCGAGCGCGGCCTTGCGGCCGGACGCATGGATCGCGGAGATCAATTGTTGCCACCCGGCGTCCGGCGATGTCATGCTGTGAGATCCGAAGTTGAATAGCGCATCGCGGATCATGAAAGACCGTTCCGGCGGAGTCAACGGACGCCGCCCGGAGACGCCTCGGGCGCGGGGCGCGCAATTCGTCAAACTATGATGATTGAAAGGGCGTACTTGCTAATATCATGACATATGCCGTCGTTCGGGCCGATCGCGCTCAGCGCCATCGGCTACCAAAGTGGGCAATATCCTGAGCGCCTTGGTGTCCATCCGGAATCATCGCATTGATCGGCGGCGAAGCCTCCCGCCGGAGCGTTTCCAACGGCGGAGCGCAGTCTGGAAGCACCGGCGTTTATCGGCGGTTCGCCTCTTTCTTCGTTGCCAGGCCGCGAATGAAAATGGAGCCGCCGATTGTCCGGTACGGTAGCAGAACGTTAACGGCGATTTAGCGACTCCAGATCGTGGTTCCGAGACTGCGTTCAGACTTCGTCCGGAAGCACCACGTTGCGAGTCATACCAGCCGGCCGGAACACTGACCCTCGATCGCCCTGTCCCTTCATGGCACGGCTCGACCGGGCCATCAGCATCCGCCCGGTTTGCGTCGACCGATGGCCCGGTCGATCCCCCGATCAGGTCGGGGGAGGGCCATGACGTGTGTCAATGTTTCGGCGGATTGGTATTAATGGGAAATCCGTGGCCCCTGGAATGACTCCTGGACGGATGGTGGTCTGAAAGCATCCGCGTGAATCCGCGTCATCGCCTTCCTTATCGGCGCTAAAAATCTTACCGCGGATTCCGTCCTGGGCGTTCGCACCGGCAATGGAATCAACCGCGGATAAGGAAGGCGATGACACGGATTCACGCGGATGGAGCCAATGCGGCTCGAACCGTTCCGGCCAGGCCCCAAGGGCCATTACCTTACCGGCTTCCCGCGCACAGGCAATTTATCGAAAACACCGCGCCGGCCAAGAGCCAGCCGCGAACTCATCAAGCACAGCCATCTGTCGCGGCATGCCGCGCCGCGGTAACAAACCGGACCTCGACCGGAGCACCGCATTGGCCACCAACTTCAAGGGACGCAGAGAAGACGCGCGGCTGCTGACCGGCCAAGGCCGCTACACCGCCGACTGGAACCGCCCCAATCAGCTGCACGCCGCCTTCATGCGCGCCGACCGCGCCCATGCCGTCATCAGCTCCATCGACATCGCCGCCGCTCGCGCCGCGCCGGGCGTTCTCGCGATCCTGACCGGAGCCGACGCCGTCGCCGCCGGCTTCGACCGAGGCGCCGCCATGATGCCCGTCAAAGGCCGCGGCGAAGCGCTCCGCGTCCCGCCCAGGCCCGCTCTGGCCACCGATCGCGCGCGGTTCGTTGGGGAACCGGTGGTTCTCGTGGTGGCCGAGACAGCGCATCAGGCCCAGGACGCGGCGGAACTGGTCGCCATCGACTACGACACGTTGTCGGCGGTAACCGACGCGGCCGCCGCGTTGGCGCCCGGCGCGCCGCTGATCCACGACCTGGTGCCCGGCAACCTGTGCTTCGACTTCGACTACGGCGACGAAGCCGCGACCGAGGCCGCCTTCGCCGCCGCCGCGCATGTCGTCCGCCTGACCCTGATCAGCGGCCGCGTCGCCGGCAATCCGATGGAGCCGAAAGCCGCGCTCGCCGCCTGGGATGGCGACTTCCTGGATCTCTGGACCAGCACCCAGGGCATGACCGCGATGCGCGACAGCCTGGCAGCCCAGAGCGGCCTGCCGCCCGAGCGCATTCGCATCCGCGCGCAGGACGTCGGCGGCGGCTTCGGCATCCGCGGCCCCGCGTATCCGGAGCATATGGCGCTGGCCCTGGCGGCCCGCATGACCGGCCGCCCGGTGAAATGGGTCGCTTCCCGAAGCGAGACGTTCCTGTCCGACTACCACGGCCGAGGCCTCGTGCTGACCGGCGCTCTGGCGCTGGACGCCGAGGGCCGCTTCCTCGCGCTGCGCCACGAGTGGCTGGCGGACCAGGGGGCCCATCCCGTCGCCACCGGGCCCCTGATCAACTCGTTGAACCCCGCGGCCATGGCGACCGGCTGTTATCGCGTGCCCGCGGTGTACGGCCGGCATCGCCTGGCGCTGACGAACACGGTGCCGGTCACCGCCTACCGCGGCGCCGGCCGGCCCGACATGGCCTACATCGTGGAGCGCCTGGTCGATGAAGCCGCGCCGCGCATCGGCATCGACCGCGTCGAACTGCGCCGCCGCAACCTGATCCCGCGCGACGCTTTCCCGTATCGCCTGCCCACCGGCGCTGTCGTCTCGGAATACGACAGCGGCGATTACCGCGCCGCGCTGGACAAGGCGCTGGCCGACTCCGGTTGGGACGATTTCCCCGCCCGCCGCGCCGAAGCCAAAGCGCGAGGCAAGCTGCGCGGCATCGGTTGCGCCGTGTTCGTCGAACCCTCGGGCGGCGTGGTGCCGAAGGACGAGGTCGCCATCACGTTCGGCGCGGACGGAGACATCGTGCTGCACACCGTCGTCACGTCCAACGGCCAGGGGCATGAAACCGTGTACCCCGAAATCGTCGCCCGCGTGCTGGGGATCGATCCGGTGCGCGTGCGGCTGTCGGCCGGCGATCCCGAGGGTCCGGTTCTGGTGGGCGGCGGCGCCTTCGCCTCCCGCTCCATGATGTCGCACGGCGCGGCGNNGCCTGGTGGCGGCGCGGGAGGTTGTCGAGAAAGGCAGAGTTCTGGCGGCGGACGCTCTGGAAGCCGCCGTCGCCGACATCGAATTCGCCGAGGGCGTGTTCCGGATCGCCGGCACCGACCGGGTCGTGGACCTGATGACGCTGGCCGCGGACGGCGCGCTGGATACCGTGTCGGGGCTGGCGGCGACTCGCGCCTTCCCTTCCGGCGCGCACGTGGCGGAAGTCGAAATCGACCCGGACACCGGCGTCACGCGCGTCGCGCGCTATACCGCCATCGACGATTGCGGAGTCGTGATCAGCCCAGTACTTCTCGAATCCCAGATCCTCGGCGGCATGTTCCAGGGATTGGGTCAGGTACTGGGCGAACTCTGCGTCTATGACGCGGAGGGGCAGTTGGTGACCGGATCCTTCATGGATTACCCGATGCCGCGCGCCGACATGCTGACCGATTTCGCCATCGGCGATTCCTGCGTGCCCTCACCCAACAATCCCCTGGGCGTGAAAGGCGCGGGCGAGGCCGGGACGACCGGCGCTCTCCCGGCCGCGATGAACGCCGTGCTGGACGCGCTGCGCACCGTGGGAGTGACGCGGATGGACATGCCGGTGACGGCGCCGCGGGTGTGGGCGGCGATCCAGGCGGCTCGCGCCGAATCCCCGCTCCGCGTGCGCGATTAGTGGGGCTCCCGATTAGCCTTTCCCGTCATCCTCGGGCTCGACCCGAGGATCTCGCGACGCGCCAAGGATGACGATCGGGGGATGAATGCCCTTCGCCGGTCGGCAACCGCTTTACCGTCCCACAGACGCCTGACGCGCCGGAATGTGCTCCAATCGCCGGTCGTGCCCCAAAGCGAGCACGACCGCGGCCGACATGATCGGCCCCAACGCGATCACCATCAGCGCGAACATGAAGCTGCCGCCTGTCGCATCCTTTACCAACCCAAACAAGTAGGGACCAAAGAAACCGCCCAGATTGCCCAGTGCGTTGATCAGGGCGATGCCTCCGGCCGCCGCGGTACCGGACAGCATCGCGGTCGGCAGGCTCCAGAACGTCGGGCCGGTGGACGCCTGACCCATGGCGGCGACGACCAGCATGAACATGGTCAACACCGGATCGGTCATCATCGCGGTCGCGATCAGGCCGGCGGCGCTGACCGTGTAAGCGATCGCGACGTGGCGCGGACGCTCTCCGGTATGGTCGGAATGGCGGCCCCACAGGATCATCGCGCAGGCGGCGAACACGTAGGGAATGGCGTTGATCACCCCGGTCATGCCGAAGCCGGCGGCCAGCCGGTGCACGATCTGCGGCTGGAACAAAACGATCCCGTAACCGGAAAACGTGCCGCCGAAATAAACCAGGCTGAGCAGCAGCACGCGCTTGTCCAGCAATGCTTCCTTCAGGCTGTACCGACGGATGGATTCACGTTGATCGCGTTCGGAGTCCAGGCGGGTCATCAACCAGTCGCGCTGTTCGGGCGCCAGCCAGTGCGCCTCCGACGGCCAGTCGGTCATGAAGATCCAGAACGCCACACCCAGTACAACGGCCGGTGCCGCTTCCAGGATGAACAGCCATTGCCAGCCGGCGAGTCCCAGCCAGCCGTCCAGATCGAGCAAAACGCCCGACACGAGCGAACCCAGAATATTGGACAACGGAATCGCCGCCATGAACACGCCAATGATGCGAGAACGATAATACGACGGGAACCACCACGTCAGATAAAGGATGATTCCCGGAAAGAACCCCGCCTCGGCGATGCCTAACGCGAAGCGGATGGAATAAAATGAAACCGGCCCGGCAATGAAAGCGGTGCAGGCCGCGATGATGCCCCAGGTGACGAGGATGCGCGCGATCCACCGTCTGGCGCCGACTTTGCTCAGCAGGACGTTGCTCGGGACTTCGAAGATAAAATAGCCCAGAAAGAAGATGCCGCCGCCGAAACCATACACCGCGGAGGAAAACCCCAGCGCCTTGTTCATGGTCAGCGACGCGAACCCGACATTCACGCGATCGAGGTAAGCGATGAAGTAACAGGCGATCAGCATCGGCAACAGCCGCCACGCGACTTTCGCCATGGTCTGGCGTTCGAGCGGGGTAATCTCATGCGTCAGCACAGTGGAGGCGGCTGCCTCGGCCATGGTCGAAACTCCCTTCTTTATCGGGAGACGTAGGCCGCCTCCCCGCGATTGCCCCGATGCTGGCAGGTTGGCGGCGGAGAGCAAGAGGTGGTATTTCGCGCAGGACCGGGCGACCGGCGTTCAATCCCACCCTTCAACGGAAACAGGAGCGGTCCATGCAACCAATCGTCGCCGTCATCGCACCGGGCATGATGGGAAGCGCGGTGGCCAAACGGCTGACCGCGCATGGGCTTGAGGTGCGCACGCTGCTGGACGGCCGCGGCGCCGAGACGTTGGCGCGCGCGAAGGATGCCGGCATGACGGGTGCCTCGGACGCGCAAATCGCCGAATGCGACTTCATCCTGTCGATCCTGCCGCCGGGAAGCGCGCTGGGTCTGGCGGAGCAGCTCGCACCCGCTTTGCGTGCCGCCAGCAAGAAGCCGGTCTATGTCGATTGCAACGCGCTCGATCCCGCCACGGTGCTGCGCATCGCGCGCGTGGTGGAGGAAACCGGCGCGACCTTCGTCGATGGCGGCATCATTGGCCCGCCGCCGGAAGGGGACGGGAAATCGACCAAAATTTACCTGTCGGGACCGGACGCGGCGAAGGTTACTATTTTGCAACAGTACGGCCTGACCATGCCGGTACAGCCGGGTCCGATCGGCGCCGCCTCGGCGATGAAGATGTCCTACGCGGGAATCACCAAAGGCTTCACCGCTCTGGGCGCGGCGATGATGCTGGCCGCGACGCGCGCCGGCACGGCGGAGGCGTTGAAAGCCGAACTCTCCGGCAGTCAGCCGGCTTTGTATAACTGGCTGACGAAGCAGATGCCGAAAATGTATTCAAAAGCGTATCGTTGGGTCGCCGAGATGGAAGAAATCGCCGCGTTCGTCGGCGAGGACCCGGCCGGCGCGAAGTTCTACCAGGGCGCCGCCGAACTTTACGCGCGCATCGCGGCGGACTTCGATGGTCCGAACAAGGAAACCGCGATGCTCGACGCGTTCTGCGCCAAAAAGGATTAAACTTCACATGGGTCAGCACATGCCGCGCGGCACCCACCGCTTCCCGCCGATGGACCGTGTCGTCTACGGCGTCCCGTTGGCGGAGGCGCTGGCGGAGGAAGTGCGCGTCCGCGACTCGCGCGCCGTTTATGTCATGGCGAGCGGCACGCTGGCTCGGCAAACCGACGTGATCGACACCGTGCGCGGCGTGTTGGGAAATCGCCTGGCCGGCGTGTGCGCGAAGATCGGCGCTCACACGCCACGCATCGACGTGGTGGCCGCCGCGAACGAAGCGCGCGCGGCGAAGGCCGACCTGATCCTGACGGTCGGTGGCGGCTCGGTCACCGACGCGGCCAAGATGGTCGGGCTGTGTCTGGGCAACGACGTGACGGCGCCGGAGCAACTCGACGCGTTCCGTGCCTGGATCACGCCGGAGGGCAAGAACGAACGGCCGCCGACCAAACCGCCAGGCGTGCGCTTCGTCGCGGTGCCCACAACTCTGTCGGCGGGCGAGTTCACCTCGTTCGCCGGCTGCACCGACACCACGCGGCACGTGAAGGAAAGTTTCGGCACCGCGTTGATGATGCCAACGGCGGTGATCCTCGACCCGACGATCACCGTGCACACGCCGGAGTGGCTGTTCCTGTCGACCGGCATTCGCGCCGTGGATCACGCGGTCGAGGATATTTGCTCGATCAATCCGACGCCATTCTCCGACGGCGCGTCGCTGCACGCGCTGCGGTTGCTGTCGCGCGGATTGCCCGGGGTAAAGGCCGATCCGCGGGACATGGCGGCGCGGCTGGACTGTCAGTTGGGCGCCTGGATGTCGATCATGGGTTCCCAGAACGGCGTGACCAAGGGCGCCAGTCACGGTATCGGACACGTGCTCGGCGGCACCGCGGACGTGCCGCATGGCTANNCTGGGTCATCCGGACGAAAAAGCCGCCGACGCCGTCGCCGCGCTGATCGCCAGTCTCGGCCTGCCGGCGACGTTGCGCGATGTCGGCGTGAAGCCGGAGCAACTGGACGCCATCGCCCGGCAATCGATGCACGACCGCTGGGTGCACACCAATCCGCGCAAGATCGGCGGGCCGCCGGTGGTGCGAGAGTTGCTCGACGCGGCGTGGTAGCGCGATCACGTTTTCATCGCCCCGGAACTTATCGGCGCTGGTTTCGTTCCATTGCCAGGGCAGCGAGCGCGTTCGCTCGCCCATGTCCCGCGGAGATCAGATCATGTTAAAAACTTTGCTGGCGGCCACGATGGTTGCCGTGCTGATGTCTGGAGCGGCTTTGGCCCAGATGTCGTCTTCCACTTCGACAACGGTGACGACGCCGGGCGTCGCCCCGATACACAATGAGGACGTGACGTCCACGACGCGCCGGACCGAAGACCGCAATGGGGTGATGATCGAGAAGGACACCAGCGGCGACACGGTCGATCGGCCCGGTGTTCCCTCGACCAGCCATACCAGGACGGAGACGACGACGGTTCGGTAATCGGCGAATCAGTCGAAACAAGCGCGGGGCGCGGCGACGGTCGTGCCTCGCGGTCGCGTATCCGAGTGGGGCCGCGCGGAGCCTACGTTACAGATAGCGTTGGCGTGCGGGCGGACCGAAGGCATCGCCGCCATCACCATCTCGGATATGCGGTGCGACATCTCATGATTGGTGCACGACGGTGCCAGGCGTGTTATCCTGGGCCCGTGCAACGCGTTTCCACCCGAAAGCAATCGCGACCGCCCTTGTGCCAAGGAACCGCCATCATGCAGGCCAATACTGAGGCCCTGATCGAAAAGATCCAGACCTTGTCGCCGGNNATGCCGCTTCGTCCAGTGCTCCCGCGTTCGCTGCAATCTGGAACAATAGCGAAGACGACTGCTACGATGCTGTATGAGTTCGGCGCCATCGTGCTGGTGCCTTTCCCTTTCACCGATCAGAGCGCTTCAAAGCGGCGGCCCGCCGTCGTTATCAGCAAGCGCGCTTATAAC
>PLSZ01000024.1:9978-14786 GCA_003164305.1 Acetobacteraceae bacterium
GCTCTTCGCGCACAGCTCCTGAGCCATCCGCAATCTGTACATCCGCTGTTTCTTTTCTACGGCAGAATCCCGATCCTTGTTGACTCAAGGCGATAGGCGGCCGGAGACGCATGGGGCCTGGTCTCGATGTCAACGCGCCAAACGTAACTCAAGGTTCGATGACCATCTCAGTGACCTCCCGGAACCTCGAAAAATCCGATGCCAAATATTTATCGTACCTCGGATTCCGATGTTCAGTCATTCCTGCTCCATCCTTCCTCTTTCGTTTTCCATTAAACCAGATGCTACGTTTTCCGATGTTCTTTCCGGTCTTGTTTCGGACCGCTTCCTTGCCAAACTCTTCCGAAGACATGATCCACATTGCGTCCATTCGCTCGGAATAAAAAACAAAGTAATAGTTTTGTCGTACCTCGGCATGGGCGATCGCCGCGAACAGTGCCGCATCGCCAGGAATCACCCTGCGCAAGCGTGCCTTGATCTGTACTTCGATAAATGAGTTATCATTCTTTCGGATGATTGCGTCGATGCCGAAGTCATCGACCAAAGGTGCATAGACATCAAGACCCTCTTTGAGCATTTTGCCAATGATCCAGTACTCGATCCGGCGCCCGAACCCGGCCGAGTGTCTGAATTTAACCGCCACTGCTCACCCCGAACCAAATCCATAATCCCGCCGCGCCGCTGCCTCCGTCACATACCCATCCGCCAGATCCTCCGCCAACGCCGCGGCATCGCGGTCACAAGGCGGCCCGTAGCCACCAGACCCCGGCGCCTCCACCTCCACCAGCGAACCGGCGGGCGCGATAAATCCCCCCTTGCTCGTCAGCTTGCGCGAACGTCCATCCGCCAACCGCAACGTCAACTTCGCCGGTCCGCCGGCCATCCCGCCCGCCAGGCCGAACGGCGGCGTCACCGTCCGCTCGCAACAAACCGCGGCATGAGCGTCCCGCTCCAGCACACGCCACACGCGGCGCACGCCCAGTCCGCCGCGCCAGGTCCCGGCACCGCCGCTGTCGGGGACGAGGGAATATTCCTCGACCCGCAGCGGAAAACTCATCTCCAAAATCTCGATCGGCGTGTTCATCATGTTGCTGACGGTGCTCGCCACCGCGTTGATGCCGTCTTTCACCGGGCGCGCGCCAAATCCACCCTTCACGGACTCGTAACTCACGTAACGTTCGCCGCTGCGATAATCTACGCCGCCGAACGTAACGACCGCCGACGTCCCCTGTGACCCCGCCATCACCGTTCGCGGCGTGATCCTGAACATCGCCGCCATCACCATGTCGGCGACGCGGTGGGAGATCTCGTGGTTGGCGTAGACGACGGGCGAGGGGAGTTGGGCGTTGACCACGCAGCCTGGCGGCGCGGTGACGGTGACCGGGCGCCAGCAGCCGGAGTTCGGCGGGATAAGGCTTTTCGGGTCCGCAATCATTTTCAGCGCGCAGAACACGCCCGAGGCGGTGACGGTGAGAGGTGCGTTCATCGGGCCGGCGACGGCGGGATCGGAGCCAGTGAAGTCGGCGGTGATGGTGTCACCGCGTTTGTCGATACGCAGTTTGACGGTGAAGGTTTCATCGGTGGTCTCCCCGGGGGCGATGACGCCGTCGCCGTCGAAGATGTCGGTGAACTCGGCGGCGCCGTCGGGCAGTGCGCGCAATGCGCTGCGCATCATGCGTTCCGAGTAGTCCTGGATCTCTTGCATGATGTCCAGCAGTTGCGCAGCGCCGTATTTTTGGGCGAGGGCCCCGAGGCGGGCGCCGGCGCGCCAGTTGGCGGCGACTTGGGCGCGCAGGTCGCCCATGCGCTCGGTGGGTGTGCGGACGTTGGCGAAGATGATCGCCTCGATGCCCGGGTCGGGCTTGCCGTTACGGTAGAGGCGCACGGGGGGAAGTCGCAGTCCCTCGCCGAAGATTTCCGTGACCGCACCGTAGCTGCCGGGGGTGGCGCTGCCGATGTCGGGCCAGTGCGCGCGCACGCAGCCATAGCCGAGAAGTGTGTCGCCGAGGAAGGCGGGGGCGACCACGTTGACGTCGGGCAGGTGGGAGCCGCCGTGGTAGGGGTCGTTGTGGATGAACACGTCGCCGGGCGCGGGATCGGGAAAGGCCTGGACGATCGCGCGGACTGCATCCGGCATCGAACCGAGATGGATCGGCAGGTCGGGGCCTTGCGCGACCATGGCGCCGGTGGTGTCGAAGATGCCGCAGGAATAGTCGCCGGCGACTTTGAGCAGGGGGGAGTAGGCGGTTTTGGCGAGGACGATCTTCATTTCCTCGGCGGCGCAGGTGAGGGCGTTCTTGACGATCTCGAAACGGGCTGGGTCGGTTTTGAGGGCAGGCATTTTGTGTGCTCCGGCATGTGGCTGTCGCCCTGGCTATCCTGCCCCTGTCCCAACCGTCATGGCCTTCCCCGGGCTAGACCCGGGGATCAACCCGGCCATCCGTTGCGGCACCGGCGTTGCGCAGATGGCCGGGTCAAGCCCGGCCATGACGGTGAGATTGAGTTCGTGATAGCTTCATATATCCACGCTCATCTATCCCCGCGCGCCATCCCGGCGGCACGACCGTGGTGGAATCCAGCGCCTCGATGATTGCTGGGCCGGCGATCGTCGTGCCGGGGATCAGGCCGTTGCGCCAATGCACCGGTGTGGCGATGAACCCCGACTCCGCGAACCAGACGTCCCGGTTGTGCTGGCGTGCCAGCGTCGCATCGCTGCGTTGGGTCAGCGTCAGGCCGGGCAATCGCCCCAGAGCCGTCAGCCGAAGATTGACGAGTTGCACGGGCTCGGCGCGATTGGCGTGGCCATAGGTCTGTTCGTGCTTGCTGTGGAATGATGCGGCGAGCGCATCCAGCGTGGCACCGGTGATGGGTCCATCAGCAATCGGCACCGTCAGTTCATACGCCTGGCGGCGATAGCGCACATCGGCGAGGCGCAGTAGCGCCCGTTGCGGCTGCGGCACGTTGGCGGCGTCGAGGAAGCGCAGACCGTCGGCCTCCATCCCCGCGAGCACGTCGGCAATACGGCCCGGATCGACGCTGTCGAGATCGGCATACAACGTGCGGGAGAAATCGCGCTTCAAGTCACTGGCGACCAGGCCGAGCGCGGAGAACGCGCCGGGGGCGGGCGGAATGATCACCTCGGGGATCTGCAACTCCATCGCCAGTGCCGCCGCGTGCACCGGGCCGGCGCCACCGAAGGCGATCAAGCTGAACTCCTGCGGATCGTGGCCGCGCTCGACCGAGACGATGCGCAGCGCCTGCGCCATGTTGCTGTTGACGACTTCGACAATGCGCGCGGCGGCCTCGGTGACCGACAGGCCGAGCTTGTCGCCGACATCGATCGCGATGGCACGTTCCGCCGCGACACTGTCGATGCGCAGCGCGCCGCCGAGCAACGCCGTGCGATCGAGATAACCCAGCACCACATCAGCGTCGGTCACCGTCGGTGCGGTGCCGCCGGTGCCATAGGCGGCCGGTCCGGGATCGGCGCCGGCGCTGTGTGGGCCGACCTTCAATGCGCCGCCGGGATCGACCCAGGCGATCGATCCGCCACCGGCACTCACCTCGGCAAGGTCGATCACGGGGACGCGGATCGGATGGCCGGTGCCGTGCATCCAGCGGTTGGCGTGGCCGGAGCCACCGACCTCGTATTCTGCGGTGACCGATACTTCGCCGTTGGCGATGACGCTGGCCTTCGCTGTGGTTCCGCCCATGTCGAAGGAGATCAGGTTGGGGCGACCGAGTTGCCGCCCGGCGAGAGCCGCGGCAATCACCCCGGCGGCGGGTCCGGATTCCACCGCCATCGCCGGCATGCGCAGCGCTTCCTTGATATCGAACACACCGCCGGACGAGCCCATCACATGCAACGGTGGCAGTCCCAAATCTGCTGCTGCGCGCTGCAGCCGATCGAGGTAGGCGGCGAGTAGCGGGCCGACATAGGCGCACACCGCCGTGGTGCTGGCGCGTTCAAATTCGCGGATTTCCGGCAGCACCTCGCACGACAGGTAGACCTGCACCTCGGGGAGTGCCTGGCGCAGCGCGGCGCCGACGCGGCGTTCGTGTGAATCGTTTAGGAAGGAGAACATGAACGATACGGCGATGGTTTGCAGATCGGCATCGCGGATCGCCTCGATCAGGGCGGGGATTTCCGCGTCGGCCAGTGGCGTGACGATGGCGCCTTGCGCATCGATGCGCTCGGTGATCTCGAAACGAAAGCGACGCGGCACCAGCACGTCGGGCGCGTCCTGCAATAGGTCATACAGGTCGGCGCGCGAGGAGCGGCGCAGCTCCAGCAGGTCGCGAAAGCCGCGCGTGGCGATGAAGCCGGCGCGGGCGCCCTTCTTCTCCAGCAGCGCGTTGGTCACCACGGTCGTGGCGTGCGCCAGCAGTGCCACGTCGGCCGCATCGATCGCATTGGCGTCGAGCGCCTGGCGGATGCCGGCGATAACAGCCTGGCCGAAATCCGCCGGTGTGGTAGAGACTTTTGCGACCTCGATGCGTCCACTGGCTTCATCGACCAGGGCGACATCGGTGAAGGTGCCGCCGATGTCGATGGCCAGACGTCCGTTCGGAACTCCACTCACATCGTCATCCTTCGACTGTCGTACGCCCTCGCGTCCGCTGGGCGGTTGCCCAGCAGTGGCTGCCGTCTTGGGTTTCCCGATTGGATTGGTTGCCGTCGCGGCGGCTACGATGACAGGAAACTCGGGCGGCAATCAAGGCCAAGGCTCTGCCCTGGACCCGCCAGGGGGCTTTGCCCCCATGGACCCCCAGCAAAGGCGCAGCCTTTGCAATCCATCCGTTTAGAG
>PLSZ01000191.1:0-124 GCA_003164305.1 Acetobacteraceae bacterium
TCAGCGTCGTCCCGTACCCCGCCGCGCGCAGCAGCGAGGGCAACGTCGGATGCTCCGGCGGCAACCCGACATCGATTTTTCCCGCCAGCGGCTCCTCCAGCCCCAGGGGTAACCGGTACTGATA
>PLSZ01000191.1:216-8101 GCA_003164305.1 Acetobacteraceae bacterium
CTTGAACTTCTTGCCGCTGCCGCACGGACACGGATCGTTACGCCCGACATGGCGCAGCGGATTGATGTAAGGCTCTGGCGCGACGGCTTCCTCATCGTCGTAATCGTCCGGCCAGGGCCATTCCGCCAGCGAGTCGATGACGTCGTCGAAAGGCGCGACTTCTTCCGCCGCCAGGCCTTGCTTGCCCTTCGCGTCGCCCTGCGCCAGCAACTCGGGAAATTCGGCCAGGGTCAGCCATTCTTCGGGGACCAGCCCGTCCTTGATCAACTTCGTCGATTCGGCGGCAAGTTCCTGGTACCCGAGGATCGCCGCCACGACGACCCAACTGTACCAAATGAAATCCACCTCGCGCGGCTGCATCGTCATCAACAACCGGCGCATGTACTCGCGAAACTCTGGTTCCGGACAGCGTCCGTCGCGCGCCAGCCAGGCGTGCGCCAGCAACGCCTCGCCGCGGGTGATCGATTCGGCATCGCTCGACTCGATCACCTGACGCAACGGACCTACATCGCCGTCGAAACACTTGATCACCACGCCTTTCAGGGTATCGACGCAGGCCTGTTCGCCCAGGGCGCCCAACAGACGCTCTTCATTCAGCATCAGGCGGCACAATGCGTGGTAGGCGCGCTTTTCCCCTCGATCGCCAAACAAATGGATGATGAAAAACAGCGCGTCCGTCGTTCGTTCCGTATCGTCCGAGCCGTTCTCGTAGGCCTCCAGCATCTCCAGGAATCGCGGCGCCGCCTGCTCCCAATGACTTAACGCCCACCGCAGCGCATCGTTCGGCGGTTCCTCCGACGCGAGGGCGAAGGCGTCGATCGCGTCATCAATCGTAGTCATTGCAGTCTCCATCAAAAAAATTTGTCGAACGCGGTCAGCAGTTCGCCCGGTGCTTCCTCGGCGATGTAATGGCCCGAGGCGACCGGCCCACCGGTGACGTCACCGGCGCAGTACGCGCGCCAGATCGCCGGCGCGTCGTACCACTTCGCGATGCTGCCCTTCGAACCCCAGAGCACCAGCAGCGGACAGCGGATTTTCTCACCCTTGGCGCGGCTCTCGCGATCGTGCGCCAGATCGATGCTGGCGGCGGCGCGATAATCCTCGCACATGCCGCGCACCATCGCCGGTTGCCGCACCGCCGCGAGATAATCCGCCAGCGCCTCGGGGTGGAACAGCGCCGGCAGCGACGGATCGCGCGCGGTATGTTGCCGCCACCATTCCTCCGGTGCCTTATTGATCAACCATTCCGGGTAGGGATGTTTCTGGGCCAGCCAGAACCAGTGATAATACCCCATGGCGAAATTCATGTCGGCGCGCTCGAAGTGTTCCAGCGTGGGAACGATATCGAGCACCGCCAGCCGTTCCACCCGATCCGGATAATCCAGTGCGATCCGATGCGACAGCCGCGCGCCGCGATCGTGGCCCGCCAGGCGAAACCGCTGGAACCCGAAATGATCCATCACCGCGATCATGTCCTTGGCCATCTCGCGCTTGGCGTACAGCGTATGATCCTCGGTCGCCGGCGGCTTCAACGAGAACCCGTAGCCGCGCAGATCGGGACAGATCACCGTGAAGCGCCGCGCCAGCGTGGGCGCCACCAGATGCCACATCGCATGGGTCTGCGGATTGCCGTGCAACATCAGCAAAGGCGGGCCCGATCCGCCATGCCGCAACCGCATGGTTCCTCCCGGCACCGGCACATGCTCGAGCGTAAAACCTTCGAAAAACATCCTGACCGTTCCTCATATGCCTCCAGCGACGCGCTCATATACCGCGACGTTGGGGTCGCGCGCGACCTCCCTCCAGGCGGGCGTGACCAATGCGCGCCGCATCGCCTCGCTGGCGGCCCTGCTGGCGTCGTCTTGTTCGATCAACGCCAGCACCACCCGATGCCAGGAACCCAGCCGGGCGCGGATTTGCTCCGGCGTGGCGCCGGCGGGGATGAGCAGCAAGGGCAGGGCAGGGGGGGCCTCGATCGCGAACGCCCCCACGATGCCTACCCCATCGTTGCCGCGAGGCAATAACACCACGCCATCGCCAACCAGCGCCGCGGCCGCCCGCGCCGCCGCCCGCGCCGGCTGCATTGTTCGCGGCGCCAGCATCAGCCCGGCAAGCGAGCCCGCCTGCACCGCCAACAGGACCGTTCGCCACCATGGACCGAGAGCGCCCGCCAGCAGCAAACCGACGAACGGGGTGGAGAAGGTCAGATAGCGCACTTCGATCGGCGTATTGTTGAACAGCATCCCCAGAAGCAGCAGCCCAACCCCGGGCGCCAGCGCCGCCAGCGCGAACATCGTCCGGGCCGGCGCCAGCCCGACCGACCGCCAGCGCCAGGCCAGGCAGAAGATCAGCCATACCACCAGCAGCCCGAGCCCGCCGGTCACGGCCACCGACGCGATGCCATGCACATACAGCGGCAGTCCACCCAGAATGTCCCCGGTAAACCGGATCGCCAGCCGCGCGAGGCTCCCCCCAGGCGAGAACGGCGGAAACTGCCCTTGCCGGCTGCCACGCTGCGCCAGAAACCACCAGAGATCACCCGGAACAAACACCAGAAACCCGCCCAGAGCGGCCAGCACGTGACGGAACGGCGGCGGATGGCGTGGATGCGTGGCCTCACCGCCGATNNCGCCGATAAGGGAAGCCGCCGCGGCATCGTTCCCTTTCGGCAAATCCGATGCCGCGCGACGCGGGCTGAGCCCAGTCCGGACAGACTCCACGCCGAACGCCAGCAAGCAGGCGCCGGCGGCGAACAGCGCCAGGTAATTGCTCAACGTCGCGGCCCCGAACAGCGCCCCGGACAACGCGAAATGCCACCAGCGCCGGCCCAGAAGCAGCCCCACCACGCCGCCCAACAGCAGCACCTGCGCCAGAGCGAACCCGCGCGCCACCACGCTGGTATACGCGAACCCATAACAGCCCAACGTCAGCGCCATGGCCCAGACCGGCGGCACCCGAGCCGTCCGCGCGATCACCCCGGTCAGGCCCAACGCCCCAAGCCCCAGCAGCACCGACAGCAACCGCGCCACGACCAATCCATGCCCGAACGCCGCGCGCCACAACGACACCAGCCAGAAATACAGCGGCGGATGCACATCGGTGACCCGCAAATCCCGCGCGATCGCCCCGAGGCTCGCGTCCCCCGATTGCAGCACCCGCGCCAGACCCGCCGGAAACACCACCACCGGCCACGCCGGCCGCGGCACACCCGACGTCAGGAACAGCGTGTATTGCTCATCGTACTCCGCCCCGCGCAGCCACGCGGCCAGGCACAGCACCACCGCGCACGGCAACAAAGCCCACAGAATCGGCCGATAATTCCGATCGCCGTTAACCAAGAATTCATCCCTCGGTGTCAGGCTTCCGATTGTGACGCTCAAACGTTAACGGACCTTGCCATGCTCGACGTCCTGACGCCGCATTTTCTGCCCCAGGCCCGCCCGACATTCTCCGTCGTCGTCCCCGCCTTCAACGAGTCAGACGGCCTGGTCGCCTTCCATCAACGCCTCGTCACGGCGATGGAGCCGCTCGGCGCGTGGGAGGCGATCTATGTCGATGACGGCAGCAACGATACCACGCGAGACATCGTCGAACTGCTGCGCCGCGACGATCCGCGCATCGCTTTGGTCGCTTTGTCGCGCAATTTCGGCAAGGAAATCGCCACCACCGCCGGCCTCGATCACGCGCATGGCGAAGCGGTGATCGTGATCGACGCCGACCTGCAGGATCCGCCCGAGGTTATCCCCGAACTGGTCGCCGCCTGGCGCCAGGGCTTCGACATGGTCTGCGCCCGCCGTCGCGCTCGCCACGGTGAGACCGTCGTGAAGAAACTGACCGCTCACATCTTCTACCGCCTGATGCGTCATACCGGCCGGGTCCGGCTGCCGGAAGACACCGGCGATTTCCGTCTCATGAGCCGCCGCGTCGTTGAAGCCGTGTGCAAACTGCGCGAGCACCATCGTTTCATGAAAGGATTGTTCGCCTGGGTTGGCTACCCGGTCACGACAGTACTCTACGACCGGGCCCCGCGCGGCGCCGGGCAGACCAAATGGAACTACTGGAACCTGTGGAACTTCGCGCTGGAAGGCATCACCAGCTTCACCGTCATGCCCCTGAAGATCGCCACCTACCTGGGTCTGATCGTGGCATTGCTGTCGGTCGCGTTCGGCGTCCAGGTGATCGTGAAAACCCTGCTGTTCGGCAACCCGGTCGCCGGATACCCGAGCCTGTTGACCATCATGCTGTTCCTCGGCGGCATCCAACTGATGACTCTCGGCGTCATCGGCGAATACCTTGGCCGTATCTTCAACGAAACAAAACGCCGGCCGCTGTATCTCGTGGAACGGTTCCTGCCCAGCCGGGTGCGCGTCGAGGCTGGCGAGTAAGGACGATCGTTCGGGGCTGGGAAGCGCGAGGGCTCCGCCCTCGGACCCGCCAGGGGCGCTGCCCCTGGACCCCGCCAAAGGGCGAGGCCCTCTGGACTCTATCCATTGGTGGGTTGCAGGAGAGGGGCCGACCGTGGCCTCGCGAGGTCTGAGTTGGCCCCTCTCCTGCAACCCACCAAATTAATGGTTCCAAGGGCGAGCCCTTGGCGGGGTCGAGGGGCAGCGCCCTCGTGGGGTCCGGGGTGAAACCCCGGCGCTTCCCCAGACCCGAACGATGGTTCCTGCTCACCGCCCTCCTCGCGCTCCTGCTTTGGCCGGGGCCATCCCACGCGGGTCTGCCGGTCGCGTTGTCGCGCGGCGTGAACATCACCGGCTGGTTTCGCTTTCCCGCCTCGCGCGATCCGGCCACCTTGCGGGCCTGGCTCAGCGACATGGCGATGGTGGATCTGAAATCGGCGGGCTTCACCTTCGTGCGCCTCGCGATCGACCCGGCGATCATCGACGGGTCGCCGATGCGTGGAGCGCTGATCGAGCAGATTCGCCGGCTGCAACGCCATGGCCTCGCCGTCGTGGTGTCACCGCATCCCGTCGGTTGGGCGATCGACACCAATCCGGCCGACCGAGCGAAACTCGCCGCCTTCTGGGCCGATCTCGCCCCCGCGTTGCGCGCCTTACCGTCCGCGTTGACCTTTCCCGAGCTGGTCAACGAACCTGTGTTTCACAATGACGCCGCGTCCTGGGCGCAACTTCAGGAAAGTCTGCGCGCGACGATCCGCGCCGCGTTGCCGAACGTCACGATCGTCCTCACCGGCAACGATTGGGGGAGCATCGCCGGCCTCCTGGCCCTGACTCCGAGCACCGACCCGAATATTGTCTACAGCTTCCACTTCTATGATCCGACCGAACTCACAACCCTCGCCGCCTACCGTCCCGGCCTGGACACAGCGGCACTCGCCCGCCTGCCATTTCCGGAAACCGATCCCATCGCCTGCCGAACGATCGGCACCACCAGCAGCGATACCACCACGCGCGATCTGATCCTGTTCTGGTGCGCGACAACCTGGGACGCCGCCCACGTCCGCGCCAATCTTCTCCGCGCCGTCTCCTGGGCCAAACGCCACGACGTCACCTTGCTGGCCGGTGAGTTCGGCGCCAGCATCGCCCTGAACGCGCCCGCTCGCCTCGCGTGGCTGAGCCTGGTGCGAGAAACCTGCGCGGAAAACGGCATTGGCTGGGCGCTTTGGGGATACGACGACGTGATGGGCTTCAACATTCGCCGTCCGCCGGAAAATAAACCGCGACTGGATCGTTCCGTTCTCAAAGCACTCGGCCTGCCCTGAAAGAACGGTACAAATCGTGAGAGAAACAGTTGCACGCCCCGCGAAGAAAAAGCCCCCGGTCCATGGACCAGGGGCTAAGTATACAGGGAGGCTTCACGTCTGGGAGACGCAGGGGTCAGAGACCCCCTTCCAACCGCTCGGGTTGGAACTCTGACGATGGCAACAACAGGTTCCGCGAGCGCCGCTCGATTTATCCCCGTCACGACCACCGCCGTATTCCGTGAGATTGTTTTATCGCCGTTGTGCGGTGCGGGCCATCGCGAAAACCCGGATGCCGCCATGTCGCAGACGCATAGCCTCCTAGAGCGCCGCGTCTTTCATGCAACCCAGTAACATTCTTGTGACAATGTGCCGCGCTGTTCGAAACGGCCGGAATTCCGGGGCGTACGGCTCGGCGGACCGCGCACTGCCGCCTCAGCAAGCACGAACGCGCTGCCCGCCCAATTGTTCTCCGCGATGCGGGCAGGATGCCATACCAATCCTGGGTGTTTCACGGCACCTCAGGACGATCGAGGCCCCAGGTTGGTCGATGCCCCGGGATTTTCGGGGGCACACTGGAAGCGATATTTGCCTTCGGTCAATAGCGCCAACGGTGTATTCGAGCGGAGCCAGGAAGGAACGTGACGACCGGTCAAACCTCGCCCCGAGCCGGGACAGCGCCTAAGCCGTCCCCGTCGTTCAGTGCAACTCCGCCAACCGGGCCAGCAGGAAATCCCGGAACACCGCCACGCGCTTGGAGTTCCGCAGTTCCTCCGGATACACGAAGAACACGTCGATCTTCGGCCCCTTCACGTCCGTCATGATTCGCACCAGATCGGTATTGTCGGACATCGCGTAGTCGGGAATCGCCCCGATCCCCGCGCCGGAGCGGATCGCCAGCAGGATCGCCTGCAGACTGTTCACTTCCAGCACCGCGCGCCGAGGACTGCCTGGACGCCGCCCAACCTCGGCCAGCCAGTTGATGTCCGGCACCGGCATGTGGTGGGTGCCGAACAGCACCAGCCGATGCGCGTCCAACTCCTCCGCCCGCTTTGGCAGCCCGTGCTTCTTCAGATAATCCGGCGACGCGCAGATATTCCATTGCATCGTCATCAAATGCCGCTGGATCAGGTCGGGCTGCTTCGGAGCGTGCATGCGGATCGCCACGTCCGCCTCGCGCATCGCCAGATCCAGCTCCGCGTCGTCCAGCAGCAGCAGGACCGTCACCTCGGGGTAGGCGTCGAGGAACCCGAACAGCCGCGGCGCCAGCCACAACGAGCCAAACCCGTGTGTCGTGGTGACTTTCAGCCGACCGGCCGGCTTTTCCTTGCTTTCGGTCAGCAGCGCCTCGGTGATCGCCAGCTTGGCGAACACTTCGCGGACCGTGCGATTGAGCGATTCGCCCTGCTCGGTCAGGATCAGGCCGCGCGCGTGCCGGTGAAACAGCGGCACCTGCAGCGCCTCCTCCAGAGCGGAGATCTGACGAGAGACAGCGGACTGACTCAGGTTCAACGTATCGCCGGCGTGCGTGAAGCTTCCCGCCTCAGCCACCGCGTGGAAAACGCGCAGCTTGTCCCAGTCCATCGTCTCAGCCTCTCCCCTGCGCCGGGATCGTTCCCGGTCGCTGGTCTTGTCCGTACGCCGAGACGCCCACCAGATCCTGGCGGTCGCTCACACTGATCATTCCGCCGCGACGGTCTCCGACGACAGGGCTTCCGCCAGAAACTTCTCCGCCTCGAGCGCCGCCATGCACCCCGTGCCGGCCGCGGTCACCGCCTGCCGGTAAATCTTGTCCTGCACATCTCCGGCCGCGAACACCCCTGGCACCGACGTCCGCGTCGTCCCCGGCATCGTCTGGATGTAGCCGTCCCGGTCCATCGTCACCTGCCCGCGAAAGACCTCGGTCGTCGGGGTGTGGCCGATGGCGATGAACACGCCATCCACCGTGATGTCGCTGTCGTCCCCGGTCCTGGTGTCGGTCAGCCGGACGCCGGTCACCACTTCGGGCACACCGCCACCGACGATTTCCTTGACCACTTTATTCCATACGACGGAGATTTTCTTGTTCGAGAACAGCCGTTCCTGAAGGATCGCCTCGGCGCGCAACGAGTCGCGCCGGTGCACCAGGGTCACATGGTCGGCATGGTGTGTCAGGTACAGCGCTTCCTCGACCGCGGTGTT
>PLSZ01000134.1 GCA_003164305.1 Acetobacteraceae bacterium
TCGCCGAGTGGGACTGGATGGAAACCCCGGTCGGCATGGTCTACATCGATACGCGGCGGTACGACGACAAGGTCTGGGTGCGGGTCGCCGACTTCATGCTTCCCAACATTCACCAGTTCCCGCCCAACATGGATCCCGTCTCCCTCCGCAACACCATCAACCGTCCGCAGGCCACCACCTGGGCCGTTCCCCTGGACGATACGCACACGATGCAAATTGGTTATTACCGCGCGCCCGAGGGCAAGGATCCCCAGCGCGGCACCGTGTTCGGTCAGGACGGTCTGCGGCCGTACGAGGAACGGCAACGGATCCCCGGCGACTGGGACGCTCAGGTCAGCATTCACGACGGAATGTCGCGGCATGGGCTGGAGCATCTGGCGTCCACCGACCGCGGCGTCATCATGATGCGCAACATGATCCGCCGCGGCATCCGCGCCGTCAGCGCGGGCGAGGATCTGGACTATCGCATCCTGACCAACGGCGCGGCGGTCCCGACCTACAGCCACGACCGGGTGATTCCGGGGATCGCGCCGGCCGCGACGAAAGAAGCGGACCGGCAATTGCTGCGAGACGTCGCGCGCGATGTCGTGGCGAAGACGGTGAAAAACGGGCTGGAGGGCGGTTGAGTCAGCCGGCGCGCAGCCGCATCCCCTCCCTCGCGACCAAAGATCCCGGACGCCGCGCCTCGATCGCCTGAGCGATGGTATCCATCATCGTATCGTCGTGTCCCGGATCGTGATGGAACAGGACCAGCCGCCCAACCCCGGCCGCGTCGGCGACGTCCGCCGCCGCCCGCCATGTCGAATGGCCCCAGCCAATCCGGGCCTGGTATTCCTCGTCGGTGAAGCTCGCGTCGTAAATCATGATATCCGTGCCCGCGACGAACCGGACGAGGCCTTGATCCATGCCGTGCGCCGGCTGTTCGGTATCGGTGATGTAGCAGACGCTGGTCCCGGCCCATGCGACGCGGTAGCCGATCGCCTTCCCGGGATGGTTCAACATCACTGTCGTGACGTTAAGCCCGGAATGAAGTGAAAAGCCATCGCCGGGAGTGAAATCGTGGAACCGGAGTCCGGCGCGAAACGCCTTGTCCAGATCGGGCATCAGCGGCGCCCGCCAACTGCGCGACAGTGCCTGTTCGATGCCGTCCGGCGGCATCAGATGACCGCCCCAGAAACGCAGTCTCGCTTTTGGATCGAACATGGGCGCGAAAAACGGCAAACCGCAAATGTGATCCAGATGCGTGTGACTGAGCAGAATATCGGCGTCCGCCGGAACGCCGGAGGCGGCCAGCGCGAGCCCGAACTCCCGCAAACCACTGCCGGCGTCAAGGATCAGCAGATGCGGCCCGCAGCGAACCTCGACACACAGCGTGTTGCCGCCATAGCGCACGGTCGAAGGCCCAGGCGTGGGAAGACTGCCGCGCGCCCCCCAGACGCGGAGGGTGATCGCCGCATCGTTGCGATTTGGATCGTTTCCTGGCGGGTTGCTCCCGGATGCCGTCGGCTCCGGGCTTGTGTCACTCACCGGTTCGACTCCTTTGTCGCGGCTTTTTCGAAAGATTCGGACCGCGGTTGCATGACGTCCGCCTCGGCCTTTTGTGCTTCGGCCGCGATCGATCGATGGCATTACAAAGTGAAACGTTTGCGCTCGATTTTCAAGGAAACAATGGGACCGGCGGTGCATCCAGCGGGCGAAGCAGATCCACCCGAGGGCTCAACCGGGAAGCGCGTGGGAAAACCCTGACCGATCGCCGCCGATCAGCGCCAGGCCCTCCGCCACCGAAACGAACTCACTGCCGCCGGTGATCCGGCCGGGGCCAAACCGCCGGACGAACAGATCGCGCACGGCGGGAACCAGCGAGGTGCCGCCGGTCAGGAACACGTGATCGACCGCGTCCTCAGTCAATCCGGCTTGCGCCAGCGCGGTCCCGACGGTGGCGTCGATGCGCGCGAGATCGGGGGCGATCCAATGCTCGAAATCGGCGCGGGCGATGGTTTCCTCGATCGCGAAGTCGGCGTGGCTGAACCGCAGTACCGCCGTCTCGGCATGCGACAAGGCGGCCTTCACGTCCGAGACGGCGCGATACAGCGCGTAGCCGAGTTCGTCCCGGATCAGGCGCAGCAACGCGCGCAGGCGATCGGGGTGCTCGGCGGTCCGCGCCACCGCCTCGATATCGCGCATCGTGCGCGGCGCGCGCATCAGCGACAGGCGGTGCCAGCGGGCGAAGCTGGAGTAATACTCCGGCGGCACCGGCAGGTCCGTGTCGAACACGCGGTAGGTGGTGCCTTTGCCCAGACGGGGGGAGATGATCTGGTCGACGATACGATAGTCGAATGTGTCGCCGGCGATACCAATCCCGGCGTGCCCCAGCGCTTGCACGCGACGGTCGCCGCGCGGTTCGAACCGAAGCACCGAGAAATCGCTGGTCCCTCCGCCAAAATCCCCGATCAACACCACGGCCGCGGTGTCCAGGCCGCGCACGAAACGATACCCCGCGGCTTCCGGCTCCAGCGCCGTTTGGACGTCGCGCCAACCGGCCGCGGTATAGGCGGCGCGCAACCTTCGCAAGCCCAGATCGTCGTCGGGCGCGTCGCCGGCGAAGCGCACCGGACGTCCGGCGACCAACACGGCGCCGGCTGGTTGTTCATTGTGTTTCGGCAGGATCGCGCGCAGGAAAAGCCCGATCAGGTGTTCCAGCGTGAAGGCGCGGCCGAACACGCGGGTCTCGGTAAAGCTACGCTGCGCCAGATAGGATTTGAGCGACATCATCAGCCGGCTGTCGAGCGGATCGTCGAGATAAGCCTCGATCGCCTCCGGCCCCGACGCGTGGCGCGGCGTGACGCGGTCCTTCGTCCCTTCGTTCCAAAAACACAGCACGGAGCGGATGACGTCCAACTCCGCCGTGCCGAACGGAAACCGCGTCGTGGTGGCGCTGCCGTTTTGACCAAGGAACGAAACGACACTGTTCGTCGTCCCGAAATCGACGCCGATCGCCGTCATGCCAGTTCCCCGTCGTGAAAAGCCGCCGCCGAAAGACGATCCCGGCACGCATCGCGGGTGCCGGGCCTGGCGATCTGGCGAATTCACGGGACGCTGGCAAGGGGGATGCGACGGCCCCCGAACGACGCCCGCTCAGGACATCGTCCGGCAGGGTCAGGTCAAGGCGTCCGCGTGTTCTGTTGTGTCGTGGTGTTGGTCGTGGTCATCGGCGGCGGAGCAGGCATCGTTGTCGTCGACTGCTCGGAGGAAGACGTCGTGCGAGTGGTTGGGCTCGAACCGCAACCCGCCAGCATCGCCGTGCCGGCCATCAGCGCCACGCCGAACGCGAGGCGGAAACCTGAGGTTTTGCTTATCATTTCGTCATACCCTTCAAATCGAGGAGAGAGTGCCCTCACACCGGGCCGGACGACCCGGCGCGGGTCAGCGAACGGTCGTTGTGGATTCCGACGATTTATGCGTCGCCGTCGTATCGCCCATCGGGGAGACCGTCGTGCCACTCGTCGAGGAATGGTTGCTGTCGGTCGAAACGCCATCGCTGGTGGACGAATGCTGGCTGCTGCTGGAAATCGAAGAATTCGACGGCATCGGCGCGACCGGCGCCGTGGTCGATTGCGTCGTTGACGAACTCGACGAGGAGCTCTGCGCGAAAGCCACGCCCGTCATCAGCGTGACGGCCATCGCCGCCGCGAGGAAGGTCTTGGTCATGATGTCTACTCCAGAACATTGCGAGCGCAAGCGAAGATCGCTTCCGCGTGCCGCACCATGTAGGGCGCGCGACGCGGCGGCGACAGGTTCGGAAACTACCCATCAGGTCCTGGCGCTTTATCGGTATGAAGCCGTGTGGATCCGCGCCCGGAGCGCAATCCATCCGCGTAAGTAGTTTCCGATCCTGGCGGGGCGCGACCGCCGCCCGCTATGGTGCCGCGCGAACCAGGGAAACGGGTTAACGGCGCGCGTGTTTGAGACCGAATCCCTGGTCATGCGAATCGCGCAACTTTCCAACAGGACCAACGTAATGATAAATACCCGGAATATTCTTCTCGCCGCCGCGCTCGCGATGGCACCCATGGCGTTGCCTGGCCACGCCTCCGCCGCGCCGGCCACCGCCGACGAGATCACACGGGACTCCGATCAGGCGCTGCAACAGCTCTATCGGACCAATCCCGCCGCCGCGGCGCTCGCGAAATCCGCCAAAGCCGTGCTGATCTTTCCGAACATCGTCAAAGCGGGCTTCGTGTTCGGCGCCGCCTATGGCGAGGGCGAACTGCAACAGGGCGGGCATGTCGATGGTTACTATAATTCCTTCACCGGCTCCTGGGGATTGCAGGCGGGCGCGCAATCTTATGGTTATGCCGTATTCCTGATGACCAACCGGGCGATCAGTTACATCCACCGCTCGCAAGGCTGGGAAATCGGCACCGGCCCGACCGTCGTCATCGTCAATGAGGGGATCGCTCGCAATCTGACCACCTCGACGTTGAAGAACGATGCCTACGCCTTCATCTTCGATCAGCAGGGATTGATGGCCAGCCTGAGCATCGAAGGCACGAAAATCACGCGTATCCATCAATAATCCGGCTGGCGAGCCGGGCCGGCGGTTCACCCCGCCGGCCTGTCGCGGTGTTCAATCATCAGGGAAGCATGGCCATGTTGTGGACAGCATCGGGAATCAAGGGCTACGCGATCCTGGCGAGCGATGGCGCGATCGGCACCGTGAGCGACTTCTTGTTCAATGATGGCGACTGGCTGGTACGCTGGCTGGTCGTCGATACCGGTACCTGGCTGTCGGGCCGCAAGGTGCTTTTGCCGCCCTTCGTACTGGGCCATCCCGATCCACGAAACCGCGAATTCCCGGTCCGCCTGACCAAGGCGCAGGTCAAGGACAGCCCGGATATCGACACCGACCGGCCGGTTTCGCGGCAGATGGAAAGCAATGTCTACGATTACTACGGTTGGCGACCCTACTGGGGCACCGGGTTTTACATGAGCGGCTTTGGCTATCCCGGCGACGGATGGACCGGCTCGCCGCCATTGGGATCCCGGCGGTACGAGGAAGACCTGATCGCCAACCAGCACAATAACGACGATCCACATTTGCGCAGCGCCCACGGGGTCACCGGCTATCACATCAAAGCGACCGACGGGGAGATCGGTCACGTCAAGGACATGCTGGTGGAGGACACCGATTGGAGCATTCATTATCTCGTTATCGATACGACAAACTGGTGGCCCGGCAAAAAGGTGCTGATCTCCCCGGCCTCGGTGCATGACATCAACTGGACGGAGGAGCTTGTGAATCTCGACGTCAGTCGTCAGAAGGTCAAAAGCAGTCCGGCGTACGACGACACGACGACCGTCGACAGGAATTACGAAAAGCAGTTCTACAGTCATTACGGTGACAGCAAGGCCCTCGGATAGTTCCGAGCGCTCCCGTCTTCGATCACGACGTCGTTTCGGCGGCGACCGCCAGCCGGGCCAGGGCCGGCAGCGACTTCGAGCCGGTCTTTTTCATGATCGTCGCCCGGTGGTTTTCGACCGTACGCTGACTGATGCCAAGATCCGCGGCGATATTCTTGCTGGGATGACCGGCCAGGACCATGTCCATGATCTGGTGCTGCCGCGTCGTCAGGCCGGCGACATGATTAGCCGCGTCCTCTCGCCAGGCGGCGCGTTTACCGGTGTCGCGCCCTTGTTCCAGCGCGCGCGCGACGCTGGCGGCCAGTTCCTCGCGGCCGACCGGCTTTTCGATGAAATCCGAAGCGCCCGCCTTCATCGCCTGAACCGCGATCGACACGTCGCCGTTGCCGGTGATCATGATCGCCGGCGGCAGATGGCCGGCGTCCTTCAGGTGCCGCAACAAATCGAGCCCATTCATTCCCGGCAGGTAGGCATCGATGATCAGGCAGGACTCGCGCACCGGCCGCCAGGCCGCGAGGAACGCCTCGCACGACGCGTAATCCTCGACGGTGTGGCCTTCGTCCTCCAGCAAATCGCGAAGCCCGTCGCGCAGGTTTCCGTCGTCATCGACGATGTAAATGACTGGCGACTCCGCGTCGGTGACAACTGGCCGCGGCGCGGGCCGCGAGACCGGCAGCAGTTCCTTGATCGCCCGCAGCAAATCGTCCGGCTTCACCGGCTTGTTAAGTTTCACATATTTCTTCAGCGCGATATCGCGCAGCGTACCGGTGGAGATATCGCCCGTCAGGATGATGACCGGCACGTCCCGGCGCAGCGCCTCGCGGATCTTCGTGGTGGTCTGAAGGCCATTCATTCCGTTCGGCAAATTGAAGTCCGCGAGCAGCAGATCGGGATGCACCACGCCGCGCGCGACCAGATCCACCGCGTTCACGCCATCCGGCGCGGTCGAGGTCCGGTAACCTTCCTCCGCGAGAACGGCGGCGAGCAGGTCGGACATCTCGGGATCGTCTTCGATGACCAAGATTTCAGCGGCGAGCGCGGCATCCACGCCTGGCCTGTCAGGCTCGGCACATTTCCGATGTTCGATTTTCGTTCCGGCCTCAGCCGGCGCGGACGCGGACGCGGACGCGATTTCAATGGCGAAGACGGAGCCTCTGCCCAATCGCGAACCGACGCGCACACGGTGGCCCAACAAATTGCCGAGACGCTGCACGATGGAAAGTCCCAGGCCCAGTCCGCGACTTCTTTCGCGGGCGGCGTTGTTGAGCTGGTGATATTCCTCGAAGATCGACTGAAATTCGTCGTCGGGGATGCCGATGCCGGTGTCCCAGATCTCGATGCTCGCCATCCCCTTATGATGACGGCAGCCAAGCAGCACCTTGCCCTGTTTGGTGTATTTCACAGCGTTCGACAGCAGGTTGCGCATCATTTGCTCGAGCAGGCGGACGTCGCTGTGAATGGTCACGCTGCTCCGCACCACGCGCAGATCGATCCCCTTGGCTCTGGCATGATAGCTGAACTCGTCCCGCATGCGGTCGAACAGATCGTTAAGCGAAAAATCGACCATTTCGGCGCGCACCGTGCCGGCTTCGATCTGATTGATATCCAGCAGCGCGTTCAGCATGCCCGACATCGCGCTCAGCGCCTGATCCAGCCGTGTGAGCAGCCGGCGGGCGGCGTCGCCCTCGATGACTTTCGTCAACGACCCTTGCAGCAACACCAGCGTTTGCAGCGGTTGGCGAAGGTCGTGGCTGGCAGCGGCGAGGAAGCGGGATTTCGCGACATTGGCCTGCTCCGCCCGGCGCTGCGCCGCGCCCATGGCGTCCGCCGCCTGGGCTCGCGCGGTGATGTCGGAGAAGGTGATGACGACGCCTTCGACGCGATTGTCCTGGGTGCGGTACGGCAGGATGCGGCGGACATACCAGGACCCGCCGAGCGATTCGATCTCTCGCTCGATCGGCGTCAGGGTTCGCAGGACGGTATTCGCGTCCGGCAACAGCGCTTCGTCGGCGGCCAGCGACTTGAGATCCGCGAGCGGCCGGCCGATGTCGCCCGGAATGACATTGAACAGCGAGCGCGTGGCGGGCGTGAAGAAGCGGATGTTGAGGCTGGAATCGAGGAAGATGGTCGCGACATCGGTGCTGTAAAGCACGTTCTGCAGGTCGTTGGCGGTGGTTCGCTGCTTCTCCAGCGTCTCCTGAAGCTGGCTGTTCAGCGCCGTCAACTCTTCGTTCAGCGACTGCAACTCCTCCTTCGAGGTCAGCAGTTCCTCGTTGGTCGACTGAAACTCCTCCTGGACGGATAAGGCTTCTTCATTGATCGACCGCTGCTCGTCGCTGGAGATTTCCAGCGCGCGGACGGCGCCCTGAAGTTCCGCGCGCGTGGCTTCAAGCTCGTGTTCCAGCGTGATCGCTTCCGGCGTTTCGCCGCGTCCGGCCGGACGGAGTGTCGCCGTTTCCCGTGGCGTTTCCGTCACGAAGCAAATCAGCAGCAAAGGCTCGCCCTCGCTGCTGACCGGCTGGATGTCGATGCTGAACGCGATCGGCTTGCCATCGTGGCTGGTCCGTCCGCCGGGCACCACGGTGCGGGCGTTGGCCTTGTTGGCCTGCAGAATGGCGGCTCTTAATTTTGTCCGGAACGTCTCCCGCGCCATCGCCAGCAAATCGTGCGTGGCGCCCCCCGGAGCCACCCGCAGATAGCGATCGATCGGGCCCAGGGAGTAAAGGCAATCCAGTTTCCGGTTGACCAGAACGGCGGCCGGCGCGTGCGTGTCCAACACCATCTGGCGGCATAACTCGGCCAGCACGGTTCGCCGGGATGGTGCTGTCTCCGTTCTCGCCCGCGCCGCGAAGCGTCCGAAGTCGGGCACGCGATCAGGCTCGCCGGAGCGTGATCGGCCGATATGCCGGTACAGCCGCAGCGGTTTTGAAATCACCTCGAACACTCCATCGATTTCACCAGCCGTTTCGGAACTGCCAAGCAGCAGAATGCCCCCTACCCGCAAAGCGAAATGAAACGATGAAATAACCTTGGCCTGCGCGTCCTGCTGCAAATAAATCAGCAGATTGCGGCAGGACACCATATCGATGCGCGAAAATGGCGGATCGGTCAGCACGTCCTGCACGGTGAAAATCACCAGGTCGCGCAATTCCGGCAGAACTTTATAGCCGTGCTCGTCCTTCGAGAAAAACCGCGCGAGGCGTTCGGGCGATACGTCGGCTTCGATCGTTACGGGATACAATCCTTCCCGCGCGCCGGCGACGGCATCCGGGTCCACGTCGGAGGCGAACACCTGCAGTCTCACGTTCTTTCGCGCCGCGGCGATTCGCTCCTGGAAAATCATCGCGAGCGAATAGGTTTCCTCACCCGTGCTGCAACCCGCGATCCAGATTCGGATCGGCTGGTCGGACGCGCGGTGCCGGATCATGTCGGGAACGATGGTGTCGGCCAGCAGCTCGAACACCTTAGGATCGCGAAAGAAACTGGTGACGTTGATCAGCAGGTCCCGGGCGAGCAGGTCCAGTTCGTTCGTGTCGCCGCGCAGCATCTCCAGATAGCGAGTCACTTCGCCGCTTTCCAGCGCCGCCATCTTCATCCGCCGCTCGATCCGTCGGCGCAGCGTCCCTTGCTTATAAAGCGTGAAATCATGGGCGGTCTTTTCGCGCAGCAGCGCGATGATCGCGGGCAACCCGTCCAGCGCGACGTCCGGAGAATCCGGCACGCCATTCGTGTCCGTCGATTCGATGCGTCGCACGTATCGCTCGATCGCGTCGGGTATTTTCTCGACCGGCAGCACCAGATCCACCGCGCCGGTCATGATCGCGCTGCGCGGCATGCCGTCGAACGCGGATTCCTCGGGTTTCTGGACGATCACAAGCCCCCGGCGTTCCTTGATCGCCCGCAGTCCGAGACTGCCGTCGTCGCCCGATCCGGACAGTACCACGCAGATGGCGGCCGCGCCCCGGTCGGCGGCCAACGCGCGCAACAGGAAATCGAACGGCAAACGCGCGCCGTGACGGGCCTGGGGCGGCAACAGATGCAACACACCGTCGCCCACCGACAGATATTTCCCGGGTGGAATGACATAGAGATGCTCGCGCTCGACCGGCATACCCTCGGCCGCCTGGACCACTGTCATCGCGGTGTGGGCCGCCAGCAACTCCACCATCATGCTCTCATGCGTCGGGTCGAGATGCTGGATCAGAATAAAGGCCATGCCGGTTTCCGGCGGCAACGCGGCGATAAATCTTTTGCAGGCGTCGAGTCCGCCGGCGGACGCGCCGATGCCCACGACCGGAAAATTGGCCGCCCGAGTCGCCGATCGCTGATTCGCCGATACGCCAGACGATGCCGCGCGCCGTGCCGGGTTGGACCGAAACGTCTGGGATTTCGACATTGAAGCGGCCTCTGGAGCATTGGCTCCATGTCGTCGATCAATATGTCATGAATATCCGCCCCTGTCGACGCCGGATTACCAGCCGCGGCCGTATCGAGCCTAGGTAGATTCCGAGTCTCCCGCCGAAGCACGCCAGCCTGTTACTGTCCCTGGGTCACGAGTTTCGCCGGCGATCGCCGGACTTAGAAGCGTTCGTGACCGCCCTTCCCCGGGCGAGATCCCCCCCAAAACTATACCCTGGCCTCACGGCCAGGGTTTTTTTTGTTCTCCGACCATCCGGAACAAACGCCGAAGTCCGCGTCGGCGCAACGAAATCGATCCGGACAATGGTACGCTGAGTAAATTCCGAGGCTGCCACCGAATGTATCGTTCTTGCTATCAGACTGGGCGCCGCGCCCGGATCTGCCCCTGGCACGGCCCAACCAGCGGCCCGGTACAAGGGGCGCCAGATCGAGGTTCCGTCCAATGATCCCCATGAAACTCGCGATGTCCGGCTTGCTTTTCATGGTCGCCGTGTCGGCGCTGGCGCGCGCGCCGTCGATTTACGCGGCGGCGGGGTTTACCACCGCCAACGCCGGTCGCGCGACGGTCGGTAACAGGCCACACGCCCAGTACACGGTCGATGGCGCGTTCGGCAACTGAATGGATTTTGCCCCATGCGATCACGATTTAAATCACGGGCGCCATACCTGTCTGGCGNNCTGGCGCTCCCACTGGCGGACCCGCGCGCGTGAACACACAGCCGGCACGTTCGGCCGCCACGGCAACCCATGCCTGACCAACTGGCGGCCGCCGGCTTCACGATCGGAACAAATCTCGCGTTCACACCGGGCAAGGTCGTGTTTCGCGACGCGCTGATGGAGTTGATTCAATACGCTCCCGCCACGGCCACGCTCGGGGCCGAACCAGTGCTGCTGGTGCCCGGGTGGCTGATGAAATATTACATTCTGGATTTGTCGCCGGCCAACTCGTTGATCCTGTGGCTGGTGCGCCGGGGCCGCACGGTATTCGTGATTTCCTGGCGCAACCCTGGCACCGAACTGAACGAGACATCGCTCGAGGACTACCGCTTACTGGGCGTGATGGCGGCCATCGACGCCGTGCGCGCGATCTGCGGGGAGGCGAAAATCCATGCCACGGGCTACTGCCTTGGCGGCACGTTGCTCTGCATCGCGGCGGCCGCGATGGCGCGCGATGGCGACGACCGCCTCGCCAGCCTGTCGCTGTTCGTCGCGCAAACCGATTTCACCGAAGTGGGCGAACTGCAGTTGTTCATCACCGAGGATCAACTCGACGTATTGACCGACATCACGGACGCTCAGGGCTATCTGGACAGCGCGCAAATGAGTGGCACGCTTCACATGCCGCATGCCAACGATCTTGTCTGGAACGACACCATCCGGACTTACCTGCATGGCGAGCATGACGCGCCGAACGACCTGCTGGCCTGGAACACCGACGGTCCGCGGCTGCCTCCTCGCATGCATATCGAGTATCTGCGCCGGTTGTTTCTGCACAACGACCTGGCGGAAGGCCGCTTTCATGTCGATGGCCGGACGCTGACGTTGCATGACCTGGATCTGCCGCTGTTCGTCGTGGGAACCGAACGCGATCAGGTCGCGCGGTGGCGTTCCGTGTTTAAATTGCACGTATTGAACGATGGCGAGCTGACTTTCGTCCTCACCTCAGGCGGTCACAACGCCGGCTTCGTCAGCGAACCCGGGCATCACAACCGGCATTTCCGCATGCGCGTCCGCGAAGCCGGCGCCAGGACGCTCAGCCCGGACGAGTGGGAACGCGACACGGCGCCCGCGGACGGCTCCTGGTGGCTCGCGTGGGGGCAGTGGCTGGACGACCATTCATCGGGCTCGGACGTCGCGCCGCCGCCGATGGGCGCGCCCCGATTCCCGCCGATCTGCGATGCGCCGGGCCCTTACGTCAGTGAAGCGTAAGCCGGCGAACTCATCAGTGGGTTCCGATGCCGCGGCGGGCCACCAGGTATTTTCCGGGGCTGTCATGACGATGCCGGAAGCATCATGTTAGAGCGGTGAGCGAGAACAAACTCCAGGAGAACGTTACGATGGATAAGGACCGGATTATCGGCGCCGCGAAAGCAGCGAAGGGCGCCGTGGAACTTGCGATCGGCAAGGTGGCGGGCGACGCGAAGCTACAGGCGGACGGCCATGCCGACAAAGTTGAAGGCAAAGTTCAAAACGCGATCGGCGGTCTCAAGGACACCGCGCGGGACGCATCGAAGCAATGATCGCGACCGCCGCGTTCGCGGCAACGCGCGATCCTGAACAGGAAACCTGGTCATGGGCCTGATTCTATTGATTGTGGTGGTTATTCTGATCTTTGGCGGCGGCGGCGGATACTACGCGCACAGCCGCTATGGCGGAGCCGGCCTCGGCGGGGTTCTGGGACTGGTGCTGATCATCCTGCTCCTCTTCTGGCTGCTTGGCGGCGCGGGCATGTACCGCTGACCGCGCGTCCCTGACCGCGGACATCGCCGCGGCAAGGATGGAGCCTCCGATGCGCCATTCCAGCCGCGGCGACGAGCCATGGCGGTGACACCTTCCGTCCCTGTCTCGATTGTTCTGCAACGGTTGCATGACGAGGCCCCGGCCGCCGAGTTCACCCTGGGTTGGCTCATGAGCAGCCTGGGCAAACGATCGTTCGGCTTCGTCATGTTGCTGCTGGGTCTGGCGGCGATCGCCCCCGGAGTTTCCGTTGCCGCGGGACTGTTGCTCATGATCCCAGCGTGTCAGCTCATCCTCGGCCACGCCGCGCCGGCGTTTCCGCGCCGCGTCGCGAACCGGCCGATTCCGGTGCGGCACTTCGCCGCTTTGGTGCAGCGGGCCGTGCCGATCCTGCGACGGATCGAAACGTTGATCCATCCGCGCTGGCGAACGCCCGTCGATCCGACCGCCCGGCTGGTCGGTGTCGCCGTCGTGCTGTTAAGTTCCACTCTGATCTTTATTCCGGTTCCGCTGAGCAATGTCATACCGGCTTTGGTGATCGTCCTGATTTCACTGGCGTGGCTTGAAGACGACGGACTGCTGCTCGCGATCACCCTGGTGTCCGGCCTCGTCGTATCGACGCTCGCGTTGGCGGCGGTTTGGGAAACGGTGCGTGGCGCGGAATGGATCGGCCGCTTGCTCTGACATGATGGGATTGGGCCACGGGTCCCGCCCAACCCGTTTCGTCCCGGGCATAGGTATATTCCGAGGGTATCCAGCACCGCTTCGATCCGGGAACATTTCCCTTCCGGGGCTCCGCGTCGGCCTGTCCGGCCGCCGATAGGACGCGGGCTCTCACTCGCGAGAAAAGGGGGACGGGCATGTGGAAGGACCCCGAACCGCGCGCGCGGCCGACGGGCGGATCAGGCGACGATGCCGGCAAGGACCCGGGACCGTCGCTCATGGCGCCTGATACGCTGGTGCGGACCATGGAGGGATGTATCACCGCGTGGTCACCAGGCATGGAGCGGCGGTATGGCCACACCGGCCGGAACGCGCTCGGGCAATCCTCGCATCGTTTGCTCCGAACAGCGTTTCCGCGCGCGTTGCCGGAAATCGAAAAGGTATTGCTGTCGCGAAACAGCTGGATCGGCGGCGTCATTCATCGTCATGCCGATGGTGGACCGGTCATGGCGGTCAATCATTGGACGTTATGCCGCGACGGGGCGAACGAAACCTGGCTGGTCACCGAAGCACATTCGAACATCGGGCGCGCGGACGCCACCATGAACCAATGCCTCGCCGATATCATTGAATTGGCTGCTCATGAATTGAGTGAGCCGCTCACGGCGGTCGGCAATTACCTCGAAGGGACGCGGCGCGTTCTACAGGCGGGGTGGCCCGATCTGGGACTGGCTCGGCTCGCGATAGGGCAAGCGGGCGTTCAGGCCAGGCGCGGCGGGGACGGCATAAGCCTGTTGCGAGCGATGGCCGACGCCCTGCGCGACCGATGATTTCGCCGGCCCAACACGCGCGTGGAGGAGCCAATCGGTCAGTGCGAAAGACCCAATGGAGAACATAATGTTAAGATGCGTGAAACCACTGCGGTTGCTGACTGCCGCGGCCATGCTCGCCGCGATCGGCGGCTGCGCCCAGACCGAACGCGCGGCGGCTCCGGAACCCGGCGGTGAACAGGCCGGTGCCTGGTACCAGATTTACTTCGAGGCCGGCGATGCCCACGTCAAGGACAAGGCGGGACTGATCATCGCCAGCGTCGCCCGTCTCTCGGCGAAAGAGCGACCGTCACGGCTGACGGTGATCGGCCGGACCGATCGTATCGGCGCCGAACCGGCCAACATGGCATTGTCGCGTCGGCGCGCCGACGCGGTGCGCGACGCGCTGATCGCCGCGGGCGTGCCGGCTTCGAGCATCGTGACCACATGGACCGGCGAGGTCGGGCCGCGCAACGCGGCGGCGCCCGGGGGCGACGATCAGGGCGATCGGGTCGTCGATATTACCGTGCTGAAGTCGCCGGGCTTGCGGTGACGCCAAAAGCGTGGCGTGGCGCGTGCCGGGACGTGAGTAGTTTCCGATAGCAGACAATCGGCGTTCTCGTATCCATTTTGCAGGTCAGCGGATTTTCTTCGCGCGCCACACGGTTGGCGACGCGCGGAACCGCCAGAACGCGATAAGGATATCGTTATGAACCCTCTCTCACATCTCACCACTTTCCGCGCGCCGGTCAGCCGCTCATTGGCCATCACGGCGTTGTTGGGCGCCGCGATGCTCGGCGCGCCGTTCGGCGCGGCGCGCGCCGATACCGTCGCCAACGGCGCCTTCCAGATGGCGCAGGCAACGGCGCCCCACAGCCCGGCGGGCGTGGCCGCGACCACGTCGAAAGCGGAAACCGTCGAGCAGCGCATCGCGACCTTGCACACGGCGCTGAAGATCACGCAACCCGAGGACGCGCAGTGGAACGCCGTGGCCCAGGCGATGCGGGAAAACGCGGCGGCGATGGAGAAGCTGGTCGCGGACGGTGTGACAACTCCTCCACACGCCATGACCGCGGTCGAAGACCTGCAAATGTATCAGAAATACGCGCAGGCCCACGTCGATGGGCTGAAGAACCTGATCTCGTCGTTCACGACTTTGTACTCGGCGATGCCGGATGCGCAGAAAAAGGTCGCGGACGGCGTGTTCCAGAACGCCCATCAGACCGCCGCGGCCCACAGTTGAACGGACGAACGCCGGCGCCGCGCGGAGAATCATGCCGCGGGCCTGGCAGGAGACAATGATGAACAAGATTAATAAACGGCCTTGGCCGGCCGCGTTCGCCGCGGCGGTCATCCTTTCCGCGGCCATTGGCGTCACGGCGGTTCCGGGAACCGCGATCGCCGCCGACCACCGGGGCGGTGGCGGACACGGCGGTGGCGGACACGGCGGAGGCGGACATCGTGGCGGCGGCGGTTATCGTGGCGGCGGCGGTTGGGGCGGCGGTTACGCGCCGCCCGTCGTCTATGGCTCGCCTTATTACGCGGCGCCGCCGGTGGTGTTCGGAGTCCCGTTTGGCCTGAATATCAATATTCGCTGACCGCGCCCAACCGATGCGATACGGCCGGCGGCGACGCCGGCCGGTGCACCGAGGTGCCGCGGAATTCCGGCGGCCGCCCGCCCGATCGCGCTCCGGCGGTTCAGATCGGCGGCGACACCCCCCGCGCCGGGTTATCGGAAGAACATACCTCACATGCCAGATAACGATGCGTTCGCATTACAAAAATCCGGCTTCAACGCGTTTCTCTTCGCCGAGGTCGGGATCGAGCAAAACGGCTCCACTCTCACGCTGCTCTCGACCCTCGCCCGCCTTGGCAAGGATCCCTGGGCTCAGGCGGCGGAATGGGCCCGGATGCCAAAGGCCGCGATGCTCGACGGCCTGACGCAAAGCATCGCGCGGATGCCGCTGGGACCGGGTGCCCTGGCGGACGCGCGTGCCACGGCCGGACGTCTCGCCATGCTGTTGCCGAGTCAGACCGGGCCGGCCGGGCAAGCCGCGGCCCGCACGATCGGCGGAATGAAAATGCCGGAGTGGGTGCCGGTGATCATCTTTTGCGTCGTTATCGGCCTGGCGATCGTGGCCGGAACGTTCGCGGCGCCGACGACGACGACGACAACCGTCATGCCCGCCGCGACGCCAACCGTCCTGCCCGCCGCGCCGTCAACCCTCATGCCCGCCGCGCCGTCAATGGAATCCCGCCAGTAACGCGACGCGATCGCGCGACACCGGGCCGCGGCGTTCCGGGATCCTGGACGGGCATTTGTGCCTTTCGCGCCCGATCGTTTAAGGTCGGCGGCGCGACGCCCCCGGGCTGACAAACGCGTGCCCGGCGGACACCCAGGACCAAGACCCATGGAGGAACATCGATGTCATTCTACCTAGGCATGACCTGCGAGAACGTGACCATCAAAGGCGATGGCGGCACGCCCATAACCGCTTACGTGGCCAAACCAGCCGGCCCAGGCCCGTTTCCGGGCGTGGTGCTGATCCACCATCTGCCGGGCTGGAGCGAGATGTACATCGAGACGACACGCCGGTTCGCGCATCACGGCTATATGGCGATCTGCGCCAACCTCTATGAGCGCGAGGGCGGCAGCGAGGCCAACCCCGACGACGTCGCCGCCAAGGTGCGCGCCGAGGGCGGCATCGCCGACAGCCAGATGGTCGGCGACACCGAAGCCGCCGTGAAGTGGATGCGCGCGCAGCCCGACAACAACGGCAAGGTCGGCCTGATCGGCTCCTGCTCGGGCGGCCGGCACGCGTTCATCTATGCCTGCCAGAAGCACGACGTCGATGCGGTCGTGGAACAGTGGGGCGGCGGCGTGGTGATGAGCAAAGAAGAGCTCAACGCCAAAAAGCCCGTCGCGCCGATCGACCTGACGAAGGATCTGAGCTGCCCGATCCTCGGCCTGTTCGGCAACGACGACCGCGCGCCGAGCCCCGAGCAGGTGAATCAGCACGAGGCCGAACTCAAAAAGTACGGCAAGAACTATGAGTTCCACCGTTACGACGGGGCTGGCCACGGCTTCTTCTATTGGCACCGGCCGCTGTACCGGCCCGAGCAGGCGATGGACGGCTGGAACAAGATCTGGACGTTCTTCGGTAAATATCTGGCGAAGTAGGAGGTCGGGACATGTGCACGTCGATCATCGAGATCGTGCGGGCGGACGGCATGGCGAAACGCGGGGACCAATGGTTCCCGCTGACGCACTCGGTGGTCGCTTATGACCACGCGCGCCACGCGCCTCTGGGCGATGTCATAACGCTCGACTTTTACAACACGGGCCTCGACGCCGGGGCGCGGGCGGGCGTTGAACTGACGCTGGAGACGGCGAAGGAGTTGCGCGCCGCGCTCGACCGCGCGATCGCCGCCGCGGATTATGAGGAAGCGGAAGTCCGCGGCAAGGGCGCCGTGCTCAACCTCGTTCGCGCCGCGTGATCGGCGCGTCGCGGTAAGGCTGCGCTCAACACACGCCGCGTCAGCCGGATTGGTGCCTCAGTCGTCATCATCGGTCCCGGCGCGATAGGTGCTGACATAGGCGACACCCAACAATAAACGAGTCGCGAGACGCGCACCGCTCCTCGTCATCACCGGGTCAAGCCCGGTGATGACGATCGGAGGAGAGCCCCGCTGAAGCGATAATTGTTGGGCGTCGCCCTAGTGTCGCCGATGAAGCGGCACCGTTGATTAAACGTCATGGTCCGGCTCGACCGGCCCATCGGTGTCCACGAAATCGTTCTCACCGGTGGGTTTGTGCTGATGGTCCGATCGAGCCGGACCATGACGAGTGGTGGAGGGTGCGACGCCGCTCGCCGTGTTCGTCAGCCCGGCCTGACCCACACCTCCGGCCTCATTCACGCGGTAATGCCCAGTACCCGCGCCTTGATCCGCAGCGCCAGCACTTTGGAGAAGATGCGGCACCGCGCCAGCCCCTGGCGAGAAACCAAAGTCCCGGCTGACCGGTGGGCCGGCCCAGGACGAGCTACCTGGCGAGGGTCAGTGTTTTGTTCGGTTGGTATAAATCACAAGGCCGCCCCGCCGGCGTCCAGCGTGCGCATCGTCAGCGCCTCGAAATCCCGAACCCACCCCTTGGTGTCGCCGAGCGGCGAGCGGCGAATGGTTTCCCGCAGGTCCCGCCGCAGCGCGCGCCGCCGCGTCACGTCCGCGGCCAGGGCGACCGCCGCCGCCACATACGCATCCGGCGACGCGACCGCGAGATCGGCCAGACCGGCATTGACCAGATTGGTGAAACTCAACCGCTCGAAAAGCGCCGGGCCCACCAGGCTGACCGTCGGCACGCCCATCCACAGGCATTCGCACGTCGTCGTGCCGCCGGTCTGCGGCAGCGTGTCGAGCGCGATATCGATGTCGTTATAATATCGCATATGCGTGCCGCGCACCGCGACGTAAGCGAGGCGGCCGGCCTCGATGTCATGGCGCTCAAAGGCCCGCGCCATCGCTTCGCGGAACGCCGTTACTCCGGCCTCGGGCCGCACGATCAGGAAACGGCTGCCAGGCACGGCGCGCAGCACACGGGACCACAACGCGATTGCCTCTGGCGCGTACTTATACGGGTTGTTCATGGTGCCGAACGTCAGCCGTCCCGCCCGCTCCTCCGGCAGTCCCGCCGCGATCTCCTGCTCGCCAAAGCCCAAAGAGCCCAGTGTGACCCAGCTTGACGGCATCTCGAACGGACGCTCCAGCAGCAGGCGCGGATCGGGCGGCTTCAGATACGGGTCCACCAGGACATGGCCGATGCGGCTGAGCCCCGAGGAGTGCGGATACCCGAGCCAACTCACCTGCACCGGTGCAGGTGAGTTGGCTCGGGTATCCGCACTCCTCGGGGCTCAGCCGCATCGGCCATGTCCTGGTGGACCCGTATCTGAAGCCGCCCGATCCGCGCCTGCTGCTGGAGCGTCCGTTCGAG
>PLSZ01000536.1:0-472 GCA_003164305.1 Acetobacteraceae bacterium
GATCGAACAATTGCGCCACGAAACTCGGCGCGCCGGAGCCCACCTTCAGCAGGGTCTGTCCAACCATGCTCGTCGCGATCGCCAGCGCCAGAGCGCCCCAATGTAAGTTCACAGTGCCTCCAGCCGCCCGATGTCACGCCACGTGACCGAAGGGCGGCGAGGACTGTTATCGCGCGCGGCCGGTTGCAGGGAAGTAGGCATGCGCGCGCGAGGTCTTCCACCGGGTTCAGAAGGGCCTGTCGCCGGATATTTGCGTCCGGTGCATCACCCGCCGCGCGGTGCCTGCGAATTCGTCCCTTCGATGTAACGCGCACCGATTGTCCCACAAAACCAGGTCGCCCACTCGCCATTGTTGCGCCCAGCAATGTTCGGGCTGGGTGGCGTGGCTCCATAACGCGTCGAGCAACGCTTCGCTGTCCGCGAGGTCCAGGTCCCGGATGTAAGCATTGCGGCGCCGGCCAAGAAACAAACA
>PLSZ01000536.1:495-931 GCA_003164305.1 Acetobacteraceae bacterium
AGCTGGCCGACGCTGTTCAGGCTGCTGTCATGCACGCAGTTCAGCCCATCGATCCGGGCGCGCAACGCCGGCGGCAGCGTCTCCAGCGCGGCGTACATGTTGCAAAAACCAGTGTCGCCGCCCAAGGGCGGGACTTCCAGCGCGTACAACGCGCTCGCCATCGGCGGCACTGGATTATAGCTCATGTCCGTGTGCCATTTTGACTCGTAATTCCCCAGGCCGCCGATCGCGCGGCCGTTCTCCACCACGTTGGAAATGATGTTGACGTAGCCGGAGGCATCTCCCGACGACCGGCCCTCGACCTTGGCGTGGCGCGGGTTGCCGTCCAGCGCGCCGAAATTCCGGCTGAACGCCATCAGTTGCTCGTCGGTCAGGCGTTGTTCGCGAAAGCGCAGCACCAAATGGCGCATCCACGCGCGGTGGATCATGCCAAATT
>PLSZ01000536.1:966-5349 GCA_003164305.1 Acetobacteraceae bacterium
TTGGTGGTGTTTTCGTTGGCGTCAACTTGCCTCCGCGTCAATAGCGTGCATCCGCCATCGATAGGATGCCTCTCCGGAATTATATCATCGCGCCGTGCGCGGATGAGGGCGCCGTACGCCATGCCTGACCGCCGTCGGCGGCGACCCATCGAATCCATTGTGTTCCGATCGCCGATGACGCAGCCTGCGGCTTCAGGGAGGNNATGGAATCCGGCGATGCGGAGGCGGCTGGCGCGATATTTCGAAAACCTTCTGCACCTGAAGGCGGTGGTCGATGCGGGCAGCATCAATCGGGCCTCGACGATCATCGGCCTGTCCCAGCCCGCGCTGACCCGCAGCATCGGCCGGCTCGAGGCCGCCATGGGCGCGCAACTCCTGATCCGCGTCGCCAAGGGCGTCTATCCGACCGAGCTTGGTCGTGTCTTGCTCGACCATGTTCGCCTCATGGACGATGAGTTGGAATCAGCCGCGGCGAAGCTGCGCGTCCTGGGGCGGCGATCCGGCGNNGCAGATCACCTGCGGCGGATCGTTCATCGCGATGAGCCTGTTGCTGCCCCTCGCGGTCAAGGCGTTCAAACGCATCGAACCTGGCGCACAGGTCCGGCTGGTCGAGGCATCGACCGACGACCAGATCCGCATGCTTCGGCTGGGCGAGCTCGATATCGCGGTCGGACCAAGGATAGGCGAGGGGGACGACGGTTCGCTGTACTCGGAGGTCCTGGCGACCGAGCAAATCGGCATCTTCGCCGATCGCCACCATTCCCTGTTGAAGCGGCGCGATCACAGCCTGAGCAGACTGGCGGAAACGGAGACGTGGATCATGCCTGATCGCGCCTATCGTCTGCATCCGCTGCTGACCAAGGAGTTCGCGCGTCAATCGGTGGCGATGCCCCGGCGGTGCATCGAGACCTCATCGCTGATCGCGGTACGGCGGCTGATCGGGGTGACCGATTGCATCGCCATCACGACATCGTTGGTCGTGGCGCCCGATATCGTCGACGGGCTGACGAAGGAACTGCNNCCACCATGTCACTCTTCCATCGCGCCCAGCAATCCTCCCCACTGCGCTGGCGTTCGCCGACTGCCTGCGGCGCGCGGCCCGCTCGCTGCCGTCGTCGCACGACACACAAGCCTGAGCGGCGGTCGCGGCGAACCCGCGAAGGGTCGGTCAGCCGGCGGCGGCCATCTTCCGGGCGAAGTCCGCCTGCCATTCCGGCAGTGGCAGAAATCCCGGCTGAGCGCGGCAATATGCCTCTGTCTCGCTACGAAGCTGGGACGCCGGCATGCCCAGGTCGATCGGCACGGCGCAGGGCTGCGGAACGTACCAGTCGGTGTCGGCGAACATCTCAATGCGGTTGCCCTCCGGATCGCGGAAGTAGATCGACCATGCGATGCCGTGAGTGATCGGCCGAAGATCGGTGGCGTCGCTGTCGGCGATCCTGTGGAAGGCCTGTTGCACCGCTTCGAGCGAGCCGAGATTGAACGACAGTTGCTGGACCATGTCCCGCGTGCCGGAGTCGCGTCCGGCGACGAGCACGACCTGATGATGATCCTTGGCGCTGCGGCTCAGGAAGGTCGGGCTTCCCGTCGCACCCGCGTCGGTCACCACGAAGCCGAGCACGCGGCGATAGAAATCCACCATCCTGGGCATGTCGCTGACAAAGAGGCCCACATGGCCCAGTCGCGTCGCACTCGCTTCCAGCATGTTCGTTCATCTCCCCTCGCCGTGCGCGGCCGATCGCGCGAAACGGCACATGCCCCAGCATTAATGTCGGTGATCCGGGACAGCCAATGCCAAACCGGAGCGCGGCCATAAGGCAAAGACATAGCCTGCCCGCGATCCGCCACGTCGGCCGGTGCCGTTATGTCAGCCGGTGGCCGCTATGTCGGCCGGTGATAGGACGCACGCCCTTTCGCATTGGACAGGGGCGGCGGCCGCCTGATTAAGCAGCGCGACGTTACCGACGTCACGGGACCGACGTCACGCAGTGGAGGAAAGCAGTATGCCAGGCGCGCTGAAGATCGACGTGACAGCCGTGGCGGATCGAGGCGACGTCGATCCGGACGAGATCCTGGCACGCGCGCGGTCCCTGGTACCAGCTCTCCGGTCGCGGGCGGCGGAGACGGAAAAGGCGCGCGAGGTTCCCTCGGACACGATGGATGACCTCCGCCGTCTTGGGCTGATGCGATTGCTGCAGCCACGACGGTTCGGCGGGCTGCAAAGCTCGGTGCCGCTATTTTCCCGGGTTGTCGAGGAGCTGGCTTATGGCTGCGCGTCGAGCGCATGGGTCTATGCGGTCTTCGGCGAACACGCCTGGATCATCGCATCGATGCCGGAACAAGCACAGATCGACGTCTGGGGNNCGGCTCAGCGGGCGCTACCCGTTCTCCAGCGGTTGCGGCCGCGCGCAATGGGCCATCGTCGGGACGCTCGGCGAGCAACGCGGCGAGGACGAACGCTATATGCTGGTGCCGTTGTCCGATATCGAAATTGTCGACGACTGGGACGTGCTGGGACTGCGCGGCACCGGCAGCAAGACGCTGGCGCTGCATGACGTATTCGTGCCGGAACACCGCACCGTGCTGCTGAACGACCTGCTGCGGGGCACCACGCCGGGCCGGCTTGTGCATCCGGATTATCCCCTGGTTGGCGCGCCCCGCCTGTATCTGTGCATCTACTCGCAGGTGCCGGTGGCGATAACCCTCGGACATCGCGCGCTGGACGCCGTCGCGACCACGTTGCGCACCCGGCTGGCGCGGGCGGCGCGCAAGGTGGCCGAGTCGGAGGTGGTGCAGTTGAAACTCGCCCAATCGGCGGCCGAGATCGAGTCCGCCACCTTGATCTTCCGCGCCCGCCGGCAAGAGAGCATGGATGCGGTGAACTCAGGTCGCGCCATATCCGTCGAAGACGTCAGTGCCCGCCGGCGCGACGTGGCCTTCGTCTACCAACTGATCCGCGGCGCGGTGGAACGGCTGTGCGACATCGCCGGGACGCTCTGGGTCTATGATGCCAACCCGCTGCAGGCGATGTTGCGCGACGTCCTTACCGTATCGACGCACGGCATCGTCAACCCGCACAACGCGATGATCCCCGATGGCCGGCTGCGCCTCGGCTTGCCGGCCGAGGCCTGAGCCAAAGCGCGATCGCCTGACTCTCGAATTTGCTTCCCGTCGTCATTCTCGCGGCCTGGCGCGGGGATCAATTCCCGCGCGATGTCGCGACTGATCCGTGACGAGCACGAGGATGGCGACCCGAGGACGGTCAATGGTTCCGCCGCCTAGTATCAGACTGAAAACCTGGAACATGGTGGCTGCGATCCGCGGCCATTTTGCTCCAGACCGCCATTCATGCCTGTTTGGCGACGTTCCAGAACACCGGGAAGCCTTGCAAAACGCCGGTGATGTTGGACCGGTAAGCGGTGTACTGCCGGTATTGCCCCAGCGGCACGATCATCGCCTGCTGTAGCGCCACACGCTGGATCTCGCCTGTCAGCCTGTGTTGCTCGGCGGGGTCGGTCGATCTCAGCCATTGATCGCGCAATGCTTCAATGCTCGGCACGTCGGGCCAGCCGTACCACGACTTCGCGCCATTGCCGCGCAGCGGTGGAGCGGCCGCCGGGCTGAATCCATCCACGGCTCCCGGGTTGGCGATCCAGGCACTCCACCCGCCTTGCTCCGGCGGCTCGCGTTTGGCCCGGCGCAGCACGAACGTGGCGAAGTCCATCGCCTGATAGTCCACGTTCAGGCCGATTTGCCGCATCGTGTCGGCGGCGATGTCACTCATGCTCCGGACCTCGGCCGGGTCGGCCGGCGCCAGCAGCACCACCGGCTCGCCGCGATACCCCGCCGCGACGACGTCCGCGCGCAATTGGGCGAGGTCGGTTTTGCCCGGAGATGCATCCAGCCCGACATCGCTCGCCCAGGGCGATCCAACCGGGAAGATGCCGACGTGATCGCGCCATGCGTCACGATCGGACCCGGCCACGGCGGCCATGAAATCTGACTGCCGGACGGCCCGCAGCACGGCCTGGCGGATCGCGACGTTGGAGAACGGCGGATGCAGGAAGTTCATGCGCAGGAAAGGGATCTGACCGTTCGGATCCTGCACCGCCACGGTGACGTTCGGATTGCCGCGCAGCAGGGGCAGCAAATCCGCCGGCGCGTAGTACCACCAGTCCCGTTCGCCGGATTGCAGCGCCGCGGCGGCTGACGCGGCATCCGGCACCGTCCACCACTCCACACGATCCAGCCGCGCGATCTTCGGCCCGGCGGTCCAGTCCGGCTCACCGGCCGGGTTCGGGACATAGCCGGCGAAACGTTCATAGGCGACCAAGGACCCTGGGACCCGCTCATCGGCCTTGAACCGGAACGGGCCGCTGCCGA
>PLSZ01000025.1 GCA_003164305.1 Acetobacteraceae bacterium
TTGTCGCCGATTTCCCGCCCCAGTTGCTGCAGCCGCAGCGTCGGATAAAACCCCGCCCTGGGCGCGAGTTCGTAGATGTAGCCTCGCGCTTGCATGGCGCGAAGGACGTCATGGCAACTCGACACCGGAATTTTCATCAGGCGAGCGACGTCGGACAGCGACAGCGGCCGTTTTTCGGCGGCGAACAGTTCCAACAGATCCAAAGTGCGGTCCACGATTTTCGACACGGCGTTCCGTCCAGTTTTTCGTTGTGGCGAAATATGGCTGGGCGCGCTGCCCGGTCAATAGCGGCCGGATCGGTCCACGAACGGCACCAGCACCAGCACGAAGGCGGTGNNCCCAACCGGTTGGCGAAAACATGTTCGTAAAGCACCGCGCCGATCGTATCGGACAACGGCGTGGCGAAATTGATCACCGACATCAGCGCGGCGAAGGTGAACCCCTCGGCGCGCGGCGGGCAGACGGCGGCCGCGAGGCTCAGCGTCGCGACGTTCGCCACCATCGCCGCCATCCCGGAGAAGAAATAAATCACAATCGCGCTGACGTGACCTGACAACCCGAGGTAGGCCAATGTGCTGACGACGCCGAAGACCAGAGACAGATTCAGCAAGCTTCGTCGCGGCACGCGCCACAGCAACCAGCGGTACAGCAGCCCTCCGGCGATCCAGCCCAAAGCGGTGACGGCGGACAGAAAGCCGATGAAACCCTGGGAGAATTTGAGCGTGTCGGTCAGTTCGAAATACAACGGGGTGCCGAAACCGGGGCTGAAGTAATAGCAAAACAGGAACGCCGCGATCAGCCAAAGGTCGCGGGAGCGGAGCGCGGTCAGCAGCGCGGCGACACCCTGGATAAACCCCGCCCGGTCGATGGTGGCGCGGCTTTCGTGCACCAGCGGCAGCGCAACGATCACCGCCAGAGGGGCCGCCGCCGCGATCCAGGCCGCCGCTCGCAGCGCGTTCTGGCTGGANNACCAGAGCCATTGCTGATTGACGAAAGCATCGCTGGCGCTCAGCCGTTGCCCGTTTTCCACCAGCAGTCCGCCGCACACGGTGCTGGCGACCGCCATGGCGATGGCGGTGATCACCAGCGCGGGAACGATCGCCGCGGGCGCCGTCAACATGCCAACCCAGGCGAACGCGGCCGAGGCGGCGATAGCGGCGAGCAACAGATACGAACGCCGTCGGTAGCCGGCCAACGGCAGAAAGTCCGAGACCAGGCCATACAACGGCTTGATCACCCACGGCACGTCCAACACCGCGAGCGAGGCGCTGATTTCCACCGGGCTCCAACCGCGCGTTTCCTTCAGGAAATACGTCAACGGCTGCCAGACGATTCCGGATTTGGCCTGGCCAATCCCCTCCACCGCGTAGACGACGGCGAAGAACAGCATCAGGCGAGCGGTGCCGTCCGGGCGGGGCTGGGAGGACATTCCGGCGGAGTGTGCGCGGAGGGCGGGCCGGCCTCAAGAGGTTCGGGGTTGGCAGAAGCGAAGAAACGCTGTTTACGCTGGACGCGAATCAGGAGACGCATGTGATGTCAGCGACCGTTCAAGCCCACGGCAAACCTTCCGGCATCATGACGGTGCTGCGGGTGACGAGCGGCAATTTCCTCGAGATGTTCGACTTCTTCCTGTTTGGTTTTTACGCGACCTACATCTCCAAAGCGTTCTTTCCGACCGGAAGCGAGTTCGCCGGCCTGATGCTGACGTTCATGACGTTCGGCGCGGGCTTCCTGATGCGCCCGCTCGGCGCGATCATTCTGGGCGCGTACATCGACCGCATTGGCCGGCGCAAAGGCCTGATCGTCACCCTGGGCATCATGGCGAGCGGCACGATCCTGATTGCCTTCGTCCCCGGCTATGAAACGATCGGACTGCTGGCGCCGTTGCTGGTGCTGGCCGGGCGGTTGTTGCAGGGCTTTTCCGCGGGCGTCGAGTTGGGCGGAGTCTCCGTCTACCTCTCGGAAATGGCGACGCCGGGCAACAAGGGATTTTACGTCGCGTGGCAATCCGCCAGCCAACAGGTCGCGATCATGGTCGCGGCGATTTTGGGCTACTTGTTAAGTACCCAACTCGCCGCGCCGCAAATCGCCGCCTGGGGTTGGCGTATTCCGTTCGTGATCGGTTGCCTGATCGTTCCGTTCCTGTTTTACCTGCGGCGGTCGCTGTTGGAGACGCAGGCGTTCCTGCAAAGGGAGCACCGGCTTTCGACGAAGGAGATCTTCGCCTCGGTCGGGCGGGATTGGGCCATCGTGCTGGTGGGCATGATGCTGGTGGTGATGACGACGGTGTCGTTCTACGCGATCACCGTTTACACGCCGACATTCGGCAAGAGCGTGCTGCATCTTTCCACCACCGACAGCCTGGTGGTGACGTTCTGTGTCGGGTTGTCGAATTTTATTTGGCTGCCGGTGATGGGCGCGCTGTCGGACCGCATCGGTCGCAAGCCCATTCTGCTGATTTTCTCCGGACTGACGATGGTGACCGCCTATCCGGCTTTGGCGTGGCTCGTTTCCACGCCGACATTCGGCCACATGCTGGCTGTGCTGCTGTGGCTGTCATTTCTGTACGGCAGCTACAACGGCGCCATGGTCGTGGCGTTGACCGAGATCGTGCCAGCCTCGGTTCGCACCGCCGGGTTCTCGTTGGCCTACGCGCTGGCGACGGCTCTGTTCGGCGGCTTCACGCCGCTGATATCGACCTGGCTGATCGAGGTGCTGGATAATAAAGCGGCGCCCGGATTGTGGATGGCGTTCGCCGGCGCCTGCGGGTTGGTCGCGACGGTGGTCGCCTACGGCGGGAACGCGGTCCGGGTGCGCGCGGTGCGTGATCGTCAGGCGGTGTGACCGCGTCTCCACAATCTTAAAATGTAGACAAACCGGAAGCCGCCTGGTTAAGGTTCCCGTGCCAAAAGGCGGAGGATCCAAATGTCGGACGACAATACGATCAGAGCCGTGCCCGGAGCGAGTGGTTGGGGGACAGCCACGCCGATGCCGTCGATGGTCAGGCACGCCTATCCTTTGGCGGTCCGCGATCATGGCCTGGCCTCGGCGATATCGCTGCTGATGCAAAGCCTGCCGTACGCATTGGCTCGATTTGGTATTTTACTGGGCTGCGCGGTCGCCTGCATCGTCTGGATCGTTGTCGCTTTCGGCGGCGCGGCCTGGTTGGGCACTCATATCGCCAGCGCGTTCGGCTTTGTGTGGCTGCTGATTTGCCTCGTCGGCGCCGGGTTCTTCTGGGGCACGATCCTGCGTTACGTGCTGCATCTGCTGGCCTGTGGGCATGTCGCGGTGCTGACCGAACTGATCACGAAAGGCCAGGTCGGCAACGGCGCGGAGCCCATGCTGGCCTACGGCAAGCGGGTGGTGACCGAGCGATTTGGCCAGGTCAACGCGCTGTACGGATTGAACCTGATGGTGCGAGGCATTCTGGCGGCGTTTCATCGCACGCTGGACTGGATTGGCGAAATCCTGCCGGTGCCGGGACTGGAAGGCCTCGCGAACCTGGTGAATATCATTTTGCGCGCGGCGACGCGGTACCTGGATAAGGTGATCCTGTCGTACAATCTGGCCCGCGGCGACGAGGATCCCTGGACCGGCGCGCGCGAAGGCATGGTGTACTACGCGCAGAACGCGATGCCGATCTTAAAGACCGCTGTGTGGATCGTGGTGCTGGAGCGCGCGTTGACCGTGTTGCTGTGGCTGTTGCTGCTGGCTCCCGCGGCGGCGATTACCGTGATGCTGCCTCGATCGGTGCATGAGCAGGCGGGGATCGTTACGATTCTGGTCGCCGCGATCCTGGCTGGTCCGTTACGCGCGGCGTTTCTGAAGCCGCTGTTCCTGATCATGATGATGGTGCGGTTCCACGCGCTGATCGAGAACCAGCCGATCAATCAGGAGTGGGATGCCCGGCTGGCGGCGATCTCGGACAAGTTCCGCGATCTGGGGACGCAGGCGAAGGCGTCGTTCGGTGGGGCGGCGCCGGTGTCGGCGTGGACCGGACGGCCGGTTTAGCACCTTTGCCGCACGGCGATTTACCGGGCGCGGGTGGCGCGCTAAGCTTCGGGCATGGACGATGACAGCAAGCGCGCGCACCATGACATGGGTGGCGTACCGAAATACATGTGCGAGGCGGTCGATATCGAACCGCACGCGTTGACCGCGTTCGACCGCGAAGTGGACGCCTTGCGCGGCGTACTGGGCGCCAAGGCGATCATGACCGTCGATGAACTGCGACGCGGCATCGAGGCGATCCCCGAGGACGAGTATCACCGGCTGAGTTATTACCGCCGCTGGATCCGCTCGGTCGCCGACAGTCTGTTGCGTAAAGGGATCATTACCGAGCCGGAACTCCGCGCGGCGCTGGAGGCGAAATGAATTTTTCCAGCGGCGAGACCGTGATAGTCAAGGACGACTGGCCGGAGACGCGTGGGCCGGTGCATATCCGCACCCCGCATTACGTGCGCGGCCACACTGGCCGGGTGGTGCGGTATCTGGGGGATTATCCGAACCCGGAAGATCTGGCGTTCGCTCGGCCGGCGGCGAAGCGTGCGCTGTACCATGTGACGTTTCCGATGCGGGAGTTGTGGCCGGAGGGCAAGGCCGCGGACGAACTTGTCGTCGAAATCTATGAACATTGGCTGGAGCGGCCATGAATATTCTCGAGACGGATGGCGAGGCGCTGCTGCGCGCGGTGCGGACGTTGCTGGCGGAGAAGCATATCGTCACCGACGCCGAAGTGGCCGAGCGGCTGGCATCGACCGATCGGGCAAGCCCAGGACAGGGGGCTCGAATGGTGGCGCGGGCGTGGACGGATGCGGGGTATCGCGCGCTGATGCTGGAGGATGGCGCCAAGGCGGCCGAGGCGATGGACATCCCGATGCGCGGCATGCCGCCGTTGGGCGTGCTGCAGAATACCGATGAGGTTCACAACCTGATCGTTTGCACGCTGTGCAGTTGTTACCCTCGGGCCGTACTGGGCTATCCGCCGTTCTGGTACAAGTCGGCGGCGTATCGTTCGCGCGCGGTGCGCGATCCGCGTGGGCTGCTGGCGGAGTTTAAGACGACGTTGCCGGAGAGCGTGAAAATCAAGGTCGTCGACTCGACGGCGGATTATCGGTGGATGGTGCTGCCGAAACGACCTGCCGGGACGGAGGGCTGGAGCGTGGAGCAACTGGCCTCGATCGTGCGCGAGGGCGACATGGTGGGGGTGACGGTTCCCTCGGTTTGAGTTTCCGGCTGCGTTGTGAATACATTCGTATCGAGGCCGTGTCATCGAGGGTGGGCCGGCCCGCGAACGAACCGGCCCGTCCCCTTCCCAGCTTTCTAACGATGATCCTGATGATGACCTTGACTTTGGCCGTCAGAATCACGATTATCAGCGGTAGGAAGACAAGACGCTGTTCCATCTTGTACTCCCTTTCGATGAGCCGGCGAGGACAGTCCTCGCCGGCTTGTTCGTTTTGATCCTGAGTTATGAACAAACGGTTGAGACGGGCGCGTCGCGGTATGCGGTTTATTTGCCTTGACGCGATGGGGCTATCATGAAAAAAGACCTATGTCATAACAGCATGGGCTCAATCGACATGACAGCGATATGCCTACCCATTCCCTCGACGGTGGCCCAGGAGATGGTGCGCGGGGTGATCGACGCGGTGTGCGACAGGCCGGGGGAGACGGCGGCGCAACGGGACGCCAGGGCACGCGATGTGGAGCGGTCGGTGCTAGCGTTCGCTCCGCGAGATCCGGTGGAGTTTATGCTCGCCGGGTTGGCGGTGGCGCATTATCACTTGATCCTGGACTCGATGCACGATGCGTTTGGGGAGGCGTCGCGGATTGCGGTTGGGCGGACCAATTCGGGCGTTGCCGGGCTCGATCGGGCGATGACCGGGTTGCTGAGGGAACTGCGGATCGCTCAGAAGAGGCCGCAGGAGGAAGCGGTGGCGGCTGAGGCTCCGGTCGAGGCGCCGGAGTTGGAGCGGGACGTTGTCGCAGAGGCGCCGGTGGTTGCCGCGAAGCCGGTGGCGGTGGTGATGCCGCGGAATGCGATGCCGGGGACCCCGGTGCCACTGCGTGCCACGGCGACGTCTGGGGCGGCGATGATGGCGGCTCGATCGCCGCCGATGAAGCCGGTGGTGGTGGTGCGGGCGAGGCCGGAGGCGCGGGCGCCGAATCAGGGGATGGTCGCGGCGGAATGAAGCCTGGTGACATAGCGGTATTCGGAATAAAGATCATCCGAGGACAAAGGCAGTTTGGGATCGTTCTGGTTCATGATCTTTCATCCGGCGTCGTTCCCCACTGTAACTGGGATGGCCTGGGGGATGAAGTTCCAAAGGACGTTCCAAAAAGGCCGACCGATCTGGAATTGCATTTGGGCATCTCGTGGTTCCAGGTTCCTTGAGTTCGAGACGGCTCTCGGCCGGTGGTTGCGTGGAGGATCTTGGGAGGCTACTGAGTCGCGCCGAACCGCCTGGAGGCCGCCGTGATCCCTTTCGGTTTACACCGCCGCGTCCCGCTGCTTCGGCGACCGTTTTATCAACGCGACCTGGCAATCTCGCAACGAGACGAGGCGCTTCGAACCGTGGCCAGCATGGCGGCGCAACTGGACGAGGCGCTTCGAGACGCGGCTATCGCGGCAGCGAAACGGAATGAGGCCTGCGCTGAACGCGAAGGTCTTCCTCGGGAGATTACGCCGAAGACAGCGAAATCTCGAGCCATCGGGTCGCTGCGCGAATTTGATGAAATATTCGCCGAATGCGCCGCCATGGAAACCGAAGTGGAGCGCATCGATCTTCTCAGTAATTGTCACCTGTGTGATTCCGATATCATTCAGATGCCGGATGACCCCTTCTCACCAGAATATGAAGCCGCGGTCCTGCGCGTCTATTCGAAGCTATCGGGCCGGAGCACTTACAGCGCGGCGGAATGTGAAAAGGTTCCAATTGATATTGAAAATACGATCAAAAAACCCAGCGCCTACCAATACGGCGGCAATTTCCTCGGCGACTACTTAGAAGCATACGGTCAGATCATAAAGTGCCTGAAAATTAGCGATGGAATGCGTTTACTGGAATATGGTCCGGGCGATGGGCAGATATCTTTGCATTTAGCCCGTCTCGGCTGCGACGTCACGGTGATTGATATCGAGGACGCTTACCTTCAAATCATTCGAGGGCAGGCGGAACGCGCCGGCATCGCAATTGCCGCGATCCATGGCGACTTTCTCGCTGGGGAAGAACTCGAGCCATTCGATCGGATACTCTTTTTTGAAGCTTTCCATCATTCACTCGTTCATCAACGCGCACTTCAGAAGATGGGTTGCATGATCAAGAGGGATGGCTTCATCCTTTTCGTCGGGGAACCCATCATCGATCCGGCCGGGTATTGGGCAGCGGCGGTCCCATATCCCTGGGGCCCCAGACTTGATGGCTTATCCCTCCGCGCCATGCGCACTCACGGCTGGATGGAGCTTGGTTTCCAAGAACCCTATTTCCTCGCGGCACTTGATCGATATGGCTGGGCCGGCGAAAAGTGGGTCTCGCCAACGAACGGTCTCGCCACCGGTTTCATCGCTCGGCGACGATCGCACGATAACGCGACTTAACCTCGCTCACGCGCTAATGCAGCATCGCACGCCGTCAGCGCGAGTGACGCCGCGCCGGACAATCCGCGAGATCGTCGAGCGCCGCGCCGCCGCGGGCATCATCGATCTCCCCGCCCGCCTTGTAACGCCGAAGCACCTGGGCCGTTTCGATATCGATCAAATGCGGTGCGTGCAACGTCTCGCCGGCGGCGAACAAACGCTCCTCCACCACCGTGGCGTTGCTTGTGCGCAACAACACCTCGATCAAGGCCGAGGCGTCGACGACCATCACAAACGGTCACGTACCGCGCGAACCGCCTCGGCCGGGGACACCGTTGGATCGACCGCGGACCGTTGCGCAAGGCGTGCGCGCATCTCCGCGAGCGTGGGTTGGCTGGCCATCCGGCGAATTTTGTCGAGCAGGTAGGCGGATAGCGACATGCCCGCCAGCGCCGCGCGGGATTTGAGTTGGCGATGAAGCGTCTCCGGCACATCGCGAATTTGGATCATCGTGGGTATAGCAAAAAGATGGATACAGGTGCATCACATGTCAACGACAACCTGCGGCAGCCCGGCCGTCTCCCAAACTCCAAGCTGTCGAGAGCAAATTAACTTGGCCGGTTTAGGTGACACATCAAGTGGCCGCTCGTTCACGTTTCGTGCGGCGGAGGAGCGGTGTCTCCGTCGGCGATTTCCTGGTGAGACTGTCAGGACCATTTCCCGGAGCCGACCTGCCGCGCGAGCGCGCACCGCGCGGAGGGGCTGTCAGGGATGGCCTCGCCTCTTGCGAGGCCACCGCGTCGCGGCGCGAAGCGTCCTTGACAGTCCCGAGCACGGTGCGAGCGTCACGGCGGGACGGGCCGGATGATGTTTTCGCCTCGTCCGACACCCGAGGTTCGCCGATCGGAACCCCCTTGCTGTCGTAGCGTCCGAGGCAACGCCGGCCATGGAATACGGCAAGGCCGCCGTCGGGATAGTGATGCACCTTCACCGTCGCCTTGACGAAGTGCGGACGCAGCGGGCTCTCCGGAATTTGTAACTTGCGATTGAGGAACGATACGCAGTTGTCATTGCCGACCAGACGCTCTTCCTGAACGCACAGAACCTCCGCCAGATCCAACCCGGGCACCGCGACGAAGGCGCTGCCCTCCTGCTCCGCCTTGATCGCGAACCGCGCGTTGTGCGCCGGTATATAAGTGTCGCGCAACCAGGCGTTGGCCTGCTCCATCGTCGCGATACCCGCCAGCACCAACTCCTTCGGCACGCGATCCCGCAAGGTGTGGAACAAGCGTTCCGAGCGGCCCCGCGCCTGGGGCGAATATGCCGCGATATGCTCGACGCCCAGATGCGCGAGCGCGCGCCCAACCTGGGTCGGCCGGCCACGATCCACCCTGCCGCCAACTTCGGCTGTGTAAAAGTAATGACTTCCGCGATCGGTATTGAAGCTCAGCGGCAGGCCATGCCGGCCGAACACCTCCAGCAGCGCCCGGAACGTCGAGTCCGTGCCTTCTTCTTCGATCAGGAACGCCGAATAAATCTCGCTCGTGGCATCGTCCATCGTCACCACCAGATCGAGCGGCGGACCCTCGGCCAACCACGCGTGCCGTGAGGCATCCTGGTGCAGCATCATTCCGGGCAAGGGACGACGGGGCCCCTGCGCCGATGTGCCCCGCGACGCTCCGCTTTCGGCAGCAGATTTCGGCTTTGCAGGAAAATCTTCGTCCAGCTGTAGCTCCAGGCAAACCGATGGTCGCGCACCAGATGCTCGTGAAAGTGCCGCGCGGTGAAGCCCTGGTAGCGCGTCCGATACAAACGCTCGACCTCCTCGCACCGGTCCACCGGCACTCTTTTGCCTGACGCCTTGCCGATCCGACGATCCAGCAGGCCAGCCTCGCCTGCTTCCTCGTAGCGCCGACACCAGCGGCGGAACGTTCGTTCGCCGACGCCAAGCAACTCCGCCGCCTCCATCTGGTTCAGCTCCGCCGCATCCCAGCGGCCAAATACGTCCATGAACTTCAGCATACGTACACCCTGTCGGGCTTCCGACCGGCGCATCCGAACCTCCAAAGAGACCAGACTTACCGGACAGATCGTGTGCTACCTAAACCGGACATATCGTGTGCTACTGACACTCCCAAACTCCAAGCTTGCACCGCCCCCTCTCCCCCTCTATACTCCCACCATGACACGTGCCGCGCGCCTAGCCGCTCTGCCCGCACACGCCTCCGCGTGCGCCGCGCCGCGCCTGCCCAACCTCCTCCTTCTTCGACTTACCCGCCCCTGAGCGCCTCGCCGGGTCGTTGAACGCCGGCACCGCTCGGGGGACCTGAGGCAAAGTCGTGCGAGCAAATCCAAGGAGAGTTCAGAAAATGCCCATCAATCATCCCAGCTTCGGCAAGCTGGAAGACGGCCGCGTCATCATCTTCGACACCACCCTGCGCGACGGCGAGCAATCGCCCGGCTTCTCGATGAACCTGAACGAGAAGATCCGCATGGCCGAAGCGCTGACCGAGCTTGGCGTCGATGTCATGGAAGCCGGTTTCGCCATCGCCTCGCCCGGCGACTTCGAGAGCGTGAAGACCATCGCCGAAACGATCGGCCAACGTCCCGACAGCCCAGTACTGGCCAGCCTGTCGCGCGCGGGATCGCAGGACGTCATGGCCTCCGCCGACGCGCTGAGATCCGCCAAACGCAAGCGCATCCACATCGTCATCGCCACCAGCGACCTGCACATGGAGCACAAGCTGCGCCTGACCCGCGACGAAGTCATCGCCGCCACGGTCGAGTCCATCAAGCTCGCGCGCAATCACGCCGACGACGTCGAATGGTCGGCGGAGGACGCGACCCGCAGCGACATCGACTTCCTGGCGCGCTGCTGCGAGGCGGCGATCAAGGCCGGTGCCACGACGATCAATCTGCCGGACACCGTTGGCTATGCGATGCCGGAAGACATGGCGCGGATGTACACGCAAATCCGCGAGAAAGTGCCGGGCATCGAGAACGTCATTCTGTCCACGCACAACCACAACGATCTCGGCATGGGTGTCGCCAACACGCTGGCGGCGGTCCGGGCCGGCGCGC
>PLSZ01000520.1 GCA_003164305.1 Acetobacteraceae bacterium
AAAGATGTGTGCATGCGGTAGGGTCTGACCGGAGGATCATTCAAGCCCCGCGCAACCTTGAATAGTCGCACATTTTCTGACGGATGCGCGGCTACCGATCCTCCGGCCAGGCCGGAGGGTAACGGGAAATGCGACGCGTGCCCTCAACATGAGAATTGCTGATGACCCTGCGCTGAACTTCAGGGGCGGGACGAAACCGGGGATGCTGGGTCACCCAGGTGAACCGACCTACCGCCTGACAGCCAACGAAATCCCGCCATCCCCGACAGCATGGCCGCGACGAAAATGACCGTGCCCGGCGCGCCGTTCCCCAGAGCGGCGAGCGCCGGTCCAGGACAATATCCAGCGAGCCCCCAGCCGGCGCCAAACAGAGCCGCGCCGGTCAGCAGCCTCGCGTTGACCGGTTGGCGCGGCGGTTGGACGAAAGCGCGCGCGAACAGCGGATGCCGCGTGCGGTGCCCCAGCGCGACGCCGATCACCGCCGCCGGGATCGCGCCCGCCATGACGAAGGCCAGGCTCGGGTCCCAGTCCCCGGCGATGTCGAGGAACCCCAGCACCTTCAACGGATCAATCATGTGGGAGATGACCAGGCCCAGACCGAACAACGCTCCGGCCACCAAAGCCGCGAGGATCCGACGCATCCTCAATGGCCCAGGCCATGCCGGATCGCGAACACCACCAGCGCGGCCGTCAGCATGAACGTCAGCGTGGCCGCGATCGAGCGGGGCGACAGCCGCGCCATCCCGCACACCCCGTGGCCGCTGGTGCAGCCGGAACCCAACCGCGTGCCGAAGCCGACCAGCAACCCGGCGGCGATCAGAATGGGCCAACTCGCGGCCGGCGCCCGCCAGGCCACCGTGCCACCGACCAACGCGAACAGCAGCGGTGTCCCGATCAGGCCAGCGAGGAACGCCAGCCGCCACCCCGCCTCCGCCCGTGTGATCCCACCCAGAATGCCGCTGATTCCGGCCACGCGGCCCAAGGTGAGCCAGAGCCAGGCAGCGGACAGTCCGATCAGGATCCCGCCGATGGCGGCGGAGATCGGGGTGAAATGGGTCATCGGCACGGCCTTCCGAGAAACCGCGAACGTCTATCGCGTCATCTGTTCGATGGTGGTGATCAGTTCCTCGACCTTGTGACGCTGCTGGGCGCCGTTGCCCGAGGCGAACGCCTCGGCGACGCAGTGCGAGACGTGGTCGCGAACGATCGTCTCCTTCACTTTATGCGAAGCGGCGCGGACGGCGTTGATCTGGGTCAAAACGTCCACGCGATAACGGTCGTATTCGACCATGCGTGGCAATCCGCCAACCTGGCCCTCGATCCGTTTGAGCCGTTTGGTGATGTCCGACTTTGTCGCGTCGTTCATGCCGGCTGCTCCTTGATACCATAGCCGGGAGGGGTACATTAGGACGGCTCCTGGCCGACGGCACGCCAGAGGCATGGCCGATGTCACCCTATGTGAACGTGGCCTGGGTGCGAAACAGGAAAGCCGCCATGTCCGACGTTCAGACCAGCCACCACGATCACGCTCGCGCGCATGACCATGGCGCCGCCGCCGAAACCGCCATCGCCGACTCGCCGGAAAGGGTCATCGATCCGGTCTGCGGCATGACGGTCGATCCGCTCACCTCGAGGCATCGCTTCGAGCATGCCGGCCAGACCTTCCATTTCTGTGGCGCGGGCTGCCGCGAGAAATTCGCCGCCGCCCCGGACCAGTATCTGAAGCCGAAAACCACCCTGGAGTCACCGCCGCCCAAAGGCACCATCTACACCTGCCCGATGCATCCGGAGATCCGTCAGGATGGGCCCGGAAGCTGCCCGATCTGCGGCATGGCGCTGGAGCCGCTGACCATCACCGCCGAAGCACCGCCCAACCACGAACTGACCAACATGACCCGGCGCCTCTGGATCGGCGTGGCTTTGTCAGCGCCGGTCGTGGTGCTGGAAATGGGAGCGCACGTGCCATGGCTCGGCCTTGGTCACTTGGTGCCGCCCGCGGTCTCGACCTGGATCCAACTGATCCTGTCCACCCCGGTGGTCCTCTGGGCCGGACTTCCCTTCTTCCAGCGCGGCTGGGCCTCGGTGATCAATCGCAGCCTGAACATGTTCAGCCTGATCGCGCTCGGCACCGGCGCCGCCTACCTCTACAGCCTGTTCGCCGCCCTCGCCCCTGGCCTGTTCCCCGCCGGATTCCGCGGCATGGACGGCACCGTCGCGGTGTATTTTGAGGCCGCCTCGGTCATCACCGTCCTGGTCCTTCTCGGCCAGGTCCTGGAACTGCGCGCCCGCGAGCAAACCGGCGGCGCCATCCGCGCGCTGCTCAACCTGGCGCCGAAAACCACGCACCGTCTGACCAACCACGGCCACGACGAGGAAATCCCGGTCTCGGACGTCCATCCCGGCGACCGGCTTCGGATCCGGCCGGGCGACGCGGTTCCGGTGGACGGCACGGTGCTGGAAGGCAACAGCGCGGTGGACGAGGCAATGGTCACCGGCGAGTCCATGCCCGTGGCGAAACAGTCCGGTGACCGGCTGATTGGAGGCACCATCAACGGTACCGGCGCGCTGGTCGTGCGCGCGGATAAAGTCGGCGCCGACACGATGCTGGCCCGGATCGTCGCGATGGTGGCCGACGCGCAACGCAGCCGCGCGCCGATCCAACGTCTCGCCGACATCGTCGCCGGCTGGTTCGTCCCGGCGGTCCTGCTCGTCGCCCTCGCGTCGTTCGCGGCCTGGGCCATCTGGGGTCCCCCGCCGGCCTTGGCGTACGGGCTGATCGCCGCGGTCTCGGTACTGATCATCGCCTGCCCCTGCGCCCTGGGCCTCGCGACGCCAATGAGTATCGGGGTCGGCATCGGCAAGGGCGCGTCCGCCGGCGTGCTGATCCAATCCGCCGAAGGGCTGGAGCGGATGGAAAAAGTCGATACCCTGGTCATCGACAAAACCGGCACGCTGACCGAGGGCAAGCCGAAAGTCGTCGAGATCGCGGCCGCGCCAGGCGTCGCGGAAGCGGACGTGCTGGCCCTGGCCGCCAGCCTGGAACGGTCGAGCGAACATCCGCTCGCCGCCGCCATCGTCGCCGCCGCGCGGGATCGCGGCCTGACGTTGCGCGAGGCGACGGACTTCGCCTCGGTCACCGGCAAAGGCATCAGCGGGACCGTCGGCGACCACCGAATCGCGTTGGGCAGCGCGGCGCTGATGGACGATCTGGGCATCGCGTTCCGCGATCTGACCGCCCAGGCCGAGGCGATGCGCGCCGAGGGGACGACCGCGCTTTTCCTCGCGGTGGACGCGAAGCCGGCGGCGCTGATCGCCATCGCCGATCCGATCAAGCCGACGACGCGGGCCGCGCTGGACACACTGCGCGCCGACGGCGTGCGGATCGTCATGCTGACCGGCGACAGCAAGACCACCGCCGAGGCGGTCGCGCGCCGTCTCGGGATCACGGAAGTTCAGGGTGACGTGCTGCCGGAAGATAAGCACCGGATCGTGCGCGCCTTGCGGGCAGAGGGGCGGATCGTCGCCATGGCGGGGGACGGCGTGAACGANNGCATCGCCATGGGCACCGGGACCGAGGTCGCGATGCAAAGCGCGGGGGTCACTCTGGTGAAAGGCGATCTGGCGGGGATCGCCCGGGCGCGCGTGCTGAGCCGGGCGACGATGCGCAATA
>PLSZ01000588.1 GCA_003164305.1 Acetobacteraceae bacterium
AAGATCCGCGAGAACGAGAATCCCAACTTCGGATTCAACGCGCAGACCGACACCTATGAAGACCTGGTAGCCTCGGGCGTTATCGACCCGACCAAGGTGACCCGCTCAGCACTGCAGAACGCGGCGTCGATCGCTTCGCTGATGATCACGACCGAAGCGATGGTCGCCGATCACGTCGAAAAGACGCCTGACACGGAAGCCTCGACGACCAGCGACACGCGTTACCAGGGTCGCTGACGAAACGCGCTCGGTCGTGCGGCCGGTTGCCGCGCGACCGAGCATCTTTTCTGGAAGCTTCCATGGAACCCGACCCATCCGATGCCGCGTTCAGTGCGATGACCGCCCGTCTGTTACGACGTGAAGCGCTTCGCCGCGACGCCGAGGAACTCAACACGACCTCGGCACCTGGGCTTGAAAGCGTCCTGGCGCGAATCTCCGCCGAAGTAACGGCGGACGCCGCGGAGAAAGCCGAGCCTACACCACGATCTCATCCGTCCAAACCTTGAACCCGGCCAGCGTGTTCAGCCCGAACGCGTTGCTCAACGGAACGTCCACCGCGTCGCGGCCGCGGCCCACCAGAATGCGTCCGATCCGCGGTTCATTGTTCCGCGGGTCGAACGTATACCACTGGCCGCCCAGATAAGCCTCGAACCAACCGGCGAAATCCATGTCGGAATACGGCGGCGGCACACCGATATCGCTGAGATACCCGGTGCAATAGCGCGCCGGAATGTTNNGGAATATTCATGCAGCGGCACAGCGCCACCGCGAGATGCGCGAAATCGCGGCAGACGCCCACACGCTCATGATAAACGTCCCACGCCGTCCTTGTCGGCCGCGCTGCCTGGTAGTCGAACTTGATGTGGTTGTGGACGAAATCGCAAATCGCCTGCACCCTTCCCCACCCGGTCGGCGCATGTTCGAACAGCCGCCACGCGGTTTCGGACAAATGGTCGGTCTCGCAGTACCGGCTGCCAAGAAGGAACACCAGGACATCGTCCGGCAAATCCTGTACCGCGTGCTGCTGCGCCGACGGCACGACCGGATCGGGCTTCCCGGTGTCCCTGACCAACGCCGAGCTTGAGATTCGGATCCGCCCGCGCGGCGCGACGATCCGGCTGCACCAGTTGCCGAAACTGTCGCGATAACCGTGCACCGGCACCGCTGGTTCCGTCGTCACGTGATCCGGCGCGACCAGATCATCGACTCGCGAGTGATGCACATTGAGCAACAGCATCATCGGCGTCGGTTGCACGCAGTCATAAATCAGTTCGTAGCCGACTCGGATTTGCATGGTTTATCCTTGACGAAAGCCCGGGAACAAATTGCCAGGAAGCAATTTGGTTGAAGCGTCCGGCTTAGGTCGGTCGCGGGTCACGCGAACCAGAGGACCGGATCGTAACACGGTGGCTCCCTTAAGGCTCTCCACTCGCGACTCGCGTGTATCAGATTTCGGCCGGCTATCCTATGGTTCTGAGGACGATTCTTCGCCAGCGCACAAGATTATCCCGGGTCCCATTCACCAAGTGAGAATTCTCCATGGCACGCGAAACCGTCTATCTTGTACAGGCCTTCACGCAGGGAAAACGCGCCCGCCTGAACCCCGACACGCCAATCCGCTGCAAATCGCCTGACGCCGCGCTCCGGACCGCCGAGCGTCTGACCACCAGCAAAGCCGGTGTCGTCGCGTTCTCGACTTCGGGCGACGCGGAGCTCGGCGAATACGATGATGAACCGGTGGTTTTCTTCAGGAACGGACGCCTGCCGATGCAATTCGACGAGGGATAATCTCTGTCTCCTTGCATTTCCGGCGCGGTGGTCGCACATAAGGAGACACGCATTCTCCCTGGGACGCGCCTCCCCTTCCGTGCGGCCCCTTCAAATTTCAGGAAAACATCGTGGCAGCGCCTGACGCGACCGCACTTCAGCGATCGGATCTGAACCAGTTTCTGTTCGCTGATATCGGCACGGAAGCAAATGGCATGACATTGAGCGTGATGTCCGTTCTGGCACGGCGCGGCGCCGATCCCTGGACCGAGGCGGGCCGCCTGGCNNCGAGTCTTTGGGCCATGCCCGACGCGGCCGTCATCGCGGCCCGCCTGATTGGATTGCTGCCGGCGCGGCCAGCGGGGATCAGCATGGCGGGGATCAACGCCTCGGCGACACGGCGCGCGGGGATTATCCAATCGGTCCGCCAATGGCCGCCCAACCAGATCGCCCTGGTCGCGGCCTGTGTCGCGTTGATCGTCGCCTTCGCGGTCATGATGCTTCAGCAATAAAAAGGAAAACGCCAATGAGTTCCACTCACTCAGACGAGCCAGGCGAGCACGACGCCGAGATCGACCGTCAGCAGGACGCGATGAAAGACCAACTGCGCAAGGACGTCGCATCGTGGTCGGCCTCCCGCTCCAATGAAGCGTCCGGCATGGCGACGCGCGTTCCCTCGCCGGCGAAACCGTCAGCACCCGCGCAGCGCGCGCCGCGTCAAAAGGCGAAAGCGGTCGCGGTCGCCGCGCCGGTTCCGGCCGAGAAGAAGCCGTTCAAGATGTCCTATGACGGCACGACCGATCGCGATTACATCGCCACGAGAATAAAACTCGGCGCCCGCTGACCTGAACCACCCGGGCCAATAATCCGCGTCCGATTTGCCAACCCAACGCCGGGCAGCCAAAACACCCCCATCGAACGAGGGGGGACCTATCATGAACGCGATCCTTGGCCGCGTGCTGGCCGCGACGCTGCTGCTGCTGACCGCCGTTGAGGCGAAAGCGGCGACCGTCTGGGAATGCTACGTCTACAATCCGGTGGCCACGCAGCCCTCGGTGCAGGCCATGCAGCGTCTCATCGATAGCGTGAAACAGCAGACCAACGGCGACCTGGAGATCAATCTCCATCTCGGTGGCAGCCTGCCGATCAAGGCCGACGGAATTACCGCCGCCGTGTCCGATAATATCGTCCAACTGGGCGATGACGGCTTCGCCACCGGCACCATTCCGATCACCGCCATCCTGCGCCTGCCCATGCTGCTGCAGAGCATCGACGACCTGGACAAGGCGATGGCGATCCTGCGTCCACATCTGGACGACGCTTACGGCAAGCGAGGCATCGTCGTCCTCGGCCAGTATTCGTATCCGTTTCAGGTGATCTGGGGACGCAAGAAAATCACCTCGCTGGCGGACATCAAAGGTTCCAAACTGCGGGTCACGTCGGTCGAGCAAGGCGAATTCATCCGCCGCTTCGGAGGCATCTCGCTGACCATTGGCGCTCCGGACGTCGCGGCGGCGCTGGATCGCGGCCTCGTCGAAGGCGTGCTGACCGCGAGTTCGGGCGGCGGTCTGGCCTGGCACGACCTGCTGAAATACCGCTACGCCTTCCCAACGTCATACGTGAATTCCACCATCGTCGTGAACAAGGAAGCGCTGGAAAAGCTGCCGCCCGCGACCCAGAAGATCGTGCGTGACGCCGGCGCCGACGCCGCCACGTGGGCCACTGTCGAAATGAAACGCGTGGAGGACGAAATCACCACGCGCTTTGGCAAGGACGGCATGGTCCTGACCACGGCCTCGCCCGAGGAAATCAAGGACGCGACCGATCGCATGCGTCCTTATTGGGATGAATGGGCATCGAAACACAGCGCCGAAGCCGTATCGATCCTGAAAGAAATCCGCGCCGCCGTGGGGCGCTGAGCATGGAAGATCCGGAATTTCCGGGCGAGGAACAGGAGGCCGCGTTTCATCCCGCCCCCTCCTGGATGGAACGGGGCTGCATGCTGATTTGCGAAATCGGCATCGTCGCCATGGCAATCATCGTCCTCGTCGAAATCGTCACCCGCAACCTCTTCGGCTTCTCCTTCGAAGCCTCCGAGGAACTGGGCGGTTACATCGTCGTTGGGATCTCCTTTCTCAGCCTGCCTGTTTGCCAGGTTTACCGATCGTATCATCACGTCCAGTTCGTGCAGGAGCGTTTAAGCCCCCGCATGCGCGCGGCGTCGCACATTTTGTTCGATGTTCTGTCATTGGGGTTTTGCGTTCTGCTGGTCTGGCAACTCAGCCGCTTCGTCCTGCAATCCTACCACAGCGAGGACGTGGCGATGACTCTGCTCGCCACCCCGTTATGGATCCCGCAATCGGTGATGCCGCTTGGCGCTCTGGCCGCGTCGGTGTCGTTGCTGCGAACCCTGATCGGCAACGTTCGTAAATTCCTGGCGGCGCGTTGATGGAACTCGCCTTTCAACTGATCTTCTCATTCGGGGTCTTCCTGCTGCTGCTGGCCGCTGGCATGGCGGTCCCTTTCGCCATCGCTGTTCCCGGGGTGTTGTACCTGCTGATGCAGCACGGCCTGACCGCGCTGAAGGGCATCGGCCTGGTCACCTGGGGCAGCATGAACAGCTTCACCCTCACCGCGATTCCGCTGTTCATCCTGATGGCCGAACTGATGCAGCGCAGCGGTCTGTCGTTTCGCATCTACCGAGGCCTCGCCAAGGTCGTCTCCCGACTGCCCGGCGGATTGTTGCAAACCAATATCGTCGGCTGCGCGCTGTTCGCCTCGATCAGCGGTTCCTCCGTCGCCACCGCCGCGTCGATCGGCGGCGTGGCTCTGCCGCAGCTGATCCAACGTCATTACGATCGGCGACTGTCGGCAGGTTCCCTCGCCGCCGGAGGGACGCTCGGGATCCTGCTGCCGCCATCGATCGCCATGATCATCTACGGCTCGTTCACCGAGTCGTCGGTGGCGAAACTGTTTATGGCCGGAGTCATTCCCGGTGTCATGCTGATGTTGATGTTCATGGCGTATATCGCCGTGCGATCGTTCTTCGGCAGCGCCGTGCCCCGCGGCGCCCCACCTGACGGAATTTCGGTCCTGACCGCCGCCGCCGATATCGTTCCCTTCGCGTTGCTCATCGGCGGCATCATGGGCAGCATCTACGCCGGTTGGGCCACGCCCACCGAAGCCGCCTCAGGCGGTTGCGCCTTCGCGCTGATTCTCTGCCTCATCTGGGGCGACCTCACCTGGGCTCACTTCGTCGAAGCGATGCATCGCACGGTGCAAATCGTCGGCAACCTGCTGTTCATCATTTATTCAGCCTATGTCTACGCCTACGCGATCGGCGTCGCGGGCGTGGGGGAGAGCGTGACACACTGGCTGATTGGCCTGAACCTGTCGCACATGCAATTCTTCGGCGCGCTGTTTGTACTTTACACCGTGTTGGGGTGTCTCGTCGAAAGCATCGGCATGATCGTGATCACGGTGCCGCTGATCTACCCGGTACTGGGCAATTATGGGATCGATCCGATCTGGTTCGGCGTGATCCTGGTGATGTACGTCGAGCTTGGACAGATATCGCCGCCGATCGGCATCAATCTGTTCGTGATACAAAGCATCTGGGACGGCGAACTCAGCGATGTCGTCATGGGAACGATTCCGTTCCACATCATCATGTTCGTTCTGCTGTTTCTGTTGACGGCGTTTCCGCAACTCGCTTTGTGGCTTCCCAGTCAGATGTGATCAGACGCACCAGGTCCGGATCGGCGCGAACCCGTTGAACCCCACCGACGCATAACTCGCGGTATAAGCGCCCGGTACCGCGCTGGCCAAAAACGCATCGATCCGGCTCAGCGAGGCGAAGCCCTCAGGCTCCAGCATGCGTTTTCGCCCGATGCCGCGAACCACCAGCGGCTCGCCACTTTTCAATCACCGCGAGTTCGCGCTCCGGCCGCTCGATCACGATCGTCAACCGGCCAGGGTAAATCGCCCCGTCGTTGCCGTCGATCGAAATGAAATCGCCTTCCGCCAGCTCCCGTTCCCCAATCCGCGCGCTCCTCCCCCGTTCATCAGTCTCCAATCCTGGGCAGGACACCAAACAAACCTTCCCGAGTTGCCGTGCGACCACGGCCGCGTGCGATGTGCGCCCACCGGTCGCGGTGACGACGCCCTCGGCGACCGCGATCCCGTCAATGTCGGCGGTTGAGGTTTCGCGCCTTACCAGGATCACCGGCAAGCCCACCGCGGCCATCCGCCGCGCGGCCGACGGGTCGAGCGCGATCGCGCCACAGGCCACGCCAACTCCCGCCACCTGCGCGACCGCGAGCGGTTCGGACGGTTTCGGCGAGAACCGGGTCAAAATCACCTGGGACAAATCGATCCCCGCGAGGCGCCGCAGCGCGTCGGCCGGCTGCGTCAGACCGTCCTCGACCATATCGACCGCGATCCGCACGGCGGCCCAGGGCGTGCGTTTGGCGTCACGAGTTTGCAGGAGATGCAACAGGCCGGATTGCACGGTGAATTCAAAGTCCTGAGCGTCGCCGAACAGGGATTCCAACTCATGACAAACAGTTTCGAGTTGCGACCAGACCTCCGGCAAGGTGCCCTGCAATAAAGCATTGTCGCAACTCGAAACTGTTTGTAATGAGTTGAAATCCCTGTTCGGCGACGCTCAGGACTTTGAATTCACCGTGCAATCCGGCCTGTTGCATCTCCTGCAAACTCGTGACGCCAAACGCACGCCCTGGGCCGCCGTGCGGATCGCGGTCGATATGGTCGAGGACG
>PLSZ01000540.1 GCA_003164305.1 Acetobacteraceae bacterium
TCGACCCGAGGATCGGCTCGCCCAGGCACGTTGTCCGACGTTTGAATTCCGTGGCGTGGCGAGAGATCCTCGGGTCGAGCCCGAGGATGACGGAAAAAGGCGAACGGCGGCGCTCCCTGGTCGGGGTCCGGAGCCGGCCCCGGGCTTGACCCGGGGGCGCTTCCCCAACACCCGGCTCAGCGCGCGCCTTCGCGGAACAGAATCACCCGCACCGTCGACAGCAAGATCACCATATCCAGCAGCATGCCGCGGTTCTTCACATAATAAAGGTCGTAAGCCAGTTTCTCCCGCGCGTCCTCGACGGAGGCACCATAAGGATAATTCACCTGCGCCCAACCGGTCAGTCCAGGCTTGACGTAGCCGCGGTGATTGTAGAACGGAATGACCTTCGCCAGCTCATCGACGAAAATCGGCCGTTCCGGCCGCGGTCCGATCATGCTCATCTCGCCGCGCAGGACGTTGAACAACTGCGGCAGTTCGTCGATCCGGCTGGCGCGCATGAAGGCACCGACCCGGGTAATCCGCGGATCGCGCTTTTGCGCCCATTGCGGCTTGCCGGCCACCTCGGCGTCCAACGCCATGCTGCGAAACTTGAACAGCGTGAACGTTTCGCCGTGCAGGCCGGTTCTTTCCTGGCGATAGAAAACCGGCCCCCGGCTGTCCAGCTTGATCAGCACCGCGGTCATCAGCATCAGAGGCAGCGTAACCACTGTCAGCAGCATTCCGATGGCGATATCGAACACCCGCTTGAAGGCCCGCGACATCATGCCGTTCTGGAAACCGTCCGCGAACAGCAGCCAATTGGCGTCGATCGCATCCAGTTCGATGCGACCCAGATGATGCTCCTGAAAGGAGAGATCGCTGAACACCGGAACGCCGCGCAGCTTGTTGTCCAGCAAAGCGAGATGGGTGTCCGGCTCCGGCGCGTCCTCGGCGATCACGATCCCCCAGATACGCCTGGCGCGCACGAACCGCGGTGACAACACATCCTCCATCCCTCGTTCCGTCCCCTCCCGCGCCAGATCCCGACCATCACCCTGGGCTCGCTGCCCCGCGTCGGCGAACGCCGCGACGTCCATGTCCGGGTCGTACACGATCGGCTCGAACAACCCATGCCGTTTCGTCGCGAGGCGCCGCCGCAGCAACGTGGCCCGCGAGCCATGGCCAATGACCAACACCCGGCGTGCCATCGGCATCCGCGCCGCCACCGCGCTCCACGCGAAACGAACCAAAAGCACGAACGGCAACCAGATCGCCAGCAGCCGGGCGAGCCAGACAATGTGTTCCTCGCTCAGGGTCATCCGATAGGCGCCGCTGACCAGGAGAATCGCCGGAAACGCCAGCAGCGCCGAGATCGTGCCGGACAGCAGGAACCGCCGGCGATCCAGGCATACGTCCGGGCGATAGAGGCCGATCGTGGCCGCCGTGCCGGCGATGGTCACCGCCAGCATCGCGGCGAGGACCAGACAGTCGCGCCGCAGGTCGTCTGAATCCAACAGCAGCGCCGGGCCACCCGCGGTCAGCATCATGAAAATAAGCGCGAACAAAAAAGCAAATTCAAAAAGGCCCAACATGGCCATTTCAAAGGGCAATAGTCGCACGAGCGCGCGTGCCATCCTCAAGCTCCCCCAAATACCCGAGGTGGGCGCCCGGCATTTTCGGCACCGCGCACCCCAATCAGTGTCACGTTAATCGGCTTCGAGCCCGTTCCACCTGACACCCTGATAATACAACGGCCATCGCCCGTCCAGAAAATTGATTTCATTCCCGTCAAAGTTCACCAATCTATCAGATTGTTTACTCTTTCCGTGGGGCTTTCCCATCACCACCTGGCTTTGAAGGCCCTCCCAGACCCAGGGTACGAATGCGTTTCCCCTGGGACCTGTAAGGGTTTCGTCTTTTTTGACGTCAACCACGTGCAGGATTTCGACACAACGCAACTTACCGTGAGGTTACAAGATGTTAAACAACCTATGCGGGAATATCCGACGGCATCTCTTTGTTGATCCACGCCCGGCGCGATGATATAGCCGCGCCGCGGGTCGTGAAACAACCAGCCTGGACCGGTGTCGCGCGTGAGAGGTCGGGGTTCGCCGAACGTCGGTGTGCCTCGTGAGGGCTTCCTGAAGGGGATCGTTCGGGCCGAAAGGGATCCTTAGGGCCGGACAGGTTCCGGGGGCGCGTCAGGCCCCGGTGGAGACAGGGCCTTGGGATTGGCGGTTGTTTCGGGGACCGAAGCTTTCCGGGCGAACGGGGGGCGCATCGGGCACCGTGATCATGATCGCCACGCCCGGCGGCGCGCGACCGGCCGCCCGGATTGGACGAACCGGACCGGAGCATACCCAGACCGGACTACACCGGAGCATGGGTTTGTCACCGGCCCTGGGGAGGCATTGGCGCCCCCTGGAAGCGGGACCGGGGCGGAGAGATAAGGCGGAGGGCGGGCGAATTACGAGACAAGGCTGGGTCCGACGGGAGACCACATCCCGGAACGACCGCGCAATATACTATCCTGATACTATCCCCGGGGGCATCTACACCGAACCACGATCGCCGGCGGTCGTGCCCGAGGCGGCCCAGGGAGGCCAGCGACAACGGAATTCGCGAATGTTTTCCGTGCTGAGCCCCCCGCCGTCCAATTTCGGTGACATCATTCGGTTCCGGTGACATCATCCGGTAACACCGGGCCTGAGAACGTGAGGAGCCATCGGGCGTGGAGGGTGGCAATGTCTGAGACCATGGAGACCTTGGAGTTATCGTGAATTTTTTAGGACGCATCGGCGCGCTGCTTCTGATCCTGACGGTCTTCGGCCCGCTGGCCGGCTGTTCCGGCCCGCCGAAGGGGGGAACCGAGGTCGCTCCCATGAGGAAGGACCCGGGCCTCGTCGGCGATGCCTCGTCGGACGAGTACATCATCGGCGCCGGCGATCAGTTGAGCATCTTCGTCTACCGCAATCCCGACCTCAGCGAGGGCGGCGTCGCGGTGCGGCCGGATGGACGCATCTCCACCCCGCTGATCGAAGACATCATGGCCGCCGGCAAGAAGCCCAAGGAACTCGCCCGCGAGCTTGAGCAGAAGCTGTCCAAGTTCATCCAGGACCCCAATGTCACGGTGATCGTGCGCAGTTTCGTCGGTCCGCCCGACCGTCAGGTCCGCGTGATCGGCGAAGCGACCGAACCGACCGCCATCCCTTATCGCGACCATATGACTCTGCTGGACGTGATGATCGCGACCAAGGGTCTGACGAAATACGCCTCCGGCAACCGGGCGGTCATCGTCCGTGTCGATCCTGACGGAAAACGGCGCTCGATCAATGTCCGGCTCGCGGACCTGATCAAGGACGGCGATATCAGTCAGAATATCGAGATGCAGCCTGGCGATACACTGATCATTCCCCAATCCTGGTTCTGAGGAGGCCGCGACGCCATGGATTCCGTTCGTACCATGCTGTTTCAGTACATGCGCGCGGCCTGGCGCCGGCGTTGGCTTGGCGTCGTGGTGGCGTGGCTGGTCTGTGGAATCGGTTGGGTCGGCACCTACACGATCCCCAACCAGTTCGAATCGAGCGCCCGCCTGTTCGTCGACGCCGACGCCATCCTGACGCCGCTGCTGCGCGGCATCGCGGCTGACTCGGCGCCGACCACCCAGTTGGAGATCCTGCAGCGCACCCTGCTCAGCAAACCGAACCTGGAGAAGCTGATCTCCAAGACCGACCTCGACCTGACCCTGAACGGACCCTCCGACCGGGAGCGGATGATCGGGCGGCTCGCCAATGAAATCAAGGTCACGCCGCAAACCAAGAACCTGTTCACCATCACCTATCGCGACAAAAGCCCGAAGCTGGCGCATGACGTGGTGCAGACCCTGCTGACCATCTTCGTCGAGAGCGCGACCGGCTCGAACCGCACCGACATGGAGAACGCGCGCCGCTTTCTGGAGCGGCAGATCCAGTCGTACGAACAGCAATTGCGCGCGGCCGAGAAACGACGCGCCGATTTCCGTGTCCGCTACATGGAAATTCTGCCCAACGACATGAACCCGAACATCGGTGCCCTGGAAGGCGCCCGCGCCAACGTCGCGAATTTGTCCGGCAAATTGGAGGACGCCGTGATCCAGCGCGATTCGCTGCGCCAGGAGGTGGAGAACACGCCGCCGATGCTGGTCGCCGAAGGCGCGGTCTATGGCGCCAACGGCGCCGCGCCGAAGACCAAGGTGCAGGACGCCGAGGACACCCTCGCCTCGTTGTTGCTGAAAGATACCGATCAGCACCCCGACGTCATCGCGCAGCGCAAGCTGATCGAATTCCTGAAAGGCAAGGCGGTCACCGGTCCGCCGGTCAAGACCCCGCCCGCGAATGGCGAGGAACAGGCCGGCACGATCACCACCCCGAAACGCTCGGTGCCGAACCCCGTCTACGACCAGTTGAAGCTCAAGCTGATCGACAGCGATACGCAGGTCGCCTCGCTGACCCGTCAGCGCGACGAGATGGTTCGCACCCAGGACCGGCTGGAGAAGATTTCCAAGGAACAGCCCGGCCTGTTCGCCGAATACATGAACATGGACCGCGACTACACCGTACTCCGCCGCAATTATGAGGAACTGTTGGGGCGCCTGCAGTCCGCCAACATCGCGCAGGCCGCCGATACGCAGGCCGACAAGGTCAAGCTGCAGGTCATCGACCCGCCGGAGGTGCCGCGCATTCCGGTGGCGCCCAACCGGCCGCTGCTGGTGACCGGCGTGCTTCTCGGTGGCTTCTCCATCGGCCTTGGCATGACGGTGCTGTTCGGCCAACTCGATCGGTCGTTCTCCTCGGTCGATGAGTTGCGTACTCTGGGACTGCCCGTGCTTGGCGGTATTTCGGTGCTCGGCATGGCGCCGTTCCGCCAGCGGCTGATGACCGCGGTGCGATTTGGCGCCGCCGTCGCGGTCCTGATGGTAGTATACGGCGGCCTCATGGTTCACATTTTGCGGACGGCGGCCCTGATCTGAATGTCCAGTCCTCCTAAATCCTCCCTCGTCGAGCGCCTGGTGCAGGATCGCCTGCGCTCCGGCGATCTGGAAGCGTCGGCCGCGCAGTTGCTCCAATTGGGCGATGGCGCGCCCGGCGGCACGGCGCCCGACCGTACCGTGCATGGCGATGCCGGCCCGCAACCGAACCGCCAGCATCCGGACCCAATCGACGGCCTGAGCGTAAAACCCACGAGCTTCGATCTTCAGGGGCCGGACAACGGCGCCATCAACTCCGGAGGCATCCAGGCATCTCCGATCCGCGCCTCGATGACGCAATCTCTGCTGACGACCCAGGCCCTGGTGACCGAACCGCCGCTCGACCAGTTCACCGGCGATGCGTTCCGCGACAATCCTTACGGAGATCCCGCCGCCCCGATGGCGCTGGAGTTACGGCCGATCGTCGCGCCGGCGCCCCCACCGGCCCCCGCGACATCGTTCCCGCTATCCGGCCTCGCGCCATCCGCGCTGGTTCCGCCGCCCGCCACCGCGCTGCCGGTGTCCGGCCAACCCACGATCGCGGCGCCACATCCCGAGCCGAGTCTTACGTCTGCCCAGCGGCCAGCCCAGGGCGCGGCACAAACTCCGGCGCGGATGGCGGCGCCGCCGATCGTTTCGCAAACCGGCACGGCGCCGGAAAATGAGCGGCCCGATCTGGTGCAAGGCCCGCCAACCATCGACGCGGTTGCCCTGGAGCGTGGCGGCATGGTCGATTGGTCGCGCACCCGCAGCCGCATTTCCGAGGAATTCCGCCTCGTGCAGCGCCAGATCCTGCGCGCCGCGTTCGGACCAGGAGCGGAGCCTGGCTTCTCCAACCTGCTGATGGTGACCAGCGCCCGCCCCGGCGAAGGCAAAAGCTTCACCTCCGTCAACCTCGCCGGCAGTATCGCCCGCCAGGGCGACCACCATGTGCTGCTGGTCGACGCCGACTCCAAGCGCGATTCGTTCTGCTACGCCCTGGGCCTCGCCGAAATGCGCGGCTTGCTCGATCTCGTGGCGAACCCGAAACTCGATCCCTCGCCGTTGATCGTGAAGACCCCGATCGACCGGCTTTCGATCCTGCCGGTCGGCCGTGAGCGCGAACGTAGCGCGGAGCTGTTCTCCACCAAGGAAATGACCCGCCTGATCCAAAGTCTGGGCCGCCGCTACGCCGACCGCTTGCTGGTCCTCGACGCACCGCCTTGCCTGTCGACCTCCGACCCCGCCGTTCTTGCCCCCGTCGTCGGGCAGATCCTGTTCGTGGTCGAGGCCGACCGGACCCAGCGCGACGAAGTGGAGGCCTCGCTCGACCTGATTCAGGCCTGCCCGAACATCACGCTGGTGCTGAACAAGCAGCAAATATCCTCGCGTTACACATTCGGGGCCTATTCGTCCTACTATTCCTCCTGAAGCGCGGGAACCGGAGCCCTGGGCACGCACGGCGAGCGGATCGCACCCAGAACGATCAGCTGTCTCATCGGCGGCTTCATGGCCGTGCTCATGGGGCGGGCCGGGGTCGCGCTGGCGTTCCCGTTCTTCGATCCCACCAACGCGGATAACGTCCCCGGCGCCGCGCCGCTCGGCACCGATCTGCCCGAGGCCGACGTCGCCGGGCTGCGCAATCAGCTGCGGCTGGTCAACCCTGGCGCGCCTGGCAATCCAAGCGCCTGGACCATCATTCCCCGGCTGACCATCCAGCAACTGTTCACCGACAACGCCTATGAAGTGACGTCGCCACGCTCGGCCGACGCGGTGACCGTGCTCGCTCCGGGCATCAAGATCCTGGCCGACACGACACGCCTGCAACTTAGTCTGGACTATCAGCCGAATTTGCTGCTGCACGCGATCAACGGGCCGCTGAACTCGATGACTCAGCAGTTGAACGCGACCGGCCTGATCACCGTCGTGCCGGACTTCGCCTATGTCGATGTCACCGCCCTCAGCGGCGTTCAATCCCGCCTTGGCGCGCTGGCCGGCGCCGGTACGCTCGGCGCGGCCGGCGCCGGCGCCGGCGCCGCCACGGCGGCCAACGCCGCGGGATACGGCACCGGCGAGGGCCTCAACCGAAACAATGAGGTGCAAACCAGCAGTTTCGGCATCTCCCCTTATTTGCTGAGGCAACTCGGCGACTATGGTTCGGTCAAGCTTGGCGCCTCGGTCAACGCCGCGAGCTACAGCACGATCAGCGGGTTCGCCGCGTCCCCGTTCCCCACCGGCGGTGGCACGAACAGTTCCAGCCTCCTGACCACCGAACAGATCGCGCATTACTCGAGCGGCCAGTTCCTCAACAAGCTGCAATACGCCCTCGACATCGACCTGCAGCAATCGCACACCGACACCGGCGCCACCCCCGTAACCGTGGGCACCACGACCGCCACGACTCCAGGGACGTCGTTCACCTCGGAACGGCAAACCTTCAACAACCAACTGAGCTACGCGCTGAACCGTAACCTGACCCTTCTGGGCGCGATCGGCGAGCAACATATCCAATACAGTGGCGGCCAGGCTCAAACGATCAGCGGCCTGATCTGGAATGTCGGCTTCACCTACGTGCCAAACCCCGACAGTTCCATCACCCTGACCTACGGCCATCTGAACGGCACCAACTCCATCCAGGCCAACGGCTTCATCGCGGTCGGCGGGCGGTCGCAGATCACCTTCAACTACTCCAATACGGTCGGCACCCAGTTGGAGAACCTGCAAAACCAGCTCAATAACGCCATCACAAATGGGCAAGGAGGGCTGACCAACGCGCAATCCGGCGGCCAGGCGCTGACCGGGATCAACGCTCTCGGCGTGCAGACCGGCGTCTACCGCTTCAACACGTTCACCTCGTCGTTTTCGACCCAGTTCAGCCGCGACACACTTTCGCTGTCCCTGACCTGGTCGGAGCAAACGTCTGTCAATCCCGCGGTCTCCACCTCCAATTCCCCCGTCACCACATCGACGGTCGGCGTCGATTCCAACGGCATCCCGATCATCATTTCCACCAACGGACCAGCCAGTGACGCCTGGACCGGCGGTGTATCCTGGATCCATCTGCTGTCGGAGGACCTGACGCTCAGTTCCAGCGCCTCGTACTCCGTCATCCACCGCTCCGGCGGCCTGAATGACGGTTCGCTGTCGACGGCCGTCGGCCTGCAGTACCTGCTGTCGCCCACCACCACGCTCAGCGCGCGGTATTCTTTTTTCGACCGCGTTTCGAAGATACCAGGCTATAGTCTCTACGAAAACCTCCTCCTCCTTGGCCTCACCAAACAGTTCTGAAGGCCGAAACACTTCTGAAGGCCCCAACACTGCTGAAGGCCCCAACACTCCTGAAGGCAACGTGTACGAAAAATTCTATGGCCTGGACGGCCCTCCCTTTCTGCTCACGCCGGATCCGCGGTTCTTCTTCAGTTCCAGCAATCATAAGCGCGCGATCACGCACCTGGTGTACGGCCTGGACCAGCGGGAAGGCTTCATCGTCATCACCGGTGAGGTCGGCGCCGGCAAAACCATGCTGGTGGAGCAACTGTGGCTCCAGTTGAACCGCGCCACCTACGCGGTGTCCAAGGTCGTCACCACGCAGGTCTCCGGCGACGATCTGCTGCGCCTGGTGATGGACGGCTTCGGCATGAACGTCGTCCCCGGAACCGAGAAATCCATCCTGCTGCGCCGGTTCGAGGCGATGGTCCGCGAACAGCGCGCCGCCGGCCGCCGCTGCGTGCTGGTGGTCGATGAAGTGCAGAACCTGTCCTTCGCCGCGTTGGAGGAGCTTCGCATGCTCTCCAACATCACCATCGACGGCAAAGCCTCGGTGCAGACCATCCTGCTCGGCCAGCCGCAGTTTCGCCCGATCCTGGCCAGCCGCGACGCCGAGCAACTGCGTCAGCGCGTTCTGGCGTCGTTCCACCTCGGCCCGCTGTCCGAGGCGGAGACCCGCCTTTACATCGAGCACCGGATGAAAACCGTCGGCTGGACCGCCAATCCGGCCTGGGAGGCGGACGCGTTCGCCGCCGTGTATCGTCACACCGGCGGCACGCCCAGACGGATCAACACGCTCTGCTCGCGGCTGCTGCAGTTCGGCGCGCTGGATGAACAGACCGCGATCTCCGCCGCGATGGTCGATGAAGTCGCCGAAGAAATGGCCGAGGGCCTGAATGAGGGCGAGCCGGCCGCTGTCAATGGCGCGACGCACGGCGCCGCTGACACCCGCCCCGTCGCGAGCAGACGGAACGGATACACCTCCCTGGCGTCAGGCACGGGTGGAGAACCCATCGATCTGCTGCACCGCATCGAGGCTCTGGAAGAAATCACCGCCCGGCAGGACCGCGTGTTCCAGAAGATCCTGAAACTCCTCACCTCGGCGGTGGAGAGAAGTCCATGATACCCGCGGCTCAATCCGTCATGGCCCGTGGCTCGTTATCCGGCGTGGCCCGGCTCGACCGCGTTGGGGCGAGGGCGGAAAACTTTCCCCCGAACGTCACCCTCGGCCCCTCCATCGTCATCCTCGG